>VSQE01000120.1 GCA_009775705.1 Prevotellamassilia sp.
CTGCGCCGTAAAACTTAATTACGACACAGCCTCCTAATTTTTCAATCGCTCAAAAAAAGTTTAGCGGACAGTAATAAAAAATTTTAAGTGTGAAGGTCTGGTTGTTATTGGAATTTTCTAATTTTGCTGAAGAAAAAAGTATTCCTTAATTATGAAGTGGTTTCCGCATGTACTTATTTTTATCGTAGGTTTCATAGCTTTTAATTGGATTCAGCCTTGGGTGTATAGGAAAATATCTGATAAGCTGCTGCGTTGGATTGTAACTTTCTTGATCACTTTGATTTTTGCTATTGGCGTATTGTGGATCGGCAATAGTATCTTCCATTGGAAATAGTGCCTGGTTAATAAGGGCAGTTTGTTGATTGGCCGTGTATTCATTTGGCCATAATGTCATTGGCCTGCAAACAAGTGCAGGCCAATGACATCATAATGAGGGTGCGTAGTAATTTTAGGATTGGATTTATCGCGTGAGCATGAATTTGAGGCTGACCCCGAAATCCTGTGTCGTGATGGGATAGGAAGAGGAGGTGAGCAGCGGTTTGTTCATCTGCCGGTCA
Organism: Prevotellamassilia sp.; assembly: GCA_009775705.1. Lineage (GTDB taxonomy): Bacteria > Bacteroidota > Bacteroidia > Bacteroidales > Bacteroidaceae > Alloprevotella. The sequence goes on from VSQE01000120.1 coordinate 558, forward strand.
TAGTATGCCGTGAGTGTCAGGAATTTGCTCAGGGCATAGTCGGCAGAGAAGGATACCTGCACGGCGTTGTTGCCGCTGGTGGCCTGTGACAGCAGGGTCAGTATGTCACGGTTCAGAGCACTCTGGTTGCGGAAAGAAAGGTCGAGCCGCAGATTCAGGTCATTGGAGAAACCCCGACTGTTGTTTTTTGTTTCCTGGTTGGTTTCGGATTTTGAATTTCTGCCTTTGCGTTTGCTCCTTACGGTTTTGCGCGGTGTGAAGAGGTTCAGGTCGTTGATTTTATATCCCAAGCCTATGACAAAGTCGTTGGAGCGGGTTTCGCTGAGTTGCTGCGAGGTCATGCTGAGAAGCAGTACGCGGGTTTTGCGGTATTCCACTTTGGTCGTGATGTTGTTCTTGAAGGTCATGTCCACGCCGAAGAGGGGAGAGAAACTCTCGTTGATGCTGACTGTGGAAATGTCGTACATGCAGCTGGGAATAGGCAGCCCCGATGCCACATCCTGTACGAATCCGTAGCCGCCCATGTATTCTCTGAAACTGGTGAGCGTATTGTAGGAACCTACGGAGTAGATGCTCTTGTAGGAGTGGTTCAGGTTGAAGCTCTTGAATACCTTTTTCATGGCTTTCAGTCTGGCCAGTCCGGCGTATGTCACGGACCAGTTGGGGAGCATTCGCTTGATGGAGGGGAACAGGTCGAGGGAACTTCCGCCGGAAGCGTATGTGCTGAGGAATGCGGGGATCATGACTTCGGCCGCATAGCGGTTGACGGTGCCGTTTGCGGGATCGAAAGGCTTGCCTGCCAGTTCTGATCCTTCGGGATAGGTTGCTCCGATGAACTTGTTCTCCACGCGCTGACGGCAGGACTCCAAAGAGTTGACAAAGCGTTCAAATGTCTTGCTTTTGTAGCCGTTGTTGGCATTGCCGCCTTTGTCGAACGCGGTTCCGATGCTGATGGTTGTCATTGTGAAGGAGCCGGAACGGGTTGTAGGCATCCCGTCGAACATGTATTGTATGCTTTGCGACTTGTTGACGTTGCGGCTGGCGTTTACATCAATCTTGAAATCGCGGAATGGCTCGACCGTTGCCCTTATTTGCAGATCTTCTTTCATGTTGGTGGTGGCTGGAGTGATGATGCTGTCCGTCATCAGCAACCAGCCCCGTTCAGCCGCCCGCCGGATATAGCTGTCGCCGGCGAGACCGAAAGCGAAGTCAAGTCCCGGTTGCAGGCCTCCGTTGCTGTTTTGTCCGAAAAAGTCGCCTATGCGGGGAAGGAATCCCGGGAGAGACATGTTGCGGGAATTGTTGTAGGATATGCTGACATTGCGAACCATCATGGCTGCGCGGGCCGTGTATTGCAGGACTTTATACCATTTCTGGTCCTCCGTGCGGCGGCGGGGGCTGACGGTCAGTTTCAGTTTTACGGTGTCCTGGGTAAGGATGACGATGTTGTTGTTGTCAAGCACTTTGTAGCGGACGGGGAACCGGCTTCCGTCGGATTTGATGGCCGTTACGCGTATCTTCTTACTTTTCTGATTGTGGGCAACGGTCAGTGTGGTGTCTGCCTTGAGTTGTATTTCCTTGACAAAATTTTTCTGTTCGGTTTTCTTTGAGGTGGAAGAACCCGAAGAGGAGAATTTTCTGTTTGTCTTTTTGAGAAACGGCACGTGGTTGTAGAGTGTCTCCATGTTGAGGCGTACGTTTCCGTTGACGGTGCGGGAATTGGCGATGGTGTTACCCAAGGAGGTTCCATTGTCAAGGTCTGCACCGCGCAGCCAGCTGTATGTAGCAGAGTATTTCACATCGCTGGTGAGCCAGTCGAATACGGGCAGTTTGTTGAGTGGCAGTTTCCACGAGGCATCGAAAGACTGCTGATAGCTGAGCGGAGTACCCATACTGCGGAGGCTGTTCCATATAGAATCCTTCCAGGCATGGTAGCGGTCGGGATATAAATCCTTGTTGACAGCGGTATAGGGCTGCTCAACTTCGGCATTGGTTCCCGAGTTGAAGTTCATGTGTATGTTTTTGGTGAGGTCCCACCTTAAAGTGAAACTGCGGTTCCACAGGAAATCACTGGACCATGTCAGGGGTATGTTGCTGTTCCCGGGAGTGTCGACGTCTCTCTCCTGCAATTCGTAATAGTCTCGGATGATGTCGGAGTTGAACGATATGTTTTGGGGAATATAATTGAAAGTCTGGTCTTTCAGTATCTTCAGCCATTTGCTCTTTCCTTTCATTTTTTTGAAGGGTTCGTAGCCTTTGTAGTTGGGAGAGTAGTTGTAGTTGAAATTCCATTTCCAGGTCTGGTCTTTCTCCCATGCGGTTGTCTCGCCGGACGTATGGCGGTTGCTGTAGGCATAGCTGAAGGAGAAGTTGGCCGGATCGTAGGGCATGGGATGGCGTTTGGTGGCAATGTCGAAACGCACGCCCGACAGGCTGAAGTTCTTGTTGCTGACGACTATCTCGGCGATATTGCGAAAGGAGTCGCGTTCGCGTT
>VSQE01000121.1 GCA_009775705.1 Prevotellamassilia sp.
AAAAGATGCCAAATACGTTTTAGAGGAAAGATACGCAAAAAAATTGATATAAACTAATTTTCAACATCTACTTAGAGAATTGCTTTGCTATTATTGGGAACTTGGTAAGGATATAGAAGAAAAGCAAGCGGATAGCAAATATGGCAGTAAGTTTTACGCTGCACTAAGTCGTGACTTGCGTCATGAAATGCCTGATGTGGAAGGACTGTCTGAAACATCTATCCGCTATGCAAAACGCTTCTATGCTCTTTATAGTCAACAGGTTGCATTTCTTCCACAACTTGTGGAAGAATCTGAGAAAGAAAATATTCCACAGCTTGTGGAAAGGTTATATTTTGATTTGTTCTCAACTCCTTGGGGACATCACCGCTATATTATAGACAAATGCTCAACTGATTCGGATAAGGCGTTGTTCTATGTGCGTCAAACATTGGAAAATGGATGGAGCAGAGATATATTGCTCAATGTATTGGGTATAAACCTGTATGAACGCAGCGGTGTATTTTCCTGATTTTGGTTGACGGTCCGGGTAAAGTCTTCTCTTGTGAAAGTTGACTGGGTTTTGTCCGAATTGCGGTGCATGCGGAATCCTTAAAACCGAAAAAATGTTATGCTGCCGCAAAAAAACAGGCATTTGTTTGGAAAGGCGCGAAAAGTTTGCTACATTCGCCTTTGAAAGGTTTAAAGCAAAAGACGATGGAGCTGGTGAAACATTTTCTGGAATATCTGATTGCCGACCGCGGATATTCGCCCCGCACGGTAGCGACCTATCGGGACGATCTGATAGCCTTTGGCAACTATTTCCGGAAATTGGACGGCGGGCTTACATGGCAGACCGTGGACAGCGATGTCGTTCGCGGCTGGATTGTGGCAGAGACCGACCGCTCCGTTTCGCCCCGTACCGTGAAGCGCGCCCTCAGTTCGCTGCGCTCGTTTTTCCGCTATCTGGTCCGGACAGGTGCCATCACGCGCAACCCCATGTTGCGCGTGCAGAATCCCAAGACGGGCAGCGTCCTGCCCGCTTTTGTCCGTGAGCAGGAAATGGACCGTCTCTTCGACGATGTGGTCTTTCCCGCCGGCGGAAAAGGACAGCGCGACCGCCTCATCCTGCTCACTTTCTACACCACAGGTGTCCGCATCAGTGAACTTATCGGGCTGGATGTGGCGGATGTGAGTCTGACGGCGGGAGAGCTGAAGGTGACCGGAAAGCGTGACAAGCAACGCATCATCCCTTTCGGCTCCGAACTGGCCCGCGAGATGGCTGCCTACATAGGCGGACGCGAAGACCGGGATGTCTTCGGCGCACCTCTCTTCACCAATGCGGCCGGCCGGCGTATAGGGCAGGCCGAGGTGAGGCGCACGGTCCGGAAATACCTGTCGATGGTGACAATGCAGAAAAAGAAAAGCCCGCATGTGCTGCGGCATACCTTTGCCACGGTGATGCTCAACAACGGAGCGGAAATCGAAGCCGTAAAGGAGCTGTTGGGACACGAGAGCCTCTCGACCACCCAGATATACACCCACACCACATTCGCGGAGCTGAAAAAAGAATATGAACATGCCCATCCGAGGGCTTAATTAAAAAAGGAGGAAACTTATGGAACTGAAAATTCAATCCATCCGGTTCGACGCCACCGAAAAACTGAACGCATTTATCCAGAAGAAAGTGGCCAAACTCGAAAAGTACAGCGAAAATATTGTAAAGACAGAAGTCAGTCTGAAAGTGGTGAAACCTGAGACGGCCAATAACAAGGAGACGTCCGTCCATGTGTACGTTCCCGGTGCGGAACTGCATGCAGAGAAAATATGCGACACTTTTGAGGAAGGAGTAGACCTCTGCGTGGAAATATTGCTGCGTCAACTGGAAAAATACAAGGAAAAACAAAAAAAGTAATGAAAAAGTTTTGCAATTAAAAAAATATACATAACTTTGCAGCCGTTTCGAGGACATTTCCCGAACACGGATGCAAAGTTTGTTACGGCAGACGGGGTTGTGAGAAAGGGAGGTCTTGGAAAAGGGCAAATACCAGAGTGGCCAAATGGGGCAGACTGTAAATCTGCTGGCTTACGCCTTCGGTGGTTCGAATCCATCTTTGCCCACAAGTTTGCGGAAATAGCTCAGTTGGTAGAGCACTAGCCTTCCAAGCTGGGGGTCGCGAGTTCGAGCCTCGTTTTCCGCTCACTTGCTGTTATAGCTCAGCGGTAGAGCACTTCCTTGGTAAGGAAGAGGTCGTGAGTTCAAGTCTCACTAACAGCTCTTTTTTGTAGAAAGCAAGACGAAAATTCATTCATAAATTTCTAATAACAAAGCTATGGCTAAAGAAAAATTTGAGCGTACCAAACCGCATGTAAATATCGGTACGATTGGTCACGTTGATCACGGTAAGACTACCCTGACTGCTGCCATTACCACCGTTTTGGCAAAGGCTGGTCTTTCCGAATTGCGCTCTTTCGATTCTATTGACAATGCTCCCGAGGAGAAAGAACGTGGTATCACTATCAATACCTCTCATGTTGAGTATGAGACTGGAAACCGTCACTATGCACACGTAGACTGCCCGGGTCACGCCGACTATGTGAAGAACATGGTTACTGGTGCCGCTCAGATGGACGGTGCTATCATCGTAGTGGCTGCAACTGATGGTCCGATGCCCCAGACTCGCGAACACATTCTGCTCGCCCGTCAGGTAAACGTTCCCCGTCTTGTTGTTTTTCTTAACAAATGCGACATGGTCGAGGATGAGGAAATGCTTGAACTCGTTGAGATGGAAATGCGTGAATTGCTCGAATCCTATGACTTTGAAGAGGATACTCCTATCATTCGCGGTTCTGCCCTCGGTGCCCTTAACGGCGTAGCTCAGTGGGAAGAGTCTGTAATGAAGCTCATGGAGGCTTGCGACAGCTGGATTCAGGAGCCTGTCCGCGATAAGGACAAACCTTTCTTGATGCCTGTTGAGGACGTGTTCTCTATCACGGGTCGTGGTACTGTTGCTACCGGCCGTGTGGAAACCGGTATCGTTAAGGTTGGTGACGAAGTTCAGA
>VSQE01000122.1 GCA_009775705.1 Prevotellamassilia sp.
TGGAGACACTTATATAGAAATGGACATGGATAACCATCGTTTGGAATATGGCAAAGGCTATTATTATCGCAAAGTATATGATCGGTATCTTTAATATTCACAACTGCAAGTAAGTGAATATTGATAAAAATCACATAATTCATTGATAATAAGCATATAAACTATGTTTTGAAAGTCGTTATAGCCTCATCAGACTATAGCGACTTTCAATTTTATATTAAATCGTTTAAAAGTGAATATTAAGAAGAAGCGAAATTGAATAGACGCTTCATAATCGCTAAACTATTGACTTTTATAATATATCAATAATTGTGCAACTTTAAATGTTAGTGTAGATCTGTGTGGTGGTAATGTTCTTGTGTCCCAGACAGGCTTGTATGACAGCCATGTCCGTACCCATTTCCACGTGCAGGCTTCCGAATGAATGCCGGGTGCAATGGAAGGTTATCTTCTTGGTTATGCCTGCTGCCAAAAGCCAGCGTTTCAGAGGTCCTTGCAGCATCTTGTCCTTGAACCCGTCAAAGATAAGCCCCTCGCACCGTTCCCCGAGCAGTCCGTAGGCTTCATCACTGATGGGATTGTGTACAATCTGCTTCGTCTTTTGCATACGGGTGGTAACGAACATCTTGCCGTTGGTGTACGGCTGTATCTGCTGCCAGGTAAGCTGCCTGATGTCGCTCTTCCGCAATCCCGTCAGGCAGGCGAAAAGGAAAGCCCTTTTCAGAACCTCTTCCTCGCATGGCGTTTCGGCAAGCCGTATCAGTTCCTCCTGGCTCAGATGCTCCCTCATGGTGGGAATACTCTCGATGCGGTCCAGAAAGCCGTTGGGATTCTCCTTTATCTTCCTGTCACGGTAGGCCGTGTGCAGGACGGCACGGAAAGCCGACCAGTAGCCCGCCGCAGAATTGATATGCAGCTTTTGGTTGATGTGTATGGTCTGGGGAGCGTTCAGCAGGTATTCCATGAACTTGCGGCACAAGTCCACATCCACTTCTTCAAAGGTGCATTTACCCTTTACAAACCGCTTAAAGTGCTTATAGACGTGCTGCCACTTGATATTCTTCCTATCTGCCAGTTCCTTGAAGTAGGCGAGGAAATCCCCTTTCATCCTGGCTTTGTCAAAGAAGCCGTTGTTCTCGTTGAAGATGGCTTCGTAACGTCTGTTGCGAAGTATCTCCGCCTTTTTCATCATGCGTGCGTTGAAGTCACGCTCCTGCTGGTTGGCTGGTTTGGCGAAGATGTAAATTCCCAAAGCTTCACGTGTAATCACTTTCATGGTGGTGTTGTCACGGTAGCCGGGATAATAATCCAGACACAGCGAATACTGTGTACCGTTCTTAATCTTGCGCTTGCGCAAGGTAACTGTCTTGCATTTGCTCATATCGATGATGTTTTAAGTTGTACATTTTCGGGGGTGTCCCCGTGTTTACGGTGGCAAAAAAACAACGTGAAACAACCGTGAAGACCTCCACGGCAATCATTTTGAAATAATTTTCCGGTAATGTCGGTTGCTCATGGTTGTTTCTCCCTTTCAGCCATGACACGCTCCACATCGGAGCGCAAAAGCAGGTTTTTCACGCCTACTTTTATCTTTTCGATGCGCTTCACCTTGACGATATGGCTGATGTTGGCGGAGGAAAGCCCGTAAATCTGCCGGACTTGCTCCACGGTGTAGTAGCGTTCATCGTTCACGAGGTCTGTCCTGCGGAGTTCGTCCAGATGGAATTTGGAGTAGTAAGTGCGCCCGTATTCTCTTTTGGTCGGTATCCTGTGACGGTGGGCGTATGCCCGGAATGCGCCCGGCTTCATGCCGAACAGTTCTTCCGCTTCTTCAATCAGGAGCCAGTCGGTGATATTGCTTGTATCTACAGCCACACCGAAGAACTCGTCAATGTGTTTTTTGCTGTAATAGTTCTTCCCTGCGATGCGGCAGATAGGTATGCGGTTGCGCTTGGCGGTGGTGTATAGCCACGACTGCTTGACCTTGAAGAGCGACATCACCTCCTCGCCCGAATAGAAATCCAGAACTTCATCAATTTCTTTTTCCCTTTTTTCTCTTTTGGCTGGTAAGGACGATGATGCGGATTTTCTCGATGCGGAAGTGCTGCCGGGCAGGACACGGTGGTAGGGGTTGCCCTCCAGCATCCGCTCAATGTCCGCCTTTCGGATGAATGCCATGCGGTTGCTGATACGTGAGGCTTTCAGCTTGCCGAGGGCTACAAGTTTATAAACATACTGCCGGGAACAGCCCATGAGTGTGGCTGCTTTGGAAAAGGTGAGATACTCCTGATGCTGTATCTCCATCAAGGGTTTGGCGGCTTTGAAGAGGTTGTTCTTCTGTTCCGTTCTGGCTCGTTTGGCTTTCGCCTGACAAGCCTCGCTGCAATATCTCTGCACCCCGCTCCAGGTTACAAATGACTTGCCGCAAAAACTGCATTTTCTTGTTGCTTTCATGCTGCTTTATCGTTTACATGTTCATTCCTTCAATCGTGTATCCCTGAAATGGTGAATGGAAGTAAACGGCAGTCAACCGTTGTCGCCTTTCTGCACGATGTTACCATCGCTGCAAGTAGGAGCGGTTACTGTCGCTTGTCGTAAACGGTTGTAAACCCTTGTAAACTGTCTGCACGATGTGACAAGAAACAAGCTCCGCAAATTCTCCACGTCAGAAATACGTCTCAAAAATATGTGGAAATTTGGGAAGAATCAAAAAGCAGCCGAAAAGTGTTAATTTTTAGAATACACTGATAAATAGAGATTTACGATTGGATATTTCTGATTGTTTTTGGTTGTTATACGCTTCTAACACCAAAAAAGGTATGGGGGGGAGAAAGGGGGAGGGAGGGGGGGAAGGGGG
>VSQE01000123.1 GCA_009775705.1 Prevotellamassilia sp.
ATATTGCATCTGCGGTTTTCATGCCACAAATTTAACACTTTTCTCAAAATCCATGCACCGCCATTTCGGCTTGACCCAGAATAAGAGCCTTGCATACGCATCTGTATTCCTTTTCTGAAAATAATTCAAAAATTTACAATTATATAACTGTTGTACGAAAGGTTTGGCATTGCTTTTGCTTCTTGTCTGAGTAAATAAAACTATCAGTTTATGGCATTTATCGACTACTACAAAATCATGGGGATCAATAAGGAAACCCCGCAAAAAGAAATCAGGGCTGCTTATAAAAAACGTGCCAAACAGTTTCATCCCGACCTGCATCCGAACGACCCGAAGGCCAAGGCCAAATTCCAAGCGCTGAATGAGGCTTATGACGTACTGAATGATCCGGAAAAACGTAAGAAGTACGACCAATACGGGGAGCACTGGAAACAGGCTGAAATTTACGAAGGAGCGGGCGGCGGATTCGGAAACGGTGCCGGAACCTCATGGGGCGACAGCTTCTCGGGATTCGACTTCAGCCAGTTCAACGGAGAAAGCGGAGGGTTCTCTTCATTCTTTGAAAACCTGTTTGGCGGCAGCCGCCGGACAGGAGCGTCGTATACGCATGAGGACACCCGCAACTACAACATGGAAGTAAGCATCGACATTGACATGTACACAGCCCTACTCGGAGGAGATATCATCCTACAGACCCAAAACGGGAAACTGAAACTGAAAGTGAAACCCGAAACCCAAAACGGAAGCAAAGTGCGCCTGCGAGGCAAAGGCTACGGCAAAAGAGACGGAACATTCGGCGACCTGATCATCACCTACAAAGTAAAACTGCCTACAGGATTGTCCGAACATCAGAAAGAACTCCTCAGAGAAATGAGAAACAGCTGATGCTTTCCCTTGCGCACCTTATCCGTCCCCCCATATTGTAAGTCCGGAGGGGGGGGAAATTCTTCTGTTCCCCTCCGGAAAATCAGAAAACGGGAAGTTGGATGACACTCTGGCTTTCCGCTTATCACATTGCAACGGCATATTCGATTTCTGGTGTCTTGCCTCTTTTATATGTTTCCTTTCTTTAAACGTTTACTTATCCCCATTGCCATCCATCCTATCATCAAATAGGCTGCGGCATATATAATAAACCACACTTCTTTAATGTTAAAGAACAGCCATATTCCTGCAAGGAATGTAACCGCTGAAATCAACGGAAGATTCCACATCTGACGCATATTTCTACCGCAACGGAATCCAAGAATGGCAGAATAAATTGGATTGACAATGAAGAACAGCATCATGCACAATGCCATTCCTGAACATTCAGACGCAAATCTGGCAACAGCAAACGGCAATGCTAACATCACCATCGCCGTAACCGTAATCCAAATCATAACAACTCTACGACTTTCCATAACACATTCATTGCTATTCCACGCTTGAACCGAATCATTGCTATTCCACGCTTGAACCGAAATATATTTTATATCAATCTAATACACAGTCACCATATGCTATTCTATTGTACATTTGATACCGTATAGTTCCCACAAATATAATAATATTCCCAAAAGTAATCGTCTGTATTAGTGATGTAAAATGGTGATTAACATTCTTTTTTTTAAGTATATGCTATAAAATCGCATAACCCAGATTGATATTTTACTCATTTTCTTGCAGTTTTACCACAAAATATATCCTGTTCATTTATATGTACTTATTCTGCCATGTTGAGTCCTTTCATGTTCCTGGGAGAGTGCAACCGGGAAATCACTTTTTCGGCATATTGCCTGCCGATGGGTAAGGTCTGCCCGGTGGTAAGCCGAAGTTCCTGTTTGTTGAAATGCTGAACGCTGTCGAGCTGGACGATGAACGAACGATGTATGCGGATGAAGTTCCGGGGCGGCAACAGCTTCGTTACCGCTTTGAGGTTCATGCGCGAAAGCGTGTAGCGTCCCTTGCAACGGAAAATTTTGCAATAGTTTTCCATTGCTTCGATGTAGAGTATGTCGGAAACAGGAATCACTACATTGTTGTATTCCTGCTTGACAACGATGCACTCTTTTTCATTACGGATATATTCCAGCCGTCGCACTGCTTTTTCCACGGCTGTCTTGAACCTTTCGTAAGAGAACGGTTTGTGCAGGAAATCGGCGGCGTCGAGGTCGAATCCGTCGAGGGCGTAGCGGATGTAGGCTGTGGTAAAGATGAAGCAGGTCGATGCCGGCAGTTTGCGTGCGATGTCGAGCCCGTTCAGGCAGTCCATCTCTATGTCGAGGAAAACGATGTCGGGTTGCTTGTCGATGACGGCTTGCATTCCTTCCTGCGGTTCGCTGTAGGTAAGCAGGTCAAGACCGCCCGTCCGCAAACAAAATTGGGATATGACGGACAGTGCTATGGGTTCGTCGTCTATGGCGATGCAATTTATCTTTTTCATTTGAGGCGTATGGTCAGATTCAGTTCATACTCGGAGTTTTCTTCCCGGACGGTCAGTGTGAAACGCCCGGGATAGAGCGGTCCCAACCGTGCGCGGCAGTTTTCGATGCCGACGGCAGGCTCCTTTTCGTGCCGCTTTTTCATGATGCCGTTTTGCGTCGTGAAACGGAACACGCCCTCTTCGATTTCCATATATTGCTGTCCGATAAAACACAAATAGCGCAATAAAGTATGGCTCGAACGCTGATTCTACGGTGTTCGAGTCTTC
>VSQE01000124.1 GCA_009775705.1 Prevotellamassilia sp.
CATCCCAGTAGTCCATATCCATTTTCATGACTTTAAGGACTTTCTCTGTTTGCAATCCCAAGCCATAGTCATAAATATATTCTGTTAATTGCTGACCATTTATCAGGATAATAGTTGGTGAACCGTTAAGGCTTTCCACATATTCCATCGCACCTTTAGAATAATCAGAGGTGGTGATGAATACACCTTTCTTGGATGGTGTTCCTGCAACAGCTCCTACAAAGCTCTGAACCTCATGACGCTGAACATTATTATCTAAAGCATATCGCTTTGCCTGTATGGATATATGATTAAATCCTAAAATATCTTCTTTAATGATACCATCTATACCACCATCATTAGATAGTTTCGTTACAACACCTGAGTTTTTGACCTCGCCACCATACCCCATTGCTTGAAGTAATTTCACAACTAACCGTTCAAATTCTTGTGGCTTTTTACTTAATATAGTTGTCAGAATTTGAGATTGCACATTCTGCTTTATCCTATCATAAGAATCAGCTAATTCTTCTTCCGGTGTACGTTCATCATCATTTCCCAAATGGGAAGAAGTGTTGTTAGCATCCTTATTTTTAGAACTTTTCTTCGGAGTTTTCGCATTCACTGTTACTTTGATGAACTCATTTATTTGTTTCTCCGTGCATGAAGAAAGCATAGACAGTCCCTTTTCGCTGATTTTATAATCACCTCTTTGGGGCTTTTCTACAAGACCTGCAATAAAAAGATACGATAAAGCCCACGAAATACGGTCTAAGAATATTTCGCCATTACCAGAAGGATACCAAGCATTCATTTCCTCATCGGTCAATCCAAAATGCTTAGCCAAAGGAATGCGTAAATCTTTAGCTCTCATAACTATCCCGGCACTTAATTCTTTCAATGCCTGTATCCGTATTTCTTCAAATTGCGGTATCATAAACGACAAATTTGTTTTATAGCTTCAATAACCACTAGTATTTCATGACACAAAGGTACTTAAATTACTCGTAATCATCACTTATTACCATCAAAAAGTTATTCATCAGTTATATTTTGGTGAATGATTCCACCATTGAAACACCTGTTTCCTTTGCCGTCGAACAATTAAAAACGATTGGCGTATGCAAAAAGAAACAGTAACATTTGATAAGCTGCCCGAAGCGGTAGGTTATCTGACCGAACAGGTCATCGAGTTGAAAAAGATGGTAGCGGAACTCCAGCCACAGCCATCTGACAAACATGTGTTGGTAGAAATAGAGGATGCTTGCCGTATCATCCGAAAAGCAAAGCCTACCATCTATACATTGGTACGCAAAGGGCTGCTTCCGGCTTACAAAAAAGGAAAGAAACTCTATTTCTATGAGGACGAACTTCTTGCTTGGATTGAGAACGGGCGTAGAAAGAGTGCAGAACAGACTTACGAGGAGATGCTGGCAAATATGCAAGGCGGTGTCCGTCATAAGTCCAAATCATCCATGAAGTTTTAATGAGTAGAACTATGGATACATCCTCTATTAATCCGGTATCCATCATTGACGAAGCGGTTGATTTAAGTATGCGATTGGCTGGCACTGATTTTCCTGTCAGCATATTCCCGACAAAAATCCAACGCATCATCAGTGAGGTTCACGAATGCCATAACTACCCGACTGACTACATTGCCTCTGCAATTCTTACAGCGATTGCAGTTGGCATCGGCAACACGCATCTTGCCCAAATCAAGCAAAGCTGGATAGAAAGTCCTATTCTGTATATGGCATTGATTGGAAGACCGGGAGCAAACAAAAGCCATCCGCTCAGTTTTGCTATGAAACCGTTTCTTGATTATGACTACCAGCAGAATCAAGTCTTTGAAAAGGCTCTTGCCAAGTATGATGAGCTGATGAGTATGAGCCGCAAAGAACGAGCGGAAAGCGGTGAAGAACAATTTCCTCAGGAGCCAGTTCGTAAACGCTTCTTAATTTCGGATGTAACGCCTGAAGGTTTGAGCCTTATCCATGCGCAAAACAAACGTGGTTTATGCTTGTGGGCTGACGAGTTATCCGCTTGGTTCAAGAACTTCAACCGCTATAACAACGGTTCGGAAGAACAGTTCTGGCTGTCGGTGTTCAGTGCCAAGACCACTATATCCGACCGCAAGAATGCCAAAAGTTCCATCTTCATCAAGCGACCGTATATCTCAGTTATTGGTACTATTCAAAAGAAGATTCTCAGTGAGTTGGCTAAAGGTGAACGTTCCAGTAACGGATTCATCGACCGCATTCTGTTTGTGATGCCCAATCTGCAACAGAAGGCTCGTTGGAATGACAAGGAACTACCGGAGAACATCGAACAAGAATGGAATGCCATTATTGACAAACTGATACAACAAGAGTATGCCCTCAATGAGTTTGGAGAGATAGAACCGCAGATTCTTCTTTTCACGGAGGATGCCAAGAGACGGCTTTACGAATGGCAGCACCACTTCTCAGAATTGTGCGACCAAGAGACAAATGACACCATTGTGAGTATCTATTGCAAATTGGAAATATACATTATCCGTTTCTGCCTGATTATCCAATTAGCCCGATGGACTTGTGGAGAGTGTGATAAAACCTATATCGACTTGTTGACGGTAGAACGAGCCATCAAACTGACGGAGTATTTTAAGGAATCCGCATTGAGCGTTCAAAATATCCTCAATGAGAATGCGTT
>VSQE01000125.1 GCA_009775705.1 Prevotellamassilia sp.
TAGCCCAGAAATGGATCGCGACGGTACCATCTTTCTGTAATGAAAGAGGCTCGGGCCGGCCACTAAAGGGTATCTGGATGCTGGGCATGTTTTTTATGGAGAGGACTTAGAAGGGACAATCGCTGTTGTTTTCGTCGGCAGGTACTCGAGGAGCAGACGGAGCGGCTGAGGCGGCCCGGGGAGTGAGCATCTCCATCTGATCGGCCCAAATCTCGGTTACATAGCGCGTCTTGCCCTGCTTGTCCGTATAATTTCGGGTTCGTAACTGTCCTTCTATGTACAACTTGTCACCTTTATGCACATAACGCTCGGTGATTTCGGCCAGCCGACGCCACAGCAGCACGCGATGCCATTCCGTCCGTTCGGGCACTTGCGTCCCCCCTGGCAAAGTATAGCCGGGAGTAGTGGTGGCCAGGCTTAGCGTGGCCGTAGCCACCCCGTTGTCAATGTATCTGACATCGGGATCTTTCCCGACATTGCCAATAAGCATTACTTTATTTAGTGACATACCTCCAAGTTATTGATTATATTGCCCTGTAATATCTTCACCGGATTCTGTCGGCGGCACGTACCAGTTCCTCATCGCGGCGGATACACCTGCGTGCCTGCCACGTCAGCAGGATGCACAGCATAGGCAACAAAGCTCCTATTTGAAAGGAGTATGACGCTCCGCTGTTCACAGAAAAGGCATAGCTGTAGGAGCCGTACAGAACATAATAGAAAATGTCCGCGAAAATTGCCACACCTGCCAGCCGCATTTGCTTCTTGCGATTCTTATATAGGAAGATCGTACACAATGTTATGAGGATCATCACCGTTGCCAGCAGCATCATTCCCCAAGGACGCGACGGCGCACCGGCATAGGCATCCAGTCCCACGGTATGGAAGGCTGCTCCGTAAAGGGTATAGTAACCTTCGCCGTCTGCGGGATAGAAACGGGCCATCGGCATCATAAAGGTAAAGACCGGGATGATGCCGGCCAGCAAAAGGTATATGCTCTGTATGCGCTGAATCATAATTCGGAATTGAGTTTATCCTTTTCTTTTGACGGATTACGATGATATACCCTGCCCTGCAAAAACTCATCGGCAGCCATAAGCGTAGACTTCGGCAGTTTTTCGTAATAGCGTGATATCTCGATCTGTTCGCGGTTCTCGAACGTTTCCTCCAGATTATCATTGCCCGAGGCAAATTCTTTCAACTTTTTCGAAAGGTCTTCCTTCATTTTCAAGGAGATCTGGTTGGCACGTTTGGACATGATCACCACACTCTCGTAGATGTTGTCCGTTTCCTCACAAAAATCCATCAGGTTGTGAGTCACCGTGTTAGTTGGTGCTTTGCTTCTTTTATAATCCATTTTTATATCAATTATAATTTTATTTTTCCTCTTTGGTTCCTTTCTCGGAGGAGTCTTCCGGATCGAGAGTCGCAGCGGAAGTACTTGAATGGCGATTCAGATATTTCCGTGCTCCCGCCAACAAGGCGTTTGCCTCGGCCGTGTACTTCGATTCAGGGTATTCGCTGGTAAATCCGTAATATTCATCCACAGCGGCATTGTAACGCTCTTCCTTCTTGGCCTCCACGCTCTGACGGGCCAACTCGAATTTAGCTCTTAATATAAGTATGGCAAA
Source organism: Prevotellamassilia sp. (assembly GCA_009775705.1). GTDB lineage: Bacteria > Bacteroidota > Bacteroidia > Bacteroidales > Bacteroidaceae > Alloprevotella. Next base: position 1,632 of record VSQE01000125.1, read on the forward strand.
ATCCTCACGCCGCGTAGTATAAGGGAAGTCCTTCACGGCATTTTCGGCTGTCACGATGCAGGCCTGATAATTGGAACCTCCGTTCGGACAGTTTAGAAAATAACTGCCCAAATTGTAATATAATTTAGCGGAAAGGTACTCTTTCTCTACCAATTTATCCTGAAGAGAGAAAATCATATCCTGCGCCTCACCACGCAGACGGCTGGTGGGATAGTTTTCAAGAAACTGCTGAAATTCGGTGACAGCCTCGTAAGTGGCCGTCTGGTCCAGACGCGGTTCGGGCGTCGTCATGTACAAGGAACGGCCGCAATTAAAACGGGCTTCTTCGGCATAGAGTCCTTTCGGGTAGGTCTGATAGTATTTTCTAAAATAGGAAGCCGCAGCATCATAGTTCTTTGATTTATAACTACTCATACCTAAAAGATAGAGTGATTCTTCACCACTCTCTGTTCCCTTCATACTGGCTATGACATCCTGCATCAACAAAGTTGCACGGTTGTACTGACCTTCGGCATAATACTGTTTTGCCACTTCATACTTGTATTCGTAATCCGTGATTTTCAACATTTTGCTATAATCCGAGCAGGAAGAGATAAGTGCCGCAGATAAAAAAACTATAACGAGAAAAGAATTCTTCATATCCGTATTTTGCACGCAAAGTTAATAAAATATACCCACATAGACAACTCTCTTTGCATAAATTAGAGAAATTCGGATTTCAAAGAACCGGTTTCATACACTGCTATACACAAAACAGCACTATACAAAGAAACAAAAACGTCCGTGTAAAAAAGTACATTAAGCGACTACGAATAAGAGCCCAATCCGAAATGGTGGTGCATATGTTAAATTGAGTCGAAGAGAATGTTAAATTTTTAGGCGTATAGTTTGACCAGTCGGAAGATGAAGAAG
>VSQE01000126.1 GCA_009775705.1 Prevotellamassilia sp.
CCGGCTACGGCTATCTTAATCTCGGAAAATGAACGCATGGAATATTACGGTTTTTAGGAGTTGATTATACAATGATTCTGCCGGCCGATACGGTCGGATCTATCTGATTTACAAAGAAGGGAGGGTAAAGAATTTTCATTCGTGCAGCCATACCCCGCGCAGGTATCTGCGCCAGACGGCCAGACGGGTGGTAGAGTTTATTTCCTTACAGATGTCTATGCCGACGGAGACAAGCGTCGCAAGAGCGGCCGCCAATTGCGGACTTCCGGAGAGAGGATCGTCGGGGGAGAACGCGATGCCGCGTACATGCACGGCCAGCACATTCAGCCGGTCCTCTCCCACCCGAAGACCCTGTTTGGCGCTGACTTCGGAAAGACCGGTAAGTACCCTGTAGAGCGACGGGGCATAACGGGAGAAGGACTCCAACAAACGGTCGTCGGCCTCCGCGGCCTCCTGATGAAGCAGTTTTTTCCGCGCATTGCCGCCTGTGTAGAAATACTCTTCGAGAAAAAGGTCCCAGTTGGCAAAAAGAACACAGCCGCCGTCCCCGTCGGGCATGAGGCCGACGTGGGCGTAATAGGTCACGGTTTCCGTCCGCTCCGCCGCGTTTCGCGACGAGTAGGTTTGCTCCGCAAATGTCTGCGGAAGAACGATCTCGGTGAAGTCCGGATGGTTCAGTACGGCATAGTCTTTGCCCGCAAGGGGAGCGATGCCGGAAGTGGGAGTCAGGAACGGCCGCAAGGTGAGTTGCTGCCAGTTTGCCGCCACATATCCGGGAGTGTCCGTCTCATAACGCACAAGATACATGATGCGTTCCGCCTCGGCCGGCGTAAGGCGGGCCAGGGCGCGGCTCAGTTCGGGCTCGGTGCGGAACAGGTGGTGGCAGAGCTGCACCAGCGAAGGGCGGGCCACCAGCTTCTCCACGATGGAACGGAACAGGCCGAGTGTACGACTGCCATAACCGCAGCCTTGCAGGATGCCCAGCAGGAGGTCGGCGGCACGGGCCTTCTCCGTGGCAAGGGAGAGACGGTCGCCGTCGGCATGGTGAAGGCGGACGACATGAAAATTCCATATCTCGGGAATGGCAACCGCCATGTCGGAGCGGCCGTCGAGGCTCTTCATGTTGAATACCAAACGGCGGTCTTTCCGGAAACGTGTCAGGTAGCCGATGCGGCCCTTGAAGGGGCCGTCGAGCACCTTGATCACCTCGTTCGGCTCATTGGTTTTGGGATTGAAGGCATAATCGGAATACGGGCGCTCGAGTATCACGGTCCGGTCGGCATAATTCTCGTTGAAATCCATGAAAAAGCGCATCTGCGCCTCGGGAACGGTCAGAATCTGCGCCCTGCGCTCTGCGCCACCCCTGCTGCAATAAAGGATGGTGCCCTCGGGATAGTATTTTTCCAGAAAATCGGCCAGCGCGCGATGGGTGGCAAGCACAAAGACCAGTCCGGCAAACAAAGGCGCATCTACCTCGCCGTGCCCACGCACCATTTTGATGGTGGTGTGCAGCGGACAATAGAATTCAAGAATATTGGACATGCAAGCACGATGTTCCAGAAGAAGATCGCGCAACTTCTTTTCCTGACGGGCCTGTGTGCGGACCACAAACCAGCGGTAGTCCACACTGTTGACCTTGTCGCGCACTCCGGAAAACACACTCCGGACGGTACTTCCTGCGTTATCTGACGGCACCAGGCTTCCACTCACGGACATCACGACAAATTATTTGCTTGACAACGGGCACTCTCTATATTCCCCTCATACAACAGTATGAAGGCTACCCAAACACCTTTCAACGGATAGAACAACCTTGTCCGGGAGCATCCTCAGCACAGACATAAGGTTGTTTTTATGTGGTTTATCATGCCGGACCTACCCGACCCGAACCAATCAGTTCTCATGCCACATTCCTTTAGTTTCCGCTATGACTTCCTTTCTTACTCGAAGAAAATAATGCTTGCCTCATAGCTCTTAGCAATCATTTTAGTGGCAAAGTTAAAAAAAACTTTAATAAGTCGGAAACTTTATCCTTTGTTTTTACAGGAGGCAAAATTGGCCCCAAAAGCAAAACGGGGGGGGTAAATATCTGTATATCATGATTATATGAAAACAAATACTCAAAATACAGGATTTTCTTCCCCAACATAACAGGAACTGCTTTTGCAAAAAATGAAATAAGACATCATTTTCGTATGTAAGTACTGGCGAAAAATTCAGCCCGGCCAGCCCGTATAAAAATAAAAAAATCCGCACAATGTAATTTTTATATTTTTTAATAGACCGACACAAAGTTTAGCTTTCCGGTTTTATGAAAAAAGAACGGGAACAGACCTTTTTTTCACAACATAGTATCTTTTTTGAACAAGATGGGACCTTTTTTTAAAAAGATAGGATGTTTTTTTCAC
>VSQE01000127.1 GCA_009775705.1 Prevotellamassilia sp.
ATTTTAAGAAATAAGGAATTTATTTCTTGTTTTTATTACTTTGGCATACTTTTTGGTATAATAATGTGTGAATACGATTATTCAATAATATATATAACTAAATATAGTAGATATGAACATTAAACCATTAGCAGACAGAGTGCTGGTAAAACCCATGCCGGCGGAGGAGAAAACAGTAGGCGGAATTATCATTCCCGATACCGCAAAGGAGAAGCCCTTGCAGGGAACCGTTCTCGCTACCGGAAACGGAACCAAGGACGAGGAGATGGTTCTGAAGGAAGGCGATCTTGTTTTGTACGGTAAATATGCCGGTACAGAGGTGGAGCTGGACGGAGAGAAATATCTGATTATGCGTCAGAGTGATGTCTTGGCAGTGATGGGTTGAATGTTTGTGAGTTTGCAACAACAAAGAAAACAATTAAAATCAAACAGATATGGCAAAGGAAATTAAATATGATGTAGATGCTCGCGAACTTCTTCGTGAGGGTGCCGATGCTTTGGCCAATGCAGTGAAGGTAACGCTGGGTCCGAAGGGCCGGAACGTGGTGATCGATAAGAAATTCGGTGCTCCGCGTATTACGAAGGACGGTGTTTCCGTTGCAAAGGAGATAGAATTGGATGATGCTTTCCAGAATGCGGGAGCACAGCTGGTGAAAAGCGTGGCCAGCAAAACGGGTGACGATGCCGGTGACGGTACGACGACTGCTACCGTTTTGGCACAGGCTATCCTGACAGAAGGTATGAAAAATGTTGCTGCCGGCGCGAATCCTCTGGACGTGAAGCGCGGTATAGACAAAGCTGTCGCACATGTCGTTGAGAGCATCAAATCTCAGGCTGAGCAGGTAGAGGAAAGTTATGAGAAGATCGAGCAGGTTGCTACGATATCCGCCAATAATGATCCCGAAATCGGTAAGCTCATTGCCGATGGTATGCGTGCTGTCAGCGTGAACGGTGTGATCACGATTGAGGATGCGAAGGGCCGGGATACGGTTTTGAAGACCGTGGAAGGTATGCAGTTCGACCGTGGCTATCTTTCGGCTTATTTCGTTACGGATGCCGAGAAGATGCAGTGTGTAATGGAGAATCCTTATATCCTTATTTACGACAAGAAGATCAGCAATCTGAAAGACTTCTTGCCGATACTTGAGCCTGCCGTGCAGAGTGGCCGTCCTCTTCTTGTGATTGCGGAAGATGTAGACAGCGAAGCTCTTACTACTTTGGTGGTGAACCGCCTGCGCACGCAGCTTAAGATCTGTGCCGTGAAGGCTCCCGGTTTCGGTGACCGCCGCAAGGCTATGCTTGAGGATATCGCCGTGCTGACGGGTGGTGTTGTCATCAGCGAGGAGAAAGGTCTGAAATTGGAACAGGCAACCCTCGAAATGCTGGGTACGGCTGAGAAGGTGACTATCTCCAAGGACAATACGACAATTGTCAACGGTTCCGGCGAGAAGGCCCAGATCAATGAGCGCATCCAGCAGATCAGGAATGAGATGGCGAATACTACTTCCAGCTATGACAAGGAGAAGTTGCAGGAGCGTCTGGCCAAACTTTCCGGAGGTGTGTGTGTGCTTGAGGTTGGTGCAGCCAGCGAGACGGAGCAGAAAGAGAAGAAAGACCGTTGCGATGATGCGCTTTGCGCAACACGTGCGGCTATTGAGGAAGGCATCGTAACTGGCGGTGGTGTCGCTTACATCCGTGCACAGAAGTCTCTGGAAGGTTTGTGCGGTGACAATGCAGACGAAACTACCGGTATTGCCATTATCCGCCGTGCGATTGAGGAACCGCTCCGTCAGATTTGCAAGAATGCTGGTGTGGAAGGTGCTGTCATTGTCAATAAAGTACGTGAGGGCGAGGGCAACTTCGGTTACAATGCGAAGAATGAGACCTTCTGCGATTTGCGTGCTGCTGGTGTGGTTGATCCCGCAAAGGTGACTCGTGTGGCTTTGGAGAATGCTGCCAGCGTGGCTGGAATGTTCCTTACGACAGAGTGTGTGATTTGTGATAAAAAAGAAGACAAACCCGAAATGCCTATGGGCGCTCCCGGCATGGGCGGCATGGGCGGCATGATGTAATACGTGCTACTTGCTGTAGCCTACTCTACTGATGAAGGTAGGTTGACGATTGAATGGGCGGACATGCGACATGAGGTTGCATGTCCGCTTTTTTGAGGGGCTGGACAGGGATTTACTGAATGTTTTATATTGCTGTCCGATAAAACACAAATAGCGCAATAAAGTATGGCTCGAACGCTGATTCTACGGTGTTCGAGTCTTCT
>VSQE01000128.1 GCA_009775705.1 Prevotellamassilia sp.
AATTTACTAATAATCTGCAAATTGTGCAACTTTTTCATTTGTAAATATTTAGAATTTTAATTCAACCAACGGGTTATTAACTGATTAAAGAAACTCAGACTCATGAATCAAGAAAGAAAAAAGAAACTGGTGGCACTGCTGCTGAAAATGTTGATCGCGGCACTGACCGCACTGACTGGTGCGGCTGCCGTGCAAGCCATTGGCCGCGCTTCGCTGGCTGACAAGCAGCCTCAGTCGATGCCGTCAAGCATGATGAACGAGGCCCAGAAGTAGGGCTCGGAATATTCCGGAGTTTCGCGCAAAGTCTGACGGGCCTGACGGAAGGCTTCCTGACAGGACATGCCCTGTACGAGGCGGGAATAGAACTGGGTCATCATGGCGCGGGTGGCGTTGTCGTCCACACTCCACAGGCTCATGAGCAGGGTGCGCACACCCGCTTTCTTGAATCCGCGCTGCAAGCCGAAGACCCCGTCGTCACGCACCTCGCCCAGACCTGTCTGACAGGCGGAGAGCACCACGAGCGAGGCCCAGTTCAGGTCGAGCTGCGAAATTTCCTTTGCCGTAAGGATTCCGTTCTCGACACCTTGGGGCAAGGGCTTCCCGCCGAGCACGTGGTTGGCGCCGGAAAGAAGTAGTCCGGAATAGTTCAGGCTGTTGTCCTGTGTTCCTTTCTCCTCCTGAAGGAAGGAAAGTGTGCCGGCACGGCGAAGCACGTCGGCCTCGGAATAGCAGAAACCGTGGGTGGCGATGTGGATGACGGAGGTGGCGCCAGGGTTCTTCATGGACTTGAAGGATTCCTCGGTGCCCTCGTCTTCAAGAAATACGCGGGTGTTGATGCCGTGCATCATGAGACACTCTATGATGCTGTCTACCTCCTCGCGGGTTCCGATCAGATAGTTCACGCCGCCACGGGTGGTGAGGGAATCGAGTGCAAGGGTGCCGTCGTCGGAGCCGAGCGAACGGGTGGGGGATCCGGAGTAACCGGCGGCATATTGCTCGTGGCGCGCCAGCAGTTCGCCGGCATCGATGTCATAGTTCAGACCGCCATAGACAAAAGCATGCCGCGGACGGGCGGTTCCCTGTTTCCGGGCCAGGAGCTTGGTGGAGGAAAGGCGGTTGACGGAATAAAGGTCGCCGATGCGATGCTGACCGTCACAGAGCAGATACTCCACTCCCAGATGATAGAAAAGACCGGTGGGTGCGAAGTATACGTTGCGCACTCCATCGCTTCAGGCTTCGATGAGGGGCTGCCAGACCATGCGGCCCAGCAGCGTGTCGTTGTAGATGCGGTTGGTGTTGGCGCGCATGGTACGGGGATTTTCTCTCAATGCTTCGAAAAAGGACAGGCCGCCGAAGTCCATGCGGCTGAGACGGTCGCGGTTGAAGAGACGTACCAGGCGAGGAGCTTTCCATTCCTTGCGCAGGACGAGAGCCAGCCATGTGGTTCCGGCCCCCTCGACTTCGAGATCGACAAACTCAATGGCGACGTCTTCGGGCCGCAAGGCGGAGGCTACACGGCTGAAATCAATGGAAAGGTTGTCGGTGAAGTCGCCGTACTCTTTGCAGCCGCGCACAAGGGCTTTTTCAAGATTTACCACCTCGTCCTCGATAGCGGCCAGCCGGCTGTCGCGTTCGGCGGGAGACAGGCCGTAGCAAGCGTTCTTTTCTTTCTGTAACACCTCGACACGATTGTACTTCTGAAGAAGCTCCGTATTGCCGGTGGAGAGTAGCAGTTTCTTGAAGTCTACCTCGGAATTGAGCAGGATTCCCTTTGTGAAGAGCATGGCATTATAGGCGTCGATAACGAGGGAGTCGCACTCGGAAGCTTGAAAGGCGAAAACGGGCGAGACCTTGAAGATATAGTTTTTGCGGTTCCAGTATGCCTCGCGCTGCTCGGTGGTTAGATGGGAAAAATTGCTTCTGACAACGGCCGACTGGAGATTGAGTGCCCGGCTGAAATAGCGGCGGACATTGTCGTAGTCGCCTTTCCGGAAATAGCTGTTGGCCAGATTGTAGCACATCAGGGCATTGTCGGGATGGTCTTCGCCCAGGATACGCTTCTGTATGGAATTATTGCTGTCCGATAAAACTTTTTGAGGCAAAACAAAATTAGGACTGGCACCTATTGCAGGAGTCAGTCCTT
>VSQE01000129.1 GCA_009775705.1 Prevotellamassilia sp.
CAGTAGTCTGCACACTCATCGGCCGAAGCATTGCCCAACGGCGACATCTTATCCGAAAAGTCCATCAGGTTGTCCACGTCTTTGATACCCTTGCCTGCAGTTGGTGTCGTGGGGGACTGTGAAATCGTATTGATACGCACGTTCTTCTCGCGTCCGTAGATATAACCGAAACCGCGTGCAATGCTCTCCAGCATACTCTTGGCATCTGCCATATCGTTATATCCGAAGAAAGTACGCTGGGAAGCCACATACGTCAAAGCAACCACAGAGCCGCCCTCGGCAATGGCATCCTGTTTCTTCGCTACCTGCAGCATCTTATGGAATGAAATGGCAGAGATGTCCAGCGTCTTCTGCAAATAGCCGTAATCCAGATCATCATAAGTACGACGCTTGCGCACATTCGGACTCATGCCGATAGAATGAAGCACAAAATCAATCTTTCCTCCAAGTATTTCCACGGATTCAGCAAAAACCTTCTCCAAATCTTCCACGCTGGTAGCATCTGCCGGAATAATCGCTGCCCCCAAACGCTGGGACAAACTGTCGAGTTCTCCCATACGCAGAGCCATCGGTGTGTTGCTCAAAGTGATGACTGCACCTTCTTCTACGGCTCTCTCTGCTACTTTCCATGCAATAGAGTCGGAATTGAGCGCACCGAACACGATGCCTCTTTTTCCTTTCAATAAATTATGACTCATCTTCAAAAATAAAATAGTTATAAAACGGCACAAAATTACAAATTCTGTGCAACATAAGCAAATTACAGCAACATTTTCAACAAAATCACGAAAAGAAAACAGACGCTGGTAGCAACATCAGCCTGCCAGCGTCTTTCCTGAACATTCTTTTCCCTGCTTTCTACAATTCCGTCTCTTTCAGACGCTCCGCATTCTCTGCCACAATAAGATGGTCTATACAATCCTGAATAGCACCGTCCATAAAAGCGGTCAGATTATAAATAGTATAATTGATACGGTGGTCGGTTATGCGTCCCTGCGGATAGTTGTATGTACGGATCTTCGCAGAACGGTCACCCGTCGAGACCAATGTCTTACGACGTGACGCAATATCATCCGCATACTTTTGGTGCTCACGGTCGTAAATAAAAGTACGCAAACGCGCCAACGCACGCTCCTTATTCTTGGGCTGGTCGCGGGTCTCAGTACATTCAATCAAGATTTCCTCCTCTTCTCCGGTATTGGGATTCTTCCACGGATAACGCAGACGCACCCCGCTCTCCACCTTGTTCACATTCTGTCCTCCGGCACCGCTCGAACGGAAGGTATCCCATTTTATAAGTCCTTCATGAATCTCCACATCAAAAGCTTCAGCCTCGGGTAATACCGCCACGGTAGCGGCAGACGTATGTACGCGTCCTTGAGTCTCCGTCACCGGAACTCGCTGCACACGGTGAACTCCACTCTCATACTTCAGCGTACCATACACATCAGCACCAGTCACAGAACAGACTATTTCCTTAAATCCTCCGGCTGCCCCTTCACTGGCACTCGAAACTTCCAGATGCCAGCCTTTCGACTCGCAATACTTGACATACATACGGAACAAATCGCCGGCAAACAACGCCGCCTCGTCTCCCCCTGTACCGCCACGGATTTCCAATATGGCATTTTTAGCATCCTCAGGATCCTTCGGAACGAGCATCAATTTTATATCCTCCTCCAACGCCGGCAAACGCTTTTCGCACACATTTACTTCCTCACGCGCCATTTCCTTCATCTCTGGATCCGTCTCCGTCAACAATATATGCTTCGCTTCCTCCAGATTCCCCAACAAATTCGCATATTCGTTACGAACACGCATCAAATCCTCCAAATCCTTATATTCCTTAGTCAGACGCACATAGCGTGGCTGGTCCGCTATGACATCCGGATCTGTAATAAGAGTGGCCACTTCCTCAAAACGGGATTGCAGCCCCTCAAGTTTTTCAAGTAATGTATTATTCTCTACCATATTCATTTTCTTCTGGCTTTGTGTGCAAAGATACTCCCCCGTCCTCCGGGATTGTTTCCGTTGCGTTAGATTGGAAACGATTTCGGGGTCCGTCTCTCCC
>VSQE01000013.1 GCA_009775705.1 Prevotellamassilia sp.
GAGATATTATATTTGCACCAGCAAAGTAGAAGAACCCTGAAAAGCCGCCTGAAAGCGGCTTTTTTTCGATACTTAACGTGAAAAAAAGATAGGATCTTGTTGAAAAAAGGTCCTATCTTTTTTGAAAAACATACTATCTTGTGAAAAAAAGGTTCCTTCCCGGAGTTTTTCAAAAAAAACTCAAGGTTAAACTTTGTGCCGATCCATTAAAAAGACCAAAATCGCAAGTCTGCGATTTTCCGCCCCTTTCAGTTTGGCACACTTTTTGCTATGACGGGCCTCCGCCTTGGAAAGAAGCAATGTCCCGAAGCACACTTTTCCGTGTGTGCAACACTGCCGGCGGCAGGAAATCCGACTCCATCAGTTCGAGCAGTCCACGAAGTTCTTCCACCAGTTCCGGATAAAGGCGGCATTGGCCCCAAGCCAGCCTGATACAGAGCGAACGTATGCTCGCAGGCACCTTGCCCTGAGGGATATGCGAAAGGCAGAAGTCCAGAAATTCGGGATGTATCTCCGACGGTCGGGGCAACCGGTCCAGCAACGTCAGCAGCAGCCGGCACAGCTTAACAGAAGACACCCGCATCGCCCTTTCCGCCAATGCATCGCGCCAGGTCTCTGCCCACAGAAGCTCCGAACGGTCCAAATGGGTAAGCACCCAGGCCGCATTGTCCGCCACGCGTTTCTCATCGCAAAACATCAGCTCATACAACCGCTCTCTCGTCACGGCATCCGTCCGGGCCAGTCCGCAGATACTCCGGACCGTCCCGATATGAATGCGCTCCGCAAGCTGTTCATCCAAAGTTTTCCGCACAGAAAAAAAGCCTCTCAGTCAATAAAACGACGGGTAAGTCCGCCAAACTCCTCAATACGCCTGTCGCGCAGGAAAGGCCACCAGCGACGCACCTGTTCACTGCGACGCAGGTCTATGTCGACCACAGCCGTCACCTCTTCGTCCTTCGGGGCACGATAGAGCAGTTCGCCCTGCGGGCCTGCCACAAAACTACTTCCCCAGAATTCGATACCATGGGTCTGCGACGAGGGGTCCGGCTCATGTCCGGTACGGTTTACGGCTATCACCGGCAAACCGTTGGCAACGGCGTGTCCCCGTTGCACCGTGGTCCAGGCCTGGCGTTGCCGTTCCTGTTCATCGGGCGCATCGCTGCTCTCATAACCTATCGCAGTGGGATATATCAGGATGTCGGCTCCCTGCAAGGCCATCAGACGCGCGCCTTCCGGGTACCACTGGTCCCAACACACCTGCACTCCCAACCGTCCCACACTGGTACGGATGGGGTGGAAACCGAGATCTCCGGGGGTAAAATAGAATTTCTCGTAATAGGCCGGATCATCGGGAATGTGCATCTTTCGATAGGTTCCGGCAATCGTTCCGTCTTTCTCGAAAACTACCGCCGTGTTGTGGTAAAGTCCGGCTGCCCTACGCTCAAAAAGGGAAGTGACAAGCACCACTCCGCACTCGCAGGCCACCGCACCGTAGAACTCCGTGGAAGGCCCGGGAACGGGTTCTGACAAATCGAAGTTATCCGTTGACTCTACCTGACAGAAGTAGAGTGAATTGTGAAGTTCCTGCAACACAACCAGCTCCGCACCCTTCCGGGCCGCCTCGCGTATGCCCTCAGCCATTCTCTGCCGGTTCTGTTCTATATTGTCCGTACATTTCCGTTGGACGATTCCTGCTTTCATGGTATGGTCTTGTTTATTATATTATTATGCACAAACAGGCGCCCTGCAAATTTACCTGCAACTTGCCGGATGCTGCCTATCTTCTGCAAAATTAATAAAACATTCCCGATAGCAGACTCCCTTTCGCGGAAAACCGCTCAGTTGCCGGAATCCATCCACTGGGAGATACTGCGGCGGATGGCATTGCTCTCGCGAAGCATCCTGACAAACATCCTGGCCGAATTTTTCCTGTAAGCGTCTTTCAATACGTGGACGCACCCTTCCATTTCGCTTCCGGGAACATCGAGAACCACGGCACACAACCCGGTTTCGTGCCGGATGGAAGCTCCGGCCAGCACGGTAACCAGATTGCTCTCGCGCGTCAGATTCAGAAGAACCGGCACCTCGTTCAGTTCAATGCGCACCCGATAGTTGCGGTCATCGTGCGCAATGAGAGCATCGAACGTATTGCGCGCCTGCAATCCCCGGGCCGGAAGTGCCAGATCGTAGTCTTTCAGTTCCGACAATGTCACCGTCTCTTTCCGGGCCAGCGGATGGTTCCGGTTGACAACGGCACTCAGATGGTCGTCGAACAGAATATGCGATTCGATATTGGGATAGCGGATTCCCGGCTTGAAGGAAAGGACAAAATCCACTTCGTGACGTTCGAGAGCTTCCATCAGCTGTTCCATGCTCCGGTACGAGATATTCAGTTTTATACCGGGATAGCTCCGCATGAAAGCCAGAACTGTTTCTGTCAGTATGGGGCTGAAAGTATGTGTCACTCCGATATTCAGCGTACCCGTCCGCAACTCGCGCAAATCCCGGATCCGTTCCGTGCAGGTTTCGGCATTGTGCAGGGTGGCCAGCGCATGAGGCAGCAGTTCCTGTCCGGTCTCGGTCAGAAATACGTCATGGCTGTTGCGCAGGAACAGGATCGCATCCAGTTCCCTCTCCAACTGCTTAATCTGTTGTGACAGGGTGCTTTGGGTGATACACAGGCTTTTGGCAGCTTCCGAAAAGCTCAACAGTTCGGCCACACGTACAAAATATCTGAGTTGTCGCAATTCCATATTTCAATACAAATATAGTTCTTTAGTGACAGATGAAAGAGAAAATCAAAAAGATTCTTTCCGGCAAGAGCTTCATCCCTTTGTCGCACTGAAAGAAAGCCGCTTGAACAGAAATATCGGAATTGTGACTCCTACGACCATACCCAGAATAATGATTGTAGCAGTCAGACCGTTGTATGCCAGCAAATACAGATAATGATTGAAGAAAACTTTCTCACTCTGCATCAGGCAAAGCACGAGGGCCTGCACCGCCCGATAAGCATATATGCCCGGAATCATGGGCAGAAGGGAGGGAAAGGAAAATGTCTCGGGCGGGCATTTCACACGGGGTGCGAACAGGATGGCCAGCATCCCTACCGAAAGCGAGGCTGCAAAAGCCGCGGCAATGATGTGCATGCCGTATTCCATCAGCATAAAACGGATGCCATGACCCACGGCTGCTATCAGCGCACAATATTTATAGGCGGCACGGGGCGGATGGGCAATGGCCGAGAAACCGACTGCCGCGATGGCGGCAAAAAAGCCGTCTTGAAATATTTCCAGTAAAAACATCATGGTACAGTGTTGTTATTTTTTTATTACAGGATTCTCAGATTCATGAGCAACAAGGCACCGCAAAGTCCCAAGGATATACAGACCGTCTGCACGGCCGCGTACATGAAACGGCAGAAGGAACAAAGATAATGGCCGTCCAGCAAGTCACTCATCGAGTTGATATACGGAATGCCTGGTATCAGAAAAAGCACGCTGGTTCCCAATGCCAGCTCGGGGGTAGTGCCCCAGCCGAAGACATATCCGGCCGAGCCGGCTACCGCCGCAAAAAAAGCGGAAAGAAATGTGGTCAGCCGTACATCCGCTCCATCCGCCAGCATACATTGCTTCAACAGGAAACCGGCCAGCGTGGCCACGAAAACAATGGACATCGCTACTCCGTCTCCGCCGAACAGGCGACAGAAGGAAGCGTTGGCCGCGGCAACCAGAAAGAGCATCACCCGGCTGTCAGTCACTTTTCCGGTCCCTATCCCGCGCACCTGTTCCGCAGCCTCCCTCATGTTCATTTTCCCTTCCGCCACCAGCCAAGAAAGTTTGCTCAGCTCCGTATTCAGAAAAAAAGAAATACTCGTTTTCCTGACACCTGTGGTACAAGTATAGGAAATGTGACTGTCATCAGCCCTCCTCACGGTCAGCAGAATATCTGCCGGCAATATTACCAGATCGGCCGTCAGGCCACAACTTCTGGCCATACGTCCCACATTCTTCTCTATGCGGATGCAAGTGGCACCGCATCCCAGCAACAGGGCGGCATAACCGGACAGGAAGTGTCCGGCCTCTTTTAAATGTTCGCAAGTTCCGCTCATGCGTCAGTCCTCCTCTTCATCCTGTTCGTAATGAATGGAATCGTCTCTCTCCCATTCTATCAAACGGGAATCGGGGGTCTCATGACGGAATTTCTGAATCAGACGGAACATGAAGATAATCAGCAACAACCCTACGGTCGCGTCCCAAAGCAAAACGGTATGTGTCATAATGCTCATAAAGTTTTTAAATATTTCCGGTGGCAAAAGTACCGCAGACACAAAAAAACGGCAAGCCCTGACATACGTTTGTTTCGATAGCTGCTATCTAAACCGGCACATCCCGACGTTCTTTTCGAGAGGCACTAAAAAGCCGGGTCCCCATGCACTCTACATGAGAACCCGGCTTTATGTGTTGGCCTTTGTCTTCTTATTGAACCAGACTGGCGGTCACGTTTTTCTCTATGCGGGCGGCAAGATCCTCGCTCGCCTCACAGCTGAAACGTTCGCCCGTGATGTGTTCGTACAGTTCGGCATAGCGTTCGGAAATGCCCTGCACCACCTGAGGTGTCATCTCTGGGACGGTCTCTCCCTCCTGTCCGCGGAAACCGTTTTCCATCAGCCACTCGCGTACAAATTCCTTGCTGAGCTGACGCTGCGGCTCGCCCTTGCGGAAACGCTCCTCGTAGCCTTCGGAGTAGAAATAGCGGCTGCTGTCGGGGGTATGGATCTCGTCCATCAGATAAATCTGTCCGTTGTGCTTTCCGAACTCGTATTTCGTATCGACAAGGATAAGGCCGCGACCGGCTGCGATTTCGGTGCCGCGGCGGAAAAGAGCCAACGTATATTTTTCCAGCAAGGCATATTCTTCCGGAGTGGCCAGACCGCGCGCCAGGATCTCCTCTTTCGAGATGTCAGCATCGTGCTCACCGATCTCAGCCTTCGTCGTGGGGGTGATGATCGGTTCGGGGAAACGCTCGTTCTCGCGCATGCCTTCGGGCAGCTTCACACCACAGATTTCACGCACTCCGCTTTTATAGGCTCTCCATGCGGAACCGCACAGATAGCCTCGGACGATCATCTCGATGGGAAAGCCCTCGCACATCAGTCCCACAGTGACCATGGGATCGGGCGTGGCCAGTTTCCAGTTGGGGCAGATGTCCTGTGTTGCATCCAGAAACTTGGCAGCAATCTGGTTGAGCATCTGTCCCTTGCCGGGAATGCCCTCGGGCAGCACTACATCAAAGGCCGAGATGCGGTCCGTCGCCACCATGACGAGTTTGTCACCTATAAAATAAACGTCACGCACTTTACCGTGATACACTCCCGTTTGTCCGGGAAAGCTGAACTCAGTTTTTGTCAATGCACTCATATCTGCAATCTGTTTGTCGTTTGGTTGATGTTGACTGCAAAGGTAAAAATTTTTAATCAGATGTATGGCCATCCGGTCAAAAATCGGGATCACCCGCCAGAACTCTTCCGTTTCCTACAAAACCCACCGCAGCTGCAACGAAATATCATTCTGGGTGGGAGAATTGATGCGCTGCGTTCCCGAGCCGATGGAATCGCGGTTGAAATAATGAAGCAGGCCGTACCGCATGCCAGCCTCAAAAGCGGAAGAGAACTTCCACTGTCCCACGCAGCAATACCTCATACCATGATAGGCGAACGTCGGAAAGCCACCGGCATAGCGCAACTGCGGCTCGTAGGCATAGAGCCGGGACGCATAGTCGTCGGTAAAGAACACGGCGGCAAAACCGGAAACGGAAAACCTGCGCCCGAACTTTCCCGAGGCTCTCCCCGAAAGCATCTTGCCTACCGACGGCGATGCTGTCTGCCGGACGGCAACCGCCACATCGGCAGACAGGCGCAGAGAGAGGTTACCGACCGCATAGGCAGCCTGCATCCGCAGACGGTGAGAGCCCGAATGCTCTTTCATTTCCTCAAAACCGGGAACGTTCTGCTCTTTCGTCTTATAATGGTAGCGCAAGGACAGACCGAGACGGCGACTGGGTGTGTATGTATTCTGAACGTAAATATCCATCCCGCCCGACGGTCCCTTCGCCCGATAGGTAGTGTGCGGAAAGCGGAATACATCGACATAGGCCAGCGTCTCCGTCTTCGGCAAGATGAAGAACTTTCCGCCGGCCAACAACCCCGTCTCGTTCTGCACACGTCCGGCTTCCATAACGGTCTCGGCAAACGGAGCCACATAACGCGGCGAGACATAGCGTCCCTGAAAGGTCAGCACCGCACGATAGGACAAATCCAGTTTCAGCGTATGGGACGTTGCCGGATGCAGACCGCGGTCGGCGGCGCCCTCGCCCGCAAGCGTCCACCGACGGCCCCGGTAAAGATAATCCGCCTGAAAACCGGCTGCATTCCGGCCCCGCAGATAATACCGATTGTAATCGCGGACAGGCGGCCACACGATGCGCGAGTAACGGGCCATCATTCCACCCGCCCCAACCTGCCAGTTATCCTTGCGTACCGTCACATGTCCTCCGGCAAGCAAACAGTCCACGGTCCGGCGCTTCTCCCAGTCGCCGACAGTGCGGTGATAGCCGTCCGTCTTGAACGAAGTGACCGTGTCGCCGTCCAGCCTCCCGTCCATGCAACGGTAAGAGGCAAACAGCAGCAACTCTCCCGTTCTTCCCAAAGTCAACCTGCCGGCAGCTCCGCGAAAGAAGCGGTTCTCGTCTGTCGAAGTATGCGGCCGCACCCATGTCCGGCCCTTCGGCCCCACTCCCGCAAGCTGCGTTTTCCCGGCAAACAACCCGTGCCCCAACAACAGTCCCTGGCCTATATGTACATTATAATCTCCTATCCACAAGGAAAAGGGCTGCCGCGAGGAAGACCGATAGAACAGATAAAACGACTGATAGTCTGCCAGAAAATCGCCGCCCTGCGGTGCAAACGGTTCTCCCGCATCTTGTTGCAACGTCAGACCGTAGGCCAGATGGTCCTTCCAGCGATAGCGATAACGCAACACTCCCGCCACCCTTCCGCCCAGATAGGCTCTGTTGGGGTATTTCTGCAAATCGGCGGCAGAGAAAATTCCGAAACCGGCACGACGGTAGAACGGGACATCCCACCGCGTCTCCACCTCGTAGCGCCCCTTCAGCAGTTGTTCTTTCAGACCAGCCGACATGCGAAGCGTATCGCCGGCATAGACAAAAAGCGACAGCCATCTGCGGTCATCGTAGGTAAGGGAAGGAATGAACATCAGTTCGCCCAGCGTCTGAAACGTACGGTGGCGATGCCGATAGGCCAGCAACGAATCGACCTGCTCTCCGTTGAGGAAGGGCAGCGTCAGCAGCTCTTCACGGTCTGCCGTATTCAGATTGAAAGGCTCGGCGTACCGCTCTTCCAGCCATTGCGGGAATTGCGGATTCTCCACCTCGTTGTCCTCCTCAGAAACGCGGTAAACATACTCCTCGACAAAATCGTCCCAAGACATGTATTCCTCCCGCTCCATCCCCATGTTCTGCGCCGACAATGTCGCAGGACAGACAAGAAGAAGCAAGCCGATCAGGGCCGGACATCTGCGGAAAACGAAGGACGTGCCTTTCATAAGAAAAATTCCGAACATAGATGTGGCAAAGGTACAACTATTTATCCGTCTGCAAAGAGAAATGAGACCACCCGAACTGGAAACGGGAAAACTTTGTCTGCCTGAAATAAATTTGTTAGCTTTGCATCCATAAAAAAAGACCTGATATGACATTCCGCAGATTTATACTCCTGCTTCCCCTTCTTACCCACGTTCTCACCGGTACAGCCGGCGAGAAGGACCGTGTGACCGTAGCCGTCTTCTCCATCAACGATTTTCACGGAGCCTTTGTCCGCAACGATGCACAGGACATTCCCGGCGCTGCCGCCGTATGGCAGACACTGGACTCGCTGAAAGCCGTCTATCCGCACCATCTGACTGTATCGGCAGGCGACAATTTCGGAGGATCCTACTTCTACTCCGCCACCCGCCACCGCTCGCTCCTGCCCCAGTTTTTCCATGATACGGACATCCGCATCTCGGCCGTAGGAAACCATGAGTTCGATGAAGGGCAGGACGCGCTGGCAGCCCGCTGGAACGATGTGGAACTGCGACCGCGCAACTGGGACCTATGCTACGTATGCGCCAACGTGCGGGACCAAAAAGGACGCACTCCCGACTACATACAACCCTATACGGTTGAAGAGATCGCGCTATCGACAAACAAACGTCTCCGCGTGGCCTTTGTGGGACTCATAGCATCCAGCACACCGCAGCAGGTAAGTACCCGCCGCATTCAGGGACTGACGTTCAGCGGAGACTATACCGGCGTACTGGACTCACTGCGCCGTACGCCAGGCTACGAAGCCGTGCGGGAAGCGGACATAAGGTTGCTGCTCACACACATAGGAACACAGATGAATCCGGAACAAAACGCTCCGGAATGGAATGACAAAGACAAGAACAACCTGCTGAAGATTAACGACTCGTCTTTCCACGCCATTCTCTCCTCCCATTCGCACGAAGCAGTCTGCGGACGCATCAATCCTACGCATTACCCCGTTGTACAGGGCCAGTGGCACGGCAACTATATCAGCATGATCAGATTCACCGTCGACACACTGGCCATGCGCGTTGTCAAGGCCGAACCCGAAATCGTGCGTGTCGCCCCGAAAAAGCACCTTGCGCCGGGCCCCCGCCGTTTGCAGGCTCAGATTGAAGAATTGCTGGAAACGACACGCACACAGGGAGGATGGGCACTCAGCAAAACCCTGACCACGGCCCGCCGAACCCTCAGACACGACCGCGAGAATAAATACCGACAGACGGAAATGGGCAACCTCGTATGCACAGCATACGCCGAAGCGTTCCGCCATGCCGCCTCACTGAAAAAAGAAGACATCGTCATCGGGTGCAGCCACTTCGGCAGCATCCGTTCGGGATTCGTCAAAGGGCCGGTAAGTGTCCTCAACGTCGGAGAAGTACTGCCTTTTTCCAACCCGCTGAAAACATACCGCCTCACCGGACGGCAGCTCCGTGAATTGGTTGAGACCGGCTTTCACAACAAAAAATACGGGCACCTGCAAACAAGCCATCTGAAAATCACATCGGACGGTCAGGGACATGTAAAAGCCCTTGCCTACATCCTGCCCGGAACAGAGAGCCCAAAGACCCTGCCCATCGAGGACAAGACTCCCTGCTATCTCGTAGCCGACGAGTTCATCACGAACGGAGGTGACGGCTACTCTGCCGCCTTTTTCTCTTCCCTTCAGGAAGTCAAGGCCGACGGCCTGCCCTTCACCACCGATGCCTTCATAGAATATCTGAAACAACTGCCTGCCATCGAATAAGAACACATAAAAACACAGCTGATCATGGGACTTTTCACACTACCGCCGAAACCGCCACAGGACTATCTGGATCTTGACCTTTTTCTGAAAGAACCGGGAGAAGAGGCTCCGGTCAAAAAATTCCGCCGCACACTGGCCGCAGAATGGTTTCCGCAAAGCGGCATACAAATCACCTGGCCGCATAGCGAAACAGACTGGGCACCGATGCTGGAAGAAGTGACGGAATGCTATATACGGCTGACCTACGAAATAGCGATACGCGAACCTCTGCTGATCGTCGCTCCCGAAGCCGGCAGCGTCAGAGCATTGCTCGAAAGCCGCCTGCCGCGCCGGGCCACAAACTCCATTATATACAAGGAATGCCCTACGAACGACACATGGGCGCGCGACCACGGCTTCCTGACCGTAATAGGCACAGGCGCTCCCGAACTTCTCGATTACCGCTTCAACGGCTGGGGCGGAAAGTTCGAGGCCGCACTCGACAACACCATCAACCGCCGTCTTTATGACAACCGCACATTCAACGGCACGTATACCGACCATCTGAATTTCGAACTGGAAGGAGGGAGCATTGAAAGCGACGGCCTGGGAACACTACTCACTACCTCCCGCTGTCTGCTCAACCCCAACCGCAACTCCCAACTGGACAAAACGCAGATAGAACGCATCCTGATGGACGAGTTGGGCGTAGAACGCATTCTCTGGCTCAACCACGGCTATCTGGCCGGTGACGACACAGACAGCCATATTGACACGCTGGCGCGCCTCTGCCCCGAAAATACGATTGTCTATGTAAAATGCCCGGACGAATCGGACGAGCACTTTCAGGAACTGCAACAGATGGAGAACGAACTGAAATCCTTCCACACGGCTTCGGGAGAGCCATTCCGCCTCATTCCGGTACCGTTGCCCGATGCCGTCTTCGATGAGGACGGCGAACGTCTGCCCGCCACCTATGCCAATTATCTGGTCATGAACTCCGCCGTGCTCTACCCCACATATGCGCAGGCTGAAAAAGATAACGCGGCAAGATTGTCCCTGCAAAAGGCATTTCCCAGACATGACATCGTCCCGGTAGACTGCCGGCCGCTCATCCGCCAGCACGGTTCGCTTCATTGCGCCACGATGCAATTTCCCAAAGGGGTGTTGCGCGGTAAAGAATAAGAACTGTACAATAGTTCTCGCATTTTTTGCGCGGCACGAAAAAAACGCAAAGTCTGTTTTCCTGAACTACAGTCTGCCTCTGTCTGCAACAGAAACGGTTGAGTGGCCTTCCTTCTCTGCTTTCTGACGCGCGGCGTCCGTCTCGTATGCCTCAACAATCCGCGTCACGAGTTTGTGACGCACGATATCCTTTTTCGTCATCTCGACAAAAACTATGCCAGGAATACCGGCCAGAATACGCAAAGCCTCAGTCAATCCGCTGCGTTGCGAAGAAGGAAGATCTATCTGCGTCCTGTCTCCCGTCACGATCATCTTGGTGTTCCATCCCATACGGGTAAGAAACATCTTGATCTGGGCCGTAGTGGTGTTCTGTGCCTCGTCAAGGATCACCACCGCATCGTTAAGCGTCCGGCCCCGCATGAAGGCAATCGGAGCGATCTGTATAACATTCGTAGCGAGATATTCCTGCAACTTGACAGCCGGAATCATCTCCTGCAAGGCATCATAGAGCGGTTGCAGATAAGGATCAATCTTCTCTTTCATGTCGCCGGGCAGAAAGCCCAGTTTCTCACCGGCTTCGACGGCCGGACGCGAAAGAATGATTTTCTTGATTTCCTTGTTTTTCAAGGCGCGTACCGCCAGTGCAATGGCTATATAGGTTTTTCCCGAACCGGCAGGGCCCACGGCAAACAGCATATCGTTTCCGGCGTATGCCTCCACCAGCCGCCTCTGATTTTCCGTCCGTGCGGTAATGGGTTTTCCGCCTGTACTATAAACAATAGCCTCCTCGTCCGGTTCATGCTCCGAAACACGACGTTTCACAAAAGTGATAATATCCTCCTCTGTAAGCCGGTTGAACTTGGAACTATGATGCTCCAGTGCATGAAAAGTTTCCTCAAAACCGGCCATCTCCTCCTCGCTTCCCATGACTTTCAGCACATTGTCGCGCCCGATGATACGCAATTTGGGACACAACGCACGCAACAGGCGCAAATTGGCGTTGTTCACACCAAAGAAAACCACAGGATCCGCCTCTTCCAGAATAAAATGCTTTTCTATCATCTGATGGGTTAAGTCTGACACTTCCGGACGGACGTACCTCCATCCGGTTTTCCTGCAAAATTAATCAATCTACGGGGAACAGGTCTGTTTTTTTTACTACTTTTGTGGTAAAGTTTCCAAAAACTTTATCCTGCCGCAAACAGATCCTCCATATAACCCTGACATGAAGCTGAAATTCAAGTTTGAGAGAATCCATTTCCTCCTATCGTTCTGCACCATCGTACTGATTCTTTTTTTTGTGAAATGCACACATCCGGACGTCCTAACGCTCGGCATGCTCGACAAAAACAAAGAAACGGACAGTGTCACCGCTCCGCCGGCAGACTCAGTTTTACAGCACAGCCGCTTTGTAGACTCGCTGATTCTGCGGCCGCGGGCCTCCCTCTGCCTTCTCGACAAACAAGGAAATCCCGTGAAAAACAGGGTTACCAGTGTATCTGACTTCAACACGGTCTTTCCGGACATGAACGATGTGCAACTGGCCACGGCACAGCGGTTGGGCATTTCGCAGATAGCCGACCGCAACGAGGCAGTCCACCGCAAGAAGGATCTGGTCTACATTGATGACAACCCGTTCTACGACATCAAACCCCTGCACCACTCCATTCCCTATCTGGTGCCCCGGGCCGCCACGCTGCTCACCGAAATATCACGGGCCTTCATCGACTCGTTGGCCTCGAAGGGCATTCCGTTCCACAAACTGCTGGTCACCTCCGTCCTGCGGACACGCCATGACGTGGAACGCCTGCGGCGCGTCAACCACAACGCTTCGGAACAAAGCTGCCACCAGTACGGCACAACTTTCGACATCAGCTACAACCACTTTGTGCGGGTGATGGACCCTGACGGGCCCGAACTGCCGCAAACATGGGGTGTGACACTGAAATCCGTCCTGGCCGAGGTTCTGGAAGATCAGCGGGAACTGGGTACCTGCTATGTAAAATATGAATACAAGCAATCGTGCTTCCACATTACGGCACGATAGGAAACGGCGATCACGCCGTATGGCATAAAATCCTATTTATCAAAAAAGAGATGTCTCACTGACATCTCTTTTTTGATACTTCATGGTCTGTATTTCCCGCTGCTGACCGCTATTCCGACAAGTCCTCCGTCTTGTCCAGACTCTCGGGAAGCACTGCGGCCGGATCTCCATCTTTAGATGCCGGTTCACTCCTCTGTTCCTGTTCGGGCAAAGGACTGCCCTCACCGCCCATGAGATCCTGCACAACCTCGAGACTGTCGCCAAGCAAACTGTCCGGCTCCTCTGCCGGTGCCACATAATAGCCCTGATAACTGTTGACGGGAATCTCCTCAGCCGGCTTTCCGTAACGCTGCATGTAACGGTCTTTCAAGGCGGGATCGGAAAGTACCTTCTTCATGAAAAGTCCGAAGATGGGCAATGCGGTACGACTGCCCTGCCCCAGACGTCCCGTGCGGAAATGGATGCTGCGATACTCACCGCCAACCCAGGCTCCGCCCACCAAAGCCGGCGTGACTCCTACAAACCACGCATCGGAATGGTTGTTGGATGTTCCGGTCTTTCCTCCGAAATCAATCTGCCCGTTAAAACCGCCCATATACATCATGGCACCCAGCGTCTGCGAAGTTCCTCCCCCGTCACGCACTCCGGCTTCCAGCATTTTCTGCATATAGAACGCGGCACGATAAGGCAAGGCACGCCTCTGCTGGGGCTGCGCCTCATATACCACCTCGCCTTTGACATTGAGGATTTTGCTCACCAACACTGGCTCCACGTGCATGCCGTTATTGGCTACCACAGCATATGCGTTCACCAGTTCCATAAGATTGACATCGCTGGAACCGAGTGGCAACGAGGGTGTCTCGTTCAACGGAGACTTTATACCCATGTCGTGAGCGGTCTGCACAACATGAGGAATACCCACTTCCTGCCCCAGCTTGACAGCAATCGTATTGATGCTCTGCGCAAAAGCTGCCCTCAGGGGAATGTTGGCATTCGTGAAACGTCCGTTGGCATTATGAGGCTGCCAGATTTCGGTCGTATCGCGCTTTCGGTCGTACACTTCCATTCTTATATAGGAATCCTTACGCGCATCGGCAGGTGTCAGTCCCTGCTTCATGGCAGCGGCATAGACAAAGAGCTTGAATGTTGATCCCGGCTGGCGCATGGCACTCACCTTGTCGTACTTCCAGGTATTGAAGTCAATGTCCCCCACGTATGCGCGCACATTTCCCGTGCCGGGCTCCATGGCCACAAAACCGGTATGCATAAAACGCACCATATAACGAATGGAATCCATCGTGCTCATATATTCCTCTTTCTCTCCATCATAGCTGAAAACCTTCACCGGATGCTTCCGGTTCAGATAATAATTGACGGAATCCGCATTGTCCGGAAAACGTGCCACAAGCATTTTATAGGTATCGCTGCGGCGGGCTATGTCCTCTATGAAACCGGGAATCAGGTTTCCACGTTCGTCACGCCAGGGTTCTCCCATGCCGCGCCAGTGGCTGTCGAAGCTCTGCTGCACCTTGCGCATCTGCTCCCGCACGGCCTCCTCGGCATAACGCTGCATACGGCTGTCCAGCGTAGTATAGATCTTCAATCCTTGCGTATAGGGATCCAGATCAGGGCATTTCTCCTTTATATAGTCGGCCACAGCCTGCCGGAAATACAATGCCTCACCATCGTAGGCGCTCTCCACATTGAAATTCAGCTTGATGGGAAGTGCCTTCAAGGAATCACACTCTTCTGCCGAAATATGTCCGTGGCTCCTCAGATTCTCCAGCACGACATTGCGACGCTTCAGACTGTTCTTGGGATTGATACGCGGATTATAAGCCGAGGTGGCTTTCAGCAAACCGACCAGCACGGCCGCCTCTTCGGGTTTCAACTGCATGGGCGTCGTGTTGAAATAGGTCTTGGCAGCCGTCTTTATGCCAAAGGCATTCGATCCGAAATCCACGGTATTGGCATACATGCGCAGAATGTCTTTCTTGGAGCAGAACATCTCCAGCTCTATGGCCAGAATCATCTCCTTGCTCTTCATGACCAGAATGCTCACCCCGGGGATTTTACCCAACAGACCGGTTGAATAATTGGTACGCATGCGGAACATGTTCTTTACAAGTTGCTGGGTAATGGTGGATGCACCGCGGGCACGGCCGCGCACGGCATCCTTTGCTGCCGCGAAGAGTCCTTGAACATCCACTCCGCAATGACTGTAGAAACGTTCGTCCTCGGTAGAGATCAGCGTCTTGAAAAAGACCGGGCTGATGGAATCGTAAGGTACAGGAGAACGGTTTTCGCTAAAAAACTTCCCTATGACTTTTCCATCGGAGGAATAGATTTCCGAAGCTGCTGCCGTCTTGGGATTCATGATGTCGTCCAGCGAGGGAGACTTGCCGAAAAGCCAGAACAGATTGACAGAAACGGCAAACACATAAAACAGAAGGAAGACTATAAAAGAAAGGAAAGCGGCCAGAAGTTTCCTCCACCAGGGTTTTCCCCGATACAATCCGACATACCAATGTCCTATTCCGAGAAAGCCTTTCCCTATCTTCGAGAGAAAAGTCATCGAGCGGGACCACAGTCCTCCGGATGCTTCATTTTTCATAAAGTGTGTTTTTGATGGTTGTTCTCTGCAAAAGTAAGAAATAACTATTTGCTCTTTATTTCTTTTTGTATAAAATATCTTATTTTGTCTGTTTCGTCCGGATGAAACCAGTGTGTCTCCACGTCCTTTCTGAACCAAGTCATCTGCTTGCGGGAATAGACCCGGGTGTTGCGTTGGATTTTCTCTAAAGAGAAATCCAGTGTCCATTCGCCGTCTAAATAACGAAACAGTTCCTTATACCCCACGGTATTGAGAGAATTGAACGCACGATACGGATAGACACGCCGCGCCTCATCAAGCAAACCGGCAGCCATCATGTCGTCCACACGGGCATTGATACGCGCATAAAGTTCTTCTCGATCCCGCTGCAAGCCTATCTTCAATATCCGGAAAGGGCGCGGCCTCACCTCATTCCGGCGGAAGGAGGTATAGGTACGCCCCGTCATATAACAGATTTCCAAAGCATGGATCACACGTTTGGGATTCCGGATATCGCAGGCCGCATGATATTCGGGATCAAGAAGACGCAGTTCCTCCGCCAAGGCTGACAGTCCCTCACGCTCATAGCGCCCACGCATCATCTGTCGAGTCTCGTCATCAATGGTCGGGATGTCATCTATCCCTTTACAGACGGCATCAATATACATCATCGACCCTCCGGAAAGAATCACCACATCCTGATGCTGGAACAATTGCTCCAGCAACCGGAGCACATCGGCCTCGTATTGCGCCGCACTGTAATAGTCCTCCAGCCCCAGCATCCCCACAAAATGATGCCTCACACGCTGCATATCGGCAAGCGAAGGGGCAGCCGTGCCTATCGGCAAATCACGATAGAGCTGACGGGAATCGGCATTGATGACGGAAGTACGGAAAAACTCAGCCATTTGCAGACTGAGTTCCGTTTTTCCGACACCTGTCGGGCCTAATATCACCAATAGTGTCTTCAAGATATTATTGCTCTGTGCCTGACGGACATCAATAGGAATTGCCCTCGCTGATTTCAAAACCTTCCACGTCGAAATCCTCGCTGTCGAAGGCCGAATCGCCGTAGAAATCCCCTACTTCGTCCTCAGCCAACATCGAAGCCGCAACGGCTCCTGCCGCCGGCATGGAAAGATCCATATCCTGAATCTGAATGGGTGCCTCGCCTCTCTTACGCAGAATTTCGGGAGCAGAGAGATGCTCACCGGGGATCAGTTCCTTTACTTCGAGGAAAAAAGAACGCTCGGAGAAAGGGTCGAAAACAAATTCCATCTTCTGTCCCTCGTCCTCGATAAAGTCCGTCAGCGGTGTCTTCTCCATCACATAAATATCCTCATCGGCATCGCCGGTTCCCATATCCTCGCGGGTAATCTGCTGACCGCGCTCCCACTCGTCGTTACAGATGTGGAAGGAGGTCATCTGGTCATCAGGGTAGCCGCAGGACTGAAGGATAACTTTATTCAAATCAAGGAACGTAGCCTCGCTGTCGACCCTGATTTCCCGGAGGAAGCCGTCAACTTCGTCCGATATGAATTTTATCTTGTATAGCATGAATGTTCCGAATTGTTTTCCAGTTTTCTCATTTAATGATTCCGCGCTTCGAACTACCCACGAAATCAAGTATATATTCTATCTCCTTGCTCATAGGAACTTCTTCGCGAATCTGTGCCAGGCACTCTTCTCTCAATTTTCCGCGCTGATACAGGATTCTATACGCATTGTGAATATTCTCTATCAGCTCCGGAGACATGCCGCGACGCCGCAGGCCTACCATATTCAGACCGCAATAGGCAACCGGTTCACGCGCCGCCATCGTAAAGGGCGGGATGTCCTGACTGGTACGCGTTCCGCCACCTACCATGACGTAACCGCCAATGCGACAGAACTGATGAACCAGAACACAGGCACTGATAATGGCATAATCGTCCACAACGACCTCACCCGCCAGTTTCGTGGTGTTTCCGATGATGCAGCCGTTGCCGATGTTCACGTCATGGGCCACGTGCATCCCTTCCATCAACAGATTGTTGCTGCCCACCACCGTCCGGCCCTGAGCCGCCGTTCCACGGTTGATAGTCACATTCTCGCGGATGGTATTATTGTCGCCGATCACGGCCCATGTCTCTTCTCCCCTGAATTTCAGATCTTGAGGAATGGCTCCGATGACAGCACCCGGGAAAACGACATTTCCGCTTCCCATCCGCGTCCCGGAGAACAAAGTCACGCTGTTCATCAGGCGGTTATTGTCCCCGATAACTACATCTTTGTCAATGTAGCAGAAGGGACCTATCTCACAATTTTTTCCGATCACGGCTTCGTCATGGACGAAAGCCAAAGGGCTGATATTACTCATGTTTCGGGTCGATTAGGAGAACGTTTCCGTCACTTGTTTTTTACAATCTGAGCCGTAAAGGTAGCTTCCATCACAACGGTCTCGCCCACAAAGGCAAAGCCGCGCATCGTCGATATGCCGTGACGGATGGGAGCCATCAGTTCCACCTTGAAAAGCAGCGTGTCACCGGGAACTACTTTACGACGGAACTTCACTCCGTCAATGCGTAGAAAATAGGTGCTCCACCGCTCCGGCTCCTCCACGGAGTTGAGCACCAGCAGACCGCCGGCCTGCGCCATTGCCTCGATCTGCAATACGCCGGGCATGACAGGCTCCTGCGGGAAGTGTCCCTGGAAAAACTCCTCGTTGGAGGTAACATTCTTCACTGCCACAATATAGTTGGACCCGATCTCCACCACTTTGTCCACCAGTTGCATGGGATAGCGGTGGGGCAACAGTTCGCGGATGCGGTTTACATCCATCAAGGGAGCGTCGCTGCAATCATAATCGGGAGCCTGAATCTCGTGCGCACGGATCTCGCGCCGCATCTGGCGGGCAAACTTATTGTTGATGGTATGTCCCGGACGCGTCGCAATGATACGTCCTTTGATAGGGCGTCCTATCAGTGCCATGTCGCCGATGATGTCAAGCAACTTATGGCGGGCCGGCTCATTGCGCCACACCAACGGCTTGTCGTTCAGATAACCCAGTTTCGTGGCATCTTTGTATTCCACCTTCATATAGTCCGCCAACTTGTCCAGATCCTCCTGAGAAATCTGGCGTTCATAAATGACAATGGCGTTGTCGAGATCGCCGCCCTTGATAAGTCCCGCACGCAAAAGCGGTTCTATCTCGCGCACAAAGACAAAGGTGCGTGCCGAAGCTATCTCATCGGCAAAATCCTCCATGTTGTCGAGCGTGGCAAACTGGCTGTTCAGGAACTGGGAATCAAAGGAAATCATCGCGGTAATGGAAAACTGCTCGTCCGGCAGGATGATGATGGACGAACCGGTTTCCTCATCGCGGAATTCTATTTTCTTCTTGATGACATAGAAATCTTTCGGAGCGTTCTGCACCTCAATGCCCACACGCCGGATGTTCTCCACATAGATTTTGGAACTTCCGTCCAGAATGGGGAACTCAGGACCGTTGACTGTTATGAGACAGTTGTCAATGCCCATGGCATAAAGGGCAGCCAAACCATGTTCAATCGTACTGCAACGGGCATCGCCCCTGGCCACAACCGTCCCGCGGGAAGTATCGACCACATTCTCGGCTATCGCCTCGATCACGGGCTGGTCCTCCATGTCGATGCGCTGAATCTTATATCCGTGATTCTCGGGTGCGGGATGGAACGTCACGGTCAGGCTAAGCCCTGTATGAAGTCCTTTCCCGAAAAGCGAGAAGCTACCTTTCAATGTTTTCTGTTTTGACATATCGCTATTTTTGATAAATGACCGGCCACACGCAAGTGCCGGAGGAGCGTCACACCTGCGGATGCTCCAGTTTCTGCTTCAATTGTTCAATTTCCTCCTTCATCCGGTTGAACTCGGCATACATCTCGGGCAGTTTTTTATAAACCACACTCGAACGGGCGAAGTTTCTGGCCTCGATGGCAGGAGATCCCTGCACGGTGACATGTCCCTTGCGCAGACTGCCGGCTATGCCCGCCTGAGCACCGGATTTCACACAATCGCCGATCACGGCATGACCGGCTATGCCCACCTGACCGCCAAACATGCACCACTGCCCTATCTTTGTAGAGCCGGCAACGCCAACCTGCGCGGACATGACGGTATGACTGCCTACATCGCAGTTGTGCGCCACCTGCACCAGATTGTCCAGCTTGACACCGCAACGGATATAGGTGCTCCCCATCGTGGAACGGTCCACACAACTGTTGGCACCTATTTCCACACGGTCCTCAATGGTAACGATTCCTATCTGGGGGATCTTCTCGTACCCGTCGGCCGAAGGGGCGAATCCGAAGCCGTCGGCACCAATGACACAACCCGAATGCAGAATCACATCATTTCCTACCACGCAGTCATGATAGACCGACACATTCGGGTACAGGATGCAACGCTCACCCACACGGACCCGTTCCTCAACCACAACATGAGCATAGATCTGGGTTCCGGCCCCGATGCTGGCATGTTCGCCCACGTATGCAAAAGGCCCCACATAACAGTCTTCACCGATAGTGGCCGTTGGGGCTATACAGGCCAAAGGATGGATGCCCCGACGCTTCTGCACACTCTGCTCATACAGCGTGAGCAAACGGGCAATGGCCTCATAGGCATTGTCCACGCGCACGAGTGTTGCCGCTACGGGACGCTCGGGCCTGAAGTCACGGTTGACCAGAACAACGCTCGATTTCGTATCATATATATAATGCTCGTACTGCGGGTTGGCGAGAAACGAAATCGCCCCTTCAGTACCTTCTTCTATCTTTGCAAACGTCTGCACGGTTGCCGCTGGATTTCCCTCCACCTCCCCCTGCAAACAGGCTGCTATCTGTTCGGCTGTAAATTCCATTTTAAGATTTTGAGTGTTTGTTAGGCAAATATCGTAAAAATAAATGAAACGAAAGAGATTTTGCGCAACAAAAAAGCGGAGGCTTTCTGCTGTTTCCCACTCCGCACGCATTTTTGTTTTCAGACTGCCCGAAAATCATGGCCGGAAACAGGAGAATGTCTGGTAAAACGATTTCCACACAAGCACAGAAATACAGCCGGACAGGGAAAAGATTCTTCAAGCACCTTTGGTTTGATTTTTACAAGGCATGTAAAAAGTTTTACAAGGCGTGTAAAAAATTTACAAGGCGTGTAAAAACCAACTGATGCTCCCCAAAAAAGTCCGGTTCCACATTCTGGGAACCGGACTTTACATATCGGAAATACCGCTTGTCCTTTCGGAAATGATATTTTAATAGACAGGATTCTGGAGATACCAGTTGTTCATGTCCAGCAACTTGGTGTACAACGGACCTACCGTAGCGGGCTCGGCATAGGGTTTCAGGTCGAGCGAACGACGGGAAACGATCCATGCCAGCCAGGTTGTACCTTCATTAGCCGCCGACGTGTTGCTGTCGTTGTTCTTGTGACGGGCTATACGCATCAGGTCATAGAAACGGAAACCTTCGTATGCGCACTCCAATGCCATCTCATCGGCAAGAAGCGTCTCCATGGCGGTTATCTCCCAAGGATTGGCCTCTTTCGGGGCTTCAGGCTCAACAATTTCATAATCGTCAGGGTTGATTTCCGGCGTATCATCGTCTTCACCCTCGCCTTCTTCGCCGTCTTCACCTTCCTCGTCTTCGCCAGTTGCAGGATTGTCCATTTCTTCGGTCCAGACCTCGGCGGCCAGAGCCTTGGCTTCTTCCTCCGAGAATCCGAGACGAAGGGCTTCCTGCTCTACACGCTTGGCAACTACCGGTCCGTAAACATATCTCTTTTCCTTGTCGGTAGCGATAATTTCAGAACTTCCGGCTTCTTTGATTCCGTAGTTGAACTGCCAGCCGTTGCCAATGGCAAAGTTCATGAACTCAGGATGGTCCTGTGCACGGCGCAACTCGTCGGCACCGATGTAGAAACAACCGTTGGGCTCAGTCTCAGTATAGTAATACTGGTATGCCTTCGGATTTTCCGGATCAGAATCGTCATACTTGACACCAAGCATCAAGGTCGGCAATTTATCCTCATTCAGACCGTTACGCAATATGGCAAAAGCATGCTGCGGGAAACCGGCACGGTTCAGGGCCTCCGCATAACGGAGATAAACCTGACGAAGACGATAAACGGGCAAAGTATAGCGGAAGTTGAAACCACTGCCATAAGATGTCATGGAGGAACCTCCATTGGTAGCAAATTTCTGGATGAAACGTACAATTCCGGCATCCTGCGTACGGACGTTTGCCACCGTACCGGCAATACGGGCATCCCCCATATCGATGTATTCGAGTTCTGAATCTTCATCGGAGATGAAATCCTTATACTTCACGAATATCTGGTCTGCACAGAGGTTCAAATAGCCGAACGCCGGGGCTATCTGGCGTGTCTTGTAATTAGGCTGTACGGAAATACGTCCGCTGGTAGAGGTTTCGGTCTCACCTTTGTCATTCTCGGAAGTACCTGTAGAACTGGAAGAACTGATGTCAAAACCGAACATCTGGGGCACACGCGTCAGCACCTTTCCGAAGAACGAGTTGGCAGCAGACGGAAGAACAGTTAGCAACTCTGCTCCCGGAGACGTTCCACTTACCACAAAAGTAGTATATGATCTGGCAAAAGGGGTATAATGGTAAACTCCATTGACCATATCACTGCTGTAACCGGGAGACATACCCATAACCTGCCGTGTATCGGCACTCAGATACTCAAAGTATTGAGTGGCAGCTTTTTCATAATCGGACTTATCCTTTCCGCGCAGCAGATACAAATCGCCAAGTACCACCTGAGAGGGGAATACCATCAATTTGTGGGCAATCTGCACCGAGCCGGTGTTGAGGTTTCCGTAGTTGGGGAACCCGTAACGCTCCTCATAAGCATGCGCTCTCTCCAAATCGGCTTTCAGCAAATCCACCAGATTGTCGGCCGTAGCCCACGCCTCGGGATTCTTTTCCCATCCGGTGTTGGCATTGTCCACAGGCTTCGTGATGAAAGGCACACTACCATAGTTCTGTACCAGCTGCATATAGGTCCACGCACGAATGGCATAAACCTGGGCACACTCCTTACGCATGTAGTAGATGTTATTCTTCATAACCATCGTATCTACATTGGCAAGATAGAAATTGCACTGGTTGATCACCTTATAATACGCGGCACGGTTCAACAAACCATTGTCGCCATCGGGTAGCCGCTCGAAATTGGATATCTGGGAAACGGAGTCGCTGGTGTAAGAAGTCGTTTCCGCCAGATCTCCCCTGACTTCTCCCAGAATCACATTATTCTCAATCATTTCCTGTAGGTTCGCCATGATACCGAGGTAGAAGTAAACAGTATCGTTACCTCTGAAACCTCCCGCCGTGCGCTCCATATCAGGTGTCAACATATCTTCACAGGACGTGGTGCTAACCCCAAATCCCAAAAGGAAGATGATCAGACTTAAAATCGATTTATTTTTCATTGTGTATAGATGTTTTGTGAGCTGTGTGGCTGCGGGGCCTTGCCGCCCCGCAGCACAGACACTTGCATTTATTCGTTGTTACAAGTTGATGTTCACACCTAAAGTAAAGTTACGTCCCTGCGAGAGATAGCCGGCATCTATTCCTTGAGACAGGACGCTGCTGCCGCAAGAGAACTCAGGATCGGTTCCTAAATACTTCGTCACGGTGAAGACATTGTTGGCTTCTCCCCATACGGAAATGCCTTGCAACCAACTCAAATTGACAGGCAGTTTATAGGTGAGACGCACTTTCTTCAATTTCAGGAAAGAACCGTCTTCGATCCAACGATCGGAGAAACGCTCGTTGTTCACCCACTCGGCATTGTCGGGAGACATGGCACGGGGAATATCGGTAAACTGTCCGGAATACTTCCAGCGGTTCACAACGGCCGTGGTCTGGTTATAAATATTATTGGCCGACTCCAACTGAGAACGCTGATAGTTGTAGACATCGTTTCCGAGCGAATACTTGAAATTGATGTCCAGCGTAAAGGACTTCCAGCTGAGACTCGTGAATATATTACCGAAAATATCGGGATTGGGATCACCGATCTCAACCATATCGGCCTCGTTAATCCATCCGTCACCGTTCTGGTCGATGAAATGAACGTCACCGGCCTTGAACTCACGATAGGGATCTTCACTCATTCCGGTCGGATAACGGAGATAACCGTAAGCACCTGCATCACGAGCCTCTTTGTCCGAAGCAAAGACGCCGGCCGTCTTATAACCATAGAACACTCCGACAGGACGACCCACCGCCGTCAGGATGTTGTTCTCGCCATAGATGGAAGAGGTGTAGCCATGAATCATATTCGGATCGCCTACTTTCTGGCCTCTCTCATCGAGCACATACGTCTTGATATAGTTGAGACTTGTCTCGGGAAGTTTGGTGATCTCGTTCTGATAATGGGCAACGGTAAATCCTGCCTGCCATTTCCAGTCGCGCGTATTGACCAGCACACCGGTCACGTTGACCTCGACACCGGAGTTCTTCAACTCACCGTCGTTGGCCCACATGTGGTTCAGACCGGTAATATCGCTCACGGCCTTACGCACCAACAGGTTTGTGGTCTTGGCACGATAGTAGTCTACACCCAGTGCCAGACGGTTGTCAAGCATGCTGGTCTGCAACCCTACATTGAAACGATGGGTGGTCTCCCACTGGATGGTAGGATTCTGGATGTTGGCCAACTGCAAAGCCGTAGCCCTATCCATGAACTTGATGTTGTCGAAATAGGTACGGGTTGCATAGTAATCCACATTGTCATTACCGCTCTGCTCGTAACCGGCCGTCAACTTCAGGTAATTGATGGAAGGCACCTTGAACCACTTCTCGGAAGAGATGAGCCAACCGGCCTGAACAGAGGGGAACAATCCCCATTTCACACCGCAAAGCTTCACACCGTCCTTCGCTTCCTTACCGAAACGGGAGGACGATTCCATCGTGGCCATTGCATTCAGGAAATACTTATTCTGGAAATTGTAATCTGCGTTCAGATAATAAGCAAGGTTAATCCAACGGTCATTGGTTCCGCCATATCCCAGATACTGCAAACTGGAGCCGATGTTCGGCATCTTGTCGTTGTCGTTGTTGTATCCCTGAAGGTAACTTCTCGAATAAGAGTAAGAAGAAAAACGGAAACCGCCAAAAACATTCAGGTAATGTGCTCCCAACTGACGCTTCCAGTCCACACGGAAATCATTGTACAGCGTAGTCTCCTTAGCGAACTGGCTACGGATGACGTTCTGTACATCTCCCAAACCGGGAACGGTCTTAACAGGAGTTCCGCTCTTGGGCAAGAAGTACTTCTCGTTGCTGCGGTTAATCATATAGCTGAAGCGGTCGGAAATGGTCAGATAACGGTTGACCTTATACTTGGGAGCCAGATTCACACTGAACTGCGTCTGCTCCTGATAGTTCTTGTTGTCTCCCTCACCGTTCTCCAGAATCCAGAAGGGGTTTACAAAACCTGCATACCCGAATGCTGAAGCAAAAGCGTACGGGTTGTTGTCGGCCTTATAATCCTTTCCGGAATATACTTTTTCCGAATAACCCAATTCCAATTGTCCCTGATTATAACCTACGAAATAGGAATAAGGACTGATAAAGGGAGACTGGATCAAGCCCAACACATTGGGAGATGAAATGTTGCGCGACGTATAGTCGGAAGCCCAGCCATTGTCAAGAATGTTATAAGCATTCCGGACGTATGACATGTCCAGTTCGGTGGTAAGGTCCTTGAACAACACAATGTCTGTATTGAAACGGATGCTCAGACGGTTGAAGTCATTATTCTTTGCCGTAGCGTCAGCCTTCGTATATCCCAAAGAAAGGTTATACATGGCAACATCGTCACCACCCTGTACGCTGACCTTGTAATTCTGCGTGAAGGAATTTTCATACAAATCCTTCTGCCAGTCCGTACTGTTGTGGTAAACCGGATAGAACAAATAGCTCGGGTCTTCATTCATGAAAGAAGGTACCGAAGATGTCTTGAAAATATCTTTGGCTTTTTCGGTTGTTCCGAGGAATTCCGTCACGTAGTTACGATACTGTCCGGCATCCATC
Source organism: Prevotellamassilia sp. (assembly GCA_009775705.1). Classification (GTDB taxonomy): domain Bacteria; phylum Bacteroidota; class Bacteroidia; order Bacteroidales; family Bacteroidaceae; genus Alloprevotella. Next base: position 25,275 of record VSQE01000013.1, read on the forward strand.
ATATCCATCTTGGAAGGTGTCAGTTCATAACCGCCGAAGACACGCAGATTGATACGCGTTACCAGACTCCGGCCACGCTTCGTGTTGATAAGGATGACTCCATTACCACCACGAGCTCCGTAAAGAGCGGTACCGTTACGCAGGACTTTCACTTCCTCGATGTCCTCGGGATCGACAATGCTGAACACATTGTTGACGAAACCGTCATGCAAAGAAACACGGTCGTACTGCATGTCCCAAACCACTCCGTCAATAACAATCAACGGCTGTGCATTGGCGTTCAGTGAATTCAGACCGTTCATAAACAATGCGGCACCCTGGGCAGGCATACCTCCACGGTTGATCGTACGGACAGAAGCATTCAGGTGGTTCTCTATTTCCTCCTCAACGGTTGTGGCACTGGTATTGTTCAGTGTCACGCCAGCCTGAGAATAAACCTGAGTACCATCGGTATAGATGCCTTTCAGCACATCCGAATACAAATTGGCATTCTGATCTGTCGCGCCCTTGATAGCTATCTGCGAAGCGTTATAATCGGGCAGCGATACATACAAGGAAGTGACAAATTCGGGAACTTTTATGGTATATGCTCCAGTCTCATCTGTAAGAGCGGTATAAAAACGGTTGTTCAAAGCCTGAATCCGTACACCAGCCAAAGGAGCCTTTGTTGCAGCATCGTACACAAAACCGGAAATCTCTTTCAACTCATACGCAGGCTCAGCCTTTTTCTTGGCCGGAGCCACGGGTGCTTCCTGTTCGTCAACCTCGACTTCCGTCTGAGCCGACAAAACACATGTACCCGAAAGCATAAAGAGGCATACACCGGCACGCAATGCATCTTGTATTAAATTGATTCTATTCTTATTCATCGTCTTCAGATTTTAGGTTGCGGACAGGTTCAAGGATAATTTTATGAATACTCAGAGCCTTGCATTTTCCTCTCGTCTGCTGCGCATAAGACATCGAGATACGCAAAATCGGGAAACTCTCGGCTCCGTCAGGAAGCCCCCAGTATGAATACGGGAACTCGAAATCCTCCCACAGAGTAATCTCGCTTACCGCATCCTGCTTAACCCCAATAGTCTCGCCGTCACGCTCGAAAGGAACCGTCACTTTCCGATTGATCACATTCTTCTTATCATCCAGAATTTCTACATCAAACGTAGGGTTCTCGATAACTTCTTCACCCTTATTGTTATATTGAATGTTGTCCTTGCATATACGGTTTGGCACCATAATAGCTTTGATCCGGTAATGACCACTGAAAATATCTCCTAATTTTATATTTACCCTCAAGGCATTACGGCCATTCACTGCAAAATAGGCATACTTGTTGTCCTCGATTTCGCCCTCCACATCTTCGCTGCGGTTATCGGCAGTAAGGGTAACGGTCTGCCCTTTCTCCGTTGTAGCTCCGGTCACGCTGGCCAGATTGAAATACAAACCACTATCAAACATATCCAGCTCTTGCTCGGAAATGAAAGAATAAGCAGGATCCACATCATAGGTTTCAACAGGGAAGATATAACCGTTGGATGCCTTTACGGGATCAAGGGAATCGTCTCCGAATATGGGATTTCTGTTGCCCTTTCCTGCCTTATTGTAGAAAACCAAGCCGTTGGTGGAAATCAAAGAATCCTCATACAACACATGGTCAATGACAGCAGCCGAGTCGGATTTATCGACTCCGGTAAATTCCGTAGGATTGAAAAACATGCTTGAGATGATCAACTCCTGGGCGTTGTAATCTGTCAGTGAATCCGTGTTAAACTTTAATGCCCGGTTTCCGGTATTCTCAAAATTATCGGCGGAAGCAGACCACGTATAATTATACGACGGAGCATATTTCACCAAAGGCTTCACCGTATTCAAAGCACTCTCCCAAGCAGCATTCGTAGGAATGAGAGCAACATAGAGACTGTCCTCACTCTTGATCAATGCACCAGTAGCACTCAGCAACAAATTATTGTTGGAAAAAACGGAGTCGACATAGACCATCTCACCCTGCTCGTTCATCGCACCGGGAACACTCAGTTCGGGAACAAATACAGTCTTGTCCACCTTAGGATCGCTCAGCACCGAATAGATGGAGGAAAACTCTTCCGAGGTACTCATATAATCATAAATGTTGTTGGCAAATCTGGACTGTCCGTCTATCACCTGCAACATTCCGTTGGAAGAATTGACATTTCCATAGTCGGGATCAATTTTGACACCATTGAACACATTATTGCCCGCATCATAATAGCAGAACTTCGAATTCAACAGACGCACCTGCTGGTTCTCTACGTTAGAGGCATAGTTGAAACGCGCTATATGATTCTGAACGAACTGCTTGGCCAACTCGTATTCCTTTTTTATGGCAGTTTGCACATCTTTGTTGTTGCCGGAACTGCGCAAAGTCTCAATCTCTTCCAGAATATTCCGATAACGCTGCGCATCATACGTCCCGTTTTTCGGAGCCCAAACTGTCAGATACTGGGGCGAATTCAGGAAATCCGAATAGAATTGCCTTTTATTATTATTGTCAATATCAGTCGTCAGAACTCTCGTTCTACTCAAAATCTCGGCAAAATCAGACAATTCAGAATTCGATTTAATATTCTGCCATATCGTACTGGTTCCGGACCCTGTAGTATCGACCACATCATAATGATCATCGGAGCAGGCGGTGAATCCGAGGAGCATTGCTGCTCCCAGGAATCCACCTTTTACCATATTAATATTCATAATTTTCATTGTGCAATGCTTTACATGTTAAATTACCAGATATCCTCAGGAGTAGGACCGTTATAAACCTGTGTAGGCACAAACTCGAAATAGTCCAGGAAGAACTGAGAGTCCAGCTTCTTCAATGCGGTTTTAAAGCGCAGATAATAGGTCTTATCCGCCTCCATATCAAATACGCCTACGATTCTGCGGATAGCGGCAGCACTTCCACTTCTGCTACGCACAGGAGTATCAGCCTTTCCGTTTGTCACGGTAAAATACTGAGGACCTTTCAGGTAACCCTGGTTACGAAGGTTCTTGTCATTTTCCGCGTTCACCTCATCATCCTCGACATCAGCCACCCAGGGAATAGAAGATCCGCTTCCACCCACAGTCTGACGCATATCGTACGGAAGACCCGCCGGAGTCAATTTATCAGGATGATCACCGAAATAAATCTGTGCCATACCACGCAAGGGATTCATGGCAACACCCATGCGCAACTCGTAGGTTCCGCTCTTCGGAACCGGCGGCAGACGCAATACGAAATCATAAAGTCCCGTGAACATCATCTCATCGCCCTGATAATCATTCCAGGCACCGCCACCGGGAGACCAAGCATCCATCAGATACAGAATATTAGTTCCACTGGAAACATTTAAGATGTTATCGATATATCCGATGGGAAATTTCGTATATTCATTACCACGGTTGTTGTTAGTCAGCAATTCGGGAAGCATGGTCACCATGTCGATGCGCATACGTTCTCCCGCCAGCATATTACGTACATGATCGCTATACAACAAGATCTTGGAAATGGGATAGAAGAAACCGTTCAACGCATTATTGTCATACTCTCCGTTCTCGGCAGACAACAAGACTCCGGCATCCTTGACTCCCGTCTCCCGATAGTCTCCGCCACGTGTATTATCGTACTCGGAAATACGGTTGACATAAACCTTATGATCCAAATCTTGCTCGAAACCGGCATCACCCACCTGAGTAATCTTGATCAGACCACGGTGATTTCCCATCGTCGTATAGTAATCCCATACGTTCGTCGGACAATTGTTTCTCTGCGGCTCCTTGTTGTTACCATACTTATAATTGTACTCATTGTAATGATGTACCAAATTATTGTAGGAAATCTTTCCGTAAAGCAAATGGTAAGCCACAAAACGGTTCACCGCATTATCGGGATTTGTGAGATCATCGGCAGCCTCAGTGCCGTACACAGCCTGACACTTCTCCTTGATCACACGCATGACCTCGTCCCAGTTGGAAACTTCACCGGTCTCTTCATTCATCACCAGATTGATTCCCCACTCATTACGATAGACATCATCCGTCTCAACCAAAGCCGTGTAGCCAATTTTGCGGTACATTGGTATCTTAAAGGTACCGGGCACACCACTCTGTATGAAAGTCTCGCCATGATCCACAGCCTCGTATGCAGCATCATTCTCTTGCAAAAGAGAATTTGCCCATTCGGTAGCAGTAAGAAGATAGGACATGATCTTCATATTGCCGGCCAAAGCTATCAATTCGGGCAATCTGTCTGACGAAGGAGCTATCACAGCATCAACCACATGGATCATACCATTGGAAACTTCAATATCAAAACGAGTGACTTTCGAACTATTGTTGATGATGTATTCATCATTCTCCGTATGAACACAAGACAAGGAACGGCTGTTCAGATTCTGCTTGTTGAACGTACCGGATTCCGGGAAATCCGCCACTTCATAAGCAGACATGCCCTCGTTGTCAATGATACAACTGTTAGCCACCAACTGTGCGATTTCATCGCTTAGTTCCGACACATCAGTCGTACCGGCCACATTCTGCATATAAGTCTCCAATGCAGTATTGTCGGGAATGAACAAGGTATAGTTTCCTCGTGCAGACAATACACTGGCCAATGTCGAAGCGTTATCACGATTGCCAAAACGCACTCTCTCAAAAATGGCCTTTATCCCGGAGTACTCTGGCTTGGAGGACAGGAAATCCATTGCTGTCTGTTTTTCCTTGATGGCGAAGTTCGATTCATCAATATCCTCGGAACAGCCACTAAAACCCAACAGCACTCCAGACATCATCACACAAGCGATGAAGCTGAATCATCGAGTTAGCTTTAATATATTCTTTCTCATAATATTAAGATTTTACTTACTGTATCTATCCCATACAGGATTCTGCTTCAGGTTATCGTTAACCTTCAATTCCTCAGCGTAAAGAGGATTATAGAAGGCATCGATTTTTCTCAGGCGGTTCTTGACATTTGTAGCCAAATCAATATATGTAGTAAACAGGTCTGCAAAGTCGTTAGAGGCTTCTGCCTGACGTACAATATCGAACCAACGCTTGCCCTCGGCAATATACTCACGTTGTCTCTCATTATAAACCAGCTTCAAAAGATCTGCCGCATTCTTGGCAGGACTGGCCGTAGCATAGTCTGGCTTGAAACGGTCACTCATCAAGGTTGCACCCGCTGTTCCCGTGGCCTGCATTCCCGGATTGTAACGCTGGAAAATGGCATTCGTCAGTTTGAAACCTTCGTTCAGACCATTCACTCCGTCTTCGGCAGTAGCCTCTGCCTGAGGATCAGCCAAACGGGCAATGGCCTCAGCTTTGATCAGCATCACATCGCTCAAACGATAAACCGGCCAATTGGCGTTTTGGGAATTCTTCAAACGATAGCTTCCCGAAAAGTTCACTGACAGATCCGTCACATTCTCAGAATTGTAGACTGTCACACTGGTCGTGATATTCTTGTGAATGGGATAGGTTGAAGAGTTCGGCACTATACTGTATGTCTCACACAAACGGAAATCTCCGATACCGAAACCTCTGGAGGGTGACGGAGACTGGGAATTGACAGCAGTAACAACCAAGGCCGGATTTCCTATCATCTTTTTGGGAGACAACTCACTCGTACCTTCACTCAGACTCAAATAGGTGTTTATCGTATTGTTGACATTCTCCGATCCGTCAAACTGCAACTCAAAAATAGATTCCGATGAATTTTTGGAACCCCACAATGAATAATACACATTATCATAGACATTTGTCTTGGACATGGATCCGGAATTTCCCATAATTCTCAACAAATACGGATAGAGCAGATCTTTGTCAGCAGTATTTCCGCTTGAGGGATTGTCCAACAAATCCTTGTCATATTTTGCCTGATAATCATCCAGAATCCAGTTGCAGTTTTCCAAACTTTTTTCATAAGATTCTTTCTTCAGCAGGGTGACAAGTTCATCAGTAAGCTCCTCACCGTCGGGCATCACCAAATTCTGGTCATTGTCTTTATCCGCATGCTTTTCCAACATGGCGGCTCTCCAAAGATAGATATCCGACAACAGGGCACGCACTCCACGCTTTGTAAAGCGTCCTTTGTTATCCTGGGAGTTTCCATAGTTTTCAGCTGCATACTCTTTAGCCTCTTCCAACTGTGCTATCAGATTCGTCAAAATCAGTATGCCGTTAACTGCCGGAGTCTTGCTGCGCATAGCCTCTGCATCCGTACGGATCGAAACCGTCACATAAGGAACATTGCGGTAGGCGCGTACCAAATAAAAATAGTACAAGGCACGCAAGGCATACATCTCGGCCTTGATGGGCAGCCAGTCACTTCTGCGGAAACTGGGGTCCACTTCTTCTCCTGGAACCGTCATGGCCTCCCCTTTCTCCAATACCAAATTACAATAATTGATACCCGTATATAAGGGAGCCCAGTCGAAATTTTCATCTGTGGGCTGCAATACTGCCTGTTGCAGATTTTTCAAACTGGCATCATCCATTTCATTCAACACCAGATTGTCTGAACGTAACTCTCCCCAAATTAGGATTTTACCCGTACAATTCAGCATTTGTTTATAAGCGGCGGCACGGACATTATCCAAGTCTCCCTTCTCTTGCCAGAAATCCTCTTCGGTAATCTGGTCCGTAGGCAACACGGTGAGAAAATCATCGCATGAAACCATACCTCCGCCCAAGAGAGACAAAGATCCCGCAGCAAGCAATATACTATATAATTTATTTCTTTTCATTGTTCTCATGCATTAGAATCCAAAATTCAAACTAAACGTAAATGAACGGGAACGCGGTGTCTGCGAATTATCAATACAGGGGCTATAACCGCTGGCAGAATGCTCAGGATCCGTTCCCGAATACTTAGACCAGAAAATCAAGTTGTTTCCGGAAGCAGAAAGACGAAGAGAGCTCAAACCGTATTTCTTCAATTTATCAGCCTTCACGTTGTAAGAAAGCTGTATATACTGGAAACGAAGATAATCACCCGGCTCCACATAGCGGTCACTGATCAAGGCATTGAAAGAGTTACCTGCCTCTGCATTCATGGCACGGGGAATCTCGGTCACATTACCGTTCTTTCTCCAGCGGTGGTTAACGGCAGCACACTGGTTCTTGTTCGTTCTCATGTCCTCGGCATACATACGTGCCATATTGAGAATCTTATTACCCACACGGAAGTTGAAGTTTGTCTTCAGCATCCACTGACCATAGGTAAAATCAACACCGAAACCACCGTTCAACTTAGGATTGGAATTACCCAAGTACACGATATCCAGTTCATTTATCTGACCATCGTGGTTAACATCTTCATAGATGACATCACCACCCTGGAACTGATAGTTTGTACCACCGTAATTGAACATCATGGGTAACGGGTTTCCATTCTTGTCATAGACAACCTTACCGGCCGCATCGTGCACAATAGGAGCTGTCTTATTCTGCGCTTTTGCAGTATTCTGATTACCATACTTGTCAAAGTACTGGTTCTTCGTATCGTTCAGGAAATATCCGTTATGGTCGTAGTCGTATGCGTACACTCCCTGATAGCGGAAACCATAAATACCTCCGAGCGCGTGGCCAATCTGAACACGGCGCATGATAGACTCATTCTTGTAGTCGAAGTCGGTATTGTTGCTGGCCAGCACCGTTGCGTCCATATCCGTAATGGTGTTGATATTCTGAGCAATATTGAAACGCAGGTTCATGTGGAACTTACCTTTCTTCAGAATGTCATTGGTATTCACATACAATTCCCAACCTTCGTTCTTCATGGAGCCGACATTGGCAGAGCTAATGGTGGAATAACCCGTAGAAGAAGGTATGCGCACATTGCTATTCATCAGGTCGGTTGTTTTCTTGTTGTAAATGTTCAAATCGAACTTCAGCAAGTCTTCAAACAGATTCAAGTTGAAACCCAGGTTCCAGGACTTGGTTTTCTCCCAACGGATTTCAGTCAGACGCAGGTTGGAAGGATAGATAACCTGAACTCCGTTATACGAGCCACCTTGCGCATACTTGTTATAAATCAAGCCTTCACCGAAGGAAGCATTACCCGTGATACCCCATCCCGGACGGAAAGCGAGCATACTGACCACTTTCTTCAGGGGCTGGAAGAATTTCTCGTCACTGATGTTCCAACGAGCGGAAACTCCCGGGAAGAATCCCCATTTATTTCCGGAACCGAACTTCGTGCTTCCGTCAGCGCGCAACGTAGCCGTCAGAGAATACTTGGAACCGAACGAATAGTGTACGGATCCCGTACCGCTCATGCCATGTCCTTTTCCGTTGCCCGTATAAGGAGAATTCGGCCGTAGATAACCGGGAACTGAAGGATCGGTAATTCCGCCACCGATACCATAAGCACTGTAACCCTGCGAAGAAGTAGTATTTGAGTGAACCTCAAAACGTCCCATCACCTGCAACGAATGATCTTCATTGTAGAAGTACGGTCTGAACACCAACTGATGACGTGTCGTAAAATTCAGGCTCTTAAATTCGGAATTCGAAACTTCATTGACTCCGTCCGACCAAGACTTGGAAGTAAGTTCCGCCGGATAGTATGAATTCTTGGATTCGGTATAAGCGTTCATATGTACTTCACCGGTGTAATCCAAATGAGTTTCATCCTCTTCCTTACCCAACAGCTTATATTCCAACATAATAGTAGGAGTAATGGTATAAGTAGACCATTTTCTCCAAGCCCAATCAGCCACGGCTACCGGATTACAGTTGTCCACCCGGTCTCTCAGATAATAAGAAGTACGTCCGCTATTCGGTCCCACCAAACCGGGCCCTGTAGCGGCAGGAGGCATGATATAATATTCGCCCGTATTGAAATACAAAGGCGTACCGTCTGCCGTGGGAATACCTTCGATTCGGTAAACGCTCATATTTGGCATCGCATTATACGCGTACGAAAGCAGATTGTCATCGTAGTTCTTGTTCTGCGTGGTATAGGTCAAAGCAAAGTTTGAAGAGAACTTGATTCGGTCGGAAACATAATAATCCAAAGCCAGACGGGTGGTCAGACGGTCAAGGGTCTGCTTGATAATGGTACCCGTCTCGTGGTCGTAACTACCGGAAACACGGAAAGTGGCTTTCTCACCACCGCCGGAGATAGCCACACCGTAGTTATGGGTCTGTCCGAACTGTGTCACTTCCTTCACCCAATCGGTATTGGCACTGTAGTTACCGTAATATGCGGGATAATTCTGGTTATACATCAACTCAATGATACCGGAGGCAACGTCACTCTGTTTCGGGTTAAAGTAAGCCTCCTTCAGCATCATGGAGTAGCCGTCACCATCCAGCATCTTCATGCCGGAAGGCTGCCAGGCACCTGAAAAACGATAGCTGAAATTCACACGGGTCTTTCCTCTGGAACCACGACGTGTCTTGATCTCGATCACACCGTTAGAACCACGGGAACCCCAGATAGCGGTAGCTGCGGCATCCTTCAAGACATTGATGCTCTGAATATCTTCGGGATTGACCTGAAGCAACGTCGCAAACTTTTCTTCGTTCATGTCGTTGGCATCGAAGTCTTCGGTGTTATAATCTTCCAGAATATAGCCATCCACAACAATCAGCGGTTCCTGACTACCGTTAATTGAGGTGACACCACGAAGACGCATGCTGGTACCTGCACCCAGGTTACCGGAGTTGGCCACAATGTCAAGACCTGCGATCTGTCCCTGCAAGGCTTCACCGGCAGTCTCAAACGAAAGACCCTGCATCTCATCCATATTCAGAGACTGCTGGGCAACTGAGATTTCGCGTTCGGGAATCACCAGACCGTTCGATTTGATCTTACGCGTAACGGTTACGGTGGCTTCCTTCATCGCATTCTTATCTTCCAACTGGATACGGAAATTGGAATTCGCACCGATCGGCATACGTTTTGTAACATATCCGATATAAGAAACCTGCAACGTATTGTTTGGATTCTTGATCTGCAATGAGAAATTTCCGTTAGCATCAGTCTGGGTAGCCGAAACCGCACGGTTCGCTTTATCCATTTCGGCCACATTTGCCATGACCACTGGTCCGTCGAGCTTACTCCACACATGACCGGTGATGCGCTTCTGTGCAAAAGCTATCGAGCAACAAAAGCACAAGGCAAGAGTCAATAGATACTTTATGTTATTCATGATATTATGTATTATTTTCTAATTCTGTACTTTGCAAGGAAAGCTTTCGCCTTTGCCCGAGTAGCCCAAGCACCGTCATAGCGACCTCCCTGAAGGGGCATGAAGTTCAACACCTTACCCACCTGATGTATTACGGCATAGGAAGAGTTGGTAATATTCGTTGCCGTCGCTGAGGGAGCCTTGTCGAAGTTGGCATCGCGTGCCAGGAGGTTATAGGGTTCGATGACATTCTGTGTCGTACCGTTGCGGTCCGTCACCGTGATGGCACCGTTCGTCTGCTTCATCGCAAGGGAGATGTAGGTGTTCTGCTCGTTGTCGATGCAGGATGTCTGATAGCTACCCTCGCTGGTCACATTGTCCACAAAGAACGACTGATCCTGGAAATGATATTTCACAAAGTTGATCAGCATGGTGATCATGGCCTGAGCCTTCAACTGGTTCTCCGGACTGAGTTTGACCTCATCACCCTCGGTAACCGTATTGCTCTCGATGAAACTCTCGATTTCCTCGTAGGTAGGAAGACCTTTGGAACGGGCTTCTTCGATGGCGGCATTCGTCGGAGCGTAAACAGTATAGCGGTAGTTGTTGAAGAAACGCACCAGTTTCTCGCCCGCTGCCGGATTGTATCCGGACTCATTCGTAAAGATGCGGTACTTGTTCTGCTCAACCGCCCATTCTTCCGGAGTCATGTCGCGCATGGTGCCCTCTTCGGCATTCACCACAATCTTCCTGTTGAAACCTGCCAGTTTCAACAGGTCCTCGGAGAAGGAAGTGTTGCAAAGCTCGAAAAACTCGGAGAAATGCTCCTCGTCACGACTCAACACATTATAGACGGAACGCGTGGTAGCCTGCATCGGACGATCCAGGAAGTAAGTCATACCATTACCGTAACCTTTGACTCCATCCACCTCGCCACCGGTCTGGTCATAACCTTCCGTCACCAC
>VSQE01000130.1 GCA_009775705.1 Prevotellamassilia sp.
GAAGCCGGTGAAGCGCAAAGGTGGAACATAGGTTATATTATTTCTCTAAGTTTTTTAATAACCAATAATATTAACACTATGACGCATCTGTCTATTAGACAAATCGCGGACTCTTGGAAAGAGGAAAAGCGTCCGTATGTCAAGCGTTCCACCTTTGCAGCATATATGCTGACGCTTGAAAATCATTTGTTGCCATACTTTGGCGACATGACCGAACTTAGTGAACCAACGGTCCAATCTTTCGTGCTCGAAAAACTCAACTCAGGACTTTGTGTCAAGACCATCAAAGACATTCTTATCGTCTTAAAGATGATTATGAAGCATGGAGTCAAGAACAAGTGGATTGACCATGCAGAGTGGGATATAAAATACCCGACTGCAACAACTCCGTCAGGCATTGAAGTTCTGACCATCTCCAATCATAAGAAGATACTTGACCATATCAAGGAGAACTTCTCATTTCGCGCACTCGGTATCTATATATGTCTCACAACTGGACTTCGCATTGGCGAAATCTGCGCTTTACGCTGGGACGACATTAACGTCCAGAACGGTACACTCCAAGTGAAGCGTACTATCGAAAGAATATATATAATTGACGGTGATAAGAAGCATACGGAGCTAGTAATCAATGACCCCAAGACACCTAATTCCGTGCGCGAAATACCTCTCAGTGCGGAAGCTCTCTCGCTCATCAAGCCACTTATGAAAGTCGTCAATACTGATTTCTATGTCATATCCAATGACCGCAAGCCCATTGAGCCGCGTACATATCGCTCGTACTATAAGGGGCTGATGAAATCTCTCAGTATCCCGCCAATCAAGTTCCACGGACTCCGTCACTCGTTTGCCACTCGGTGCATTGAAAGCAACTGTGACTACAAAACTGTCAGTGTTCTGTTAGGACATTCCGACATCTCAACCACGCTCAACCTCTACGTCCATCCTAACATGGAGCAGAAAAAGAAATGTATAACTAAGATGTTCAAATCACTTGGCAAGAACTAAGTACTACAATAAAAAAGCAAGCCCGACTATTACAGTAAATGTAAATTATCGGGCTTGTTTTAGTCGGGATTAGTAGAGGCGGACGCAGGTTATGTCGGCGGTTTTGACGTCGTAGGGTGTGTGATAGTGTTCTTTCGAGAAGGCGATGGCAAGGTGTTGGATGCGGTGTTTGATGCCGAGTCGCTTAAGGAAGATAATGAAGTTTCCGAGGTGGTTGATGAGGTAGTCATTGCCTTTGTCGGTTTTGACGTAACCCAATAGGATTACGTTGTCGGGGAGATTGTACGTGCCGTTAGCATGGGTCAGTATGACAACTGCGGTGGAGAATGTAGGATTGTTAGAGGTGAGGCTAATGCCATTGCTGTACTCCTTGTAGGTCAGAGCGGAAGGCTGAGTGCCGAAGTTGTCAGCGAGATAGTTCTCTACATCGGCGAGTGCATTTCGCACACGCTGGTCGGAGTTTGGCTGACTTTCTTCGTGCTGTGAGTCGCGGCCGAAGATAGTTTTCACACGGGAGAGGAGTTGATTGAGGTTGTTGGAGACTTTCATTTTCTGTTGGATTTGGGGTTTGTTTGTGAATTGAGTTCGTTGATTTTTTCTTCGAGGCGGTGCTTCTGGTCGAGGGCGCGGGCGGTTTCCTGCACACGGTCTTCGTAGTCTTTCACCTCTTTTTCGATTTGCTTGACACGTTCAGGGTCGCGGAACCAGCTCTGAATGCTGTCGAGTCCTTCGGAGTTAACTCCTCCGTGCATCAGGATGTAGTGATACTTGATGTCGGAGATACGGGCTCGTTCGATGCGCGACTCCTGCCAGATAGTGGCAGCTCCGAAGAAGATGAAGGTGAACACCGAGATGAACATGGCGAGATAGACTTGCCATGATTCCTTGGCGATACGGATTGTCTTTTCAATCTTCTGCACCGGCGGATTGGCGGTGAAGTCGTCAATCTTATTGGTGATTTCGGTCTTCAGGTCGTTGACTTCGGTTGTCAGATTACTTCCGATTTCGCTTACCGTCTGCGTCTGGGTTTCGATGGATGTCTGCATCTCATCGACTTTCTCAGTGACGGCTGACGTTATGGTGATACCCATATTGTTCAGGTCGTCGGCGGTGGCGCAGTTGAGTTGCGACTCCTTGATTTCGGTACACGTACCGTTTATTGTGCTGAGGTCATCAGCAATGTTTTGGAGAATATTCTCCGAGAAATTTTCAGGATTTTCTTTCATGTTTTTCAGTTTTTGAAATTACACACTTCTGCCTCTTTTTCTCTTTTGGCGGCGTTTCATCTCGT
>VSQE01000131.1 GCA_009775705.1 Prevotellamassilia sp.
GCTGCGCTTGGATCTGAACTCAATATCAATTTTGCCCATGCGGCTTAGTATAAATTAATTTTTACGACTTACTTATAAAGTTTGACCGACAATTAATCTATTCTAAAATATTGTCCGGTAAAAATTATGTAATATGCAGCTGCGTACAGAAACCCTGTACAACAAACAAGGAGACGCCCTATGACAGGCATCTCCTTGCTGAAAAAAATATCTGCGGGCGGGCTTTCCCTTAGAGCGGGAAGGTCATACCGAAGTTCACGTTTGCGTTCAGGTTGTTGAGGGGGATGAATTCCTTGGAGACCTTTCCGAAGAAACGGTCGGTTCCGACATAGAAATTGAAATGGCGGGCCTTGAAGCTGGCGGCGGCCCCCAACGTCCATCCCGTGCTCGACACAGCCGTGTTGAGCGTTGCCTCGAACCACTTCACAGGGCGCACATTGGCCGAGAGCATACCCTGATGCCAGGAATACAGGCCGGAGAGGCGGCTGGTGTAGAGAAAGCCGAAACGGAGCTTTTTGTAATAGGGCAACTCATATTCGGCACCGAGGTTGAGCGTTGCGGCAAGAGCCTGCGTGTGCGAGCCTTCCCCATCGTCGTAGAGGGCGAACATGTCACCGAGATCATCGCCAAGTTGTTCGAACTGGTCGCCGAGCTTGTTCTCCTTGTTGTCGCCGGAGACGTGGATGTCCTCGAATCCGTCGAAAGTGTAGTCGCCTGCCGAAGAAGCCTGCTTCACGCCACTCCAGCTGATGAAACCGAGATCCGTAAGAGCCGCGCTCACCGTGAGTCCGTCCATCACCTTATAGGTGGCACCAAGGTCGAAGCCAAGGCCGAAACCGGGCAACGAGAAGCTGACATCATCCAGTCCGTCCACGCGGGGACGTCCGTCTTCGGAGTTCTTGTCCGGACCCTCATGCGTCAGCTCGCTCTTCAAGATGGCGGCCTTCAGCCGGGCGTCGCCCTGTATGCGCCACTGATCGCCGTTCATGGTCACATCCAGACGGTTCACATCCAGGTCGGCGTAGGCGGCTCCGAAGAGCAGCTTCATCTTGGCTCCCACAGTCAGTTTCTCATTGATACTGTGCGAGTGGCCCAGCGCCAGCTCCAGATAATTCTGCGTGCGCATCCCGATGTTCTCCAACGAATAGTGCTCCTTGCTTCCGGTGGTCTTCATGAATTCGAATAGCTCCTTCGGCAGGCTGACGTTGGTGTTGGAACGCAGGTTCAGCTCCACGAGGTTGCTTCCGCCAAGTGCCTTGAAGGCCACGGAGACGAGGTTCATGTTGAGATAGACATCAGCGCGGTTCTTGTCGTGCAGGCCGCCCAAAAACTCACCGGCGCTGACCGAGGGGTGCATGAAGGTGCCGAGCTCATAGCCCCACACGGCAGGATCCGTCTTATAAACGAAGTTTTTCAGTCCGATGTTACCCGTCGTGCCTACATTGAGGTTGCCGAGGAAAACGGCCACATAGGAGGAATCGAGCAAGGCGGGATTCATCTGGTGGCGGAAATTGGAGGTCTGCATGAAGTAGGACGACCTGAACTCCTGTGCCGCTGCGGGGAGCGTGGCCGTGGCCAGCAACAGCGCAGCCGGAATATGTCGGAAATTGATTTTCATTGCTTCTTTCTTATATTATTTATAGATAGTATATGTATGCTGAGTTACTTCTTTTAGTTGAAATCGCCGACTATGGAACCCGCGAGTTTCAACCTCAGGTTGCGCACTTGCAGGTACTGGGTAGAAATAAAGCGGTGGGCCTGGCTGTCCTCGTTGATGGCCAAGGCTGTCACCTTGAAGCGGAGCAGATCGAGTTTTTTCAGGTCTGCGCGGTCCGCCAGCGTCAGTCGGATGGTGATGGGGGTGACATTCTCCTTGTCGGTGTTACCGGGAGCCACGGTAGCATTCTCCACCTTGATGGAAGGTATCACCTTTCCGTCCAAACCTATCGGCTCAATCGTGGCGAGCAATTCAAGAGGAATGGTGCTGGCCATGTCGGCAGTGATGACAAGTCCGTCGGCCTCGTAGTCCTGAAGGTCTTCGTGCATGCCGGTGATGGAGTCGTTGTAGACGATCTTCATACCCTGGTTCACCTCGAAGGGCAGGAGCACGTCATAGTCCACCAGCGCGCTGTACTGCTTGTCCATACGGATGGTGTTGAGTTCATTCGGCTTGACGGTCACATCGTTCATGCGCACGTAGATTCTCTCGGGCAGCTCCTCAACCAGTTCGGCCAGTCCTTCGATGGGATACTGTCCGTCCTCTTCCGTCACGGTCCGGTCTGGATCGTAAGGCGTGCCGTTGTCAAAGAAGTAGATATGCTGCTCTTTCCCCTTGTTGAGGAAAATGGGGTTGTCGCCGTCCTTGATCTGTACCGGCTTCGGGTTCTCTCCGCCGGAAGCGTACTCGCCTTCCAGCTCTCCGGTGAACTGCAAAGACATCGGTATCTCGCGCATGTCCACATTGAACTTCAAGGTGGGGTTGGCCACGTTGATGCGGACCTCCTTGCTGCGCAGGAAATCGGGAAGTTCGTTGCCCAGCACAATCGGATCTATGCGGGATGTTTCCACCTCAGGGTTGAACACGCCCTGCACCTTGTCCAGCTCTACGGGGATCTTGCCGTTCTCCACAGGGCGGCCTTCCAGACGCACCACCAGGCGTATATCGGTGTAATGGCCGGAACGCATGGTGAAGGCAGAGCCGGCTTCAAGGGCGAAATCGCCGTGCATGTCGATGTCTCCGCTGCAATCGAGCACCCGTTCGCCGTCCACCACCTTGATAGCAAGTCCTTTGTCGTTGGCATCCCGCTCATCGCCCAGCACAATACGGTCCAGTCCGATCGTTCCGAGGTTGATTTCCTCCGTGCCCGAGGCGGCAACTCCATTCTTGAAGCTAACAGTCGTCTTTCCGTCCGCACCCTCGCTCAGCGTATAGCTGTCGGACGTGGCATGGCATTTCAAGAACTCTGGGAAAACGATTTTCAGATTCTCCACTTTCTTGAAACGGAAATCAGAACCGCGGTTCACCACCTGCAAATACAGAGAGAAGCGGTTGGTCTTTCCTGAGGGAGTGATGACCTTGATGCTCTGCACAGCCTCATCAATTTCACTGATGTTCAGGTCGAACTTGTCGTACGCATGCAAACCGGGGAATGTCTGCATCTCTCCTTGGGGAACAGAAAGCGAGCCTATACCCAGACGGTCAATGTTGATCACCTCCACTTCAGGAGCCAGATTGGCCTCATTGATTTTCGTGACAACGGGGTCCACATAAAAATCGAAGTCGGTGTTCTTTTTCATCGTCAGATAGAAAAGTCCCGTCTCGTCTTCCCCGAACATATCCTCGTCGTCCACCTCAAGCAGGTCGCCGAGCATGATCTTTTCGGTGGTACCCAACTTCATCTGCAATCCTTTGCTGCCGATGGCCATGGTCATGTCGATGTCCTTGCCCAGATCATAGCTGTCATCGGTACAGGCGGAAAGCGTAAGACCGGCCGCAAGGCACATCAGCCCCCGAGCCACTTGTTTCCTCATCATTCTCATAATACTTAAAGATTTATTATTTTTGTAAGATTGTTTAACGCACGAAGTTGCAAAAATACAAATTTTAAGGACAATAAAAGGATTTTTCCGTTTCTTTTTCCGTTTCTTTTCCGTTTTGTCCCAAATATTTTCATCATCATTCTCTCGATTGCACTTGTTTAAGAAATTGTGACCCAACGCATGCCGGAGAGGCAGAAATCAATGTATCGGCCTTGTTTTTTATGCTACCAGTGTAAACATCTCTCGTTTTTATCTACTTTTGCAAAAGTAACGGACATTACGGTAATGATAAATACTATTTTACCCCTATGAAGTTCTACGATAGGGAAAGCGAACAACAGACGCTGCGGAACGTGCTTCGACAAAGTAGAAGGGAGGCTCGAATGACTGTGCTGATGGAACGCAGGCGTATCGGCAAGACGGAGCTTTCCGTCAGATGCGGTGACTGAAACAGTGCTATACCTTCTTCGTTGGCAAGAAAGCCGAGAAGCTGTTGTGTCAGGACTATGTGCGCGAAATCAGAGAGAAACTGGACGCACCGATACTTGGTAGCTCAACTACTTTCTCCAAAGTGTTCAGGTTCGTACTCCAAGTTTCCGAAAGAAACCCGTTCACACTGATCATAGACGAATTTCAGAATTTCTTGAAGATCAATCCTAAACCTGATAGTCATTGACCCTATAGCCAAAGAAGCATGAATATATGAACTGAAAAAAGGGCCACAGGTACAAAGAGGATGAGTTGCGCGTGAAGGTGGAAAACGTGCTTGGCCAAACACCCGAACTGCAGAAACTGACCATCCATATCGGCTCGCTGTCCACAGAGGACATGTAGCGGTTCAATGGGTAATTCGTTAAGGGCCGTTCCGGAATTTTTTTCAAAAAATCATTCACGTATTTTAATAGAACTCTTCAAAGTTTAACTTCGGGTTCCTTCGGATTTTGAACGGGAACGGACCTATTTTTCACAACATCTAAGGGGGGCAAAACGAAATGTGATGCTTCCCTTTCTTTGTAAATCGGTGTGTCGCTTTGATAAATAGAGAGTTAGCCATAAGAGGATGGTAGCACAGGGCAAAAACGAAATGCGACATTCGGTTTACATTCGTGTTACATTCGAGGAGGCTTTGAACGGTGTTTGAACGGCAAATGTTACATTGAGGGTTGAGTACCGGGCAAACGGTGGCTTCTGTGGCCTGTTTTGGGGCTTCTCCGGGCTTTTCTTTGCCGTGGTGGGCATTTTATCGACGAATGATTGTGGGCGGCTTATTTGGCCGCTTTTGTTTTGTCCTCTCGCCAATTTTTCAACTACTAAATTATTCCATATAATGATTATTTGGTATATTTGCACAAAATTCAAATGATTATGGCAGAGACAAAGGTTATATGGGTTCACTTGATATGGGAGAAGAAGGATTACTTCTTTGGGAGTATTTCGGCTATCTATGATGTGCTAACAGAGGAGCAGATTGGCATAACAAAGAGCAGCCTGTTACACGCTGGTATGCGCGATGGTAGCAGCCATCTGACGAAACGTGCCCTTATCAAACAATCGCGCCTTATACGCACAAAGAAGCAAGGCTAAAACGCTGATTTAATCGAACTTAAACGATATTTGAACGGTTTTGAACGCTCGTTCCGGTATATGTATTGCCGGGACGGGCTTTTTTGTGTCTGTAAATGGGCGAAAATTCGGTTTGGGGTTACACTTGGGGTTACATTTGGGGTTACATTTTTGCCCTTGCAAAAACGAAATGTTTTGTTTGGGGTTACATTTGGGGTTACATTTTGCTTTGTTTTTTTGTTTTCAACCCTACAAACTTCCAAAATAAGGGCTGAAACACCGCTTTTTCGTGTGTTTTCGAGTACCAAAATAACAAAGTGCACCGTATTCGCGGCGCACTTTTAAGCGTAAAGTCCTATAAAATCGCGACTTATCGCGTTTTGGGCTATCGCAGAGCGTACATTTCAAAAGAATTTGCTGATACCGCCCAGCACTTCGTACACTTTTATGATACGGCTCTTGTCGAACTCCTGTTCATCGAAATTGTCAATATTTACAGGGACAAAGAGAAGTTTGTTTGGGTCTTTTGACTTACGGAGAATCTTAACGGTGTGGATTGTGTCCATTACAACTGCATAAATCTCGCCATACTGTATGTCGTTGAGTGTACATTCCTTGAGAGCGATTATATCTCCGTGATTGATTTTAGGCTCCATACTACGCCCGGTCACATTACACCACAGGGTTGCTTTTGCGTATGGTTGGAAAACTATATTGTGTGCCGGGATGATTGTTTGGTCGTTCCAAATAGCATCAAAGCCACCGATGAAGTCCACATCGTAATATGGAACACCAACGGAAGGCTCAAAACTCACAGATGCTTTTGATGCTTCCATTTCTCCTCTACCGGTAAGAAGCCAGTCGGGGTTTACATCGAAACATCTCACGATTTTCTCGAGAACATCTTGTTTAGGCATAACCCCTTTAATGTAACCACGTATATTTCCCTCACTTACATCCAATTTGGATGCAAGAATCGTATTCTTCCCCTCTCCAAACACATTAACCAATGTGCTGATTCTTTCGTGAATTGTTCCGTTCATAACAAAAAAATTATATTTAATCGCAAGAAATCACGAATAAAATTTGCACAATTCGTGAGAAGTCACGACCTTTGCAACGTGTTCAAAGTTTGAACGCTCGCCAAAGATACGAAAATTGCGCGAGGTAACAATGAAAATTTAACAGTCAGTATGGAAATGGATTACAAAAGATTGTCGTGCTTGATGGATGCTATCATTTTAAAAGCACAAGAAGTAAAGTCCGAGAGCGAAAAGGAGCACCCGGAAGTATGGAAAGTTTGCGATTTAGCAATAGAGGACTTAAACTGTCTCTTTGATGAGGTTGGCGCGTGCGTCTTTTCGAGATGTGTCAACTCTGTTAAGACGGACTTGTGTACTACTCAGGAAGATGTTAGAACGCTGGATAATTCTGTCAACGCATTCTCTGAAGATGATAATGTCGGTGGCGTAGCCAACAATGTTAATTTGCAACTCTCTTGACAGCACATCCCCCCTACGGGCAGATTTGGATTCGTGTATATGAATATTGCCAAAGTCAAATGCTTTCACCAAATCTTTGAACCGATTGTAAGCCCAAAGGCAACCTTGATGTGTGGCAGATGAGACGATTATATCCAAATGCATCTCATATTCTCCATTGTAATTTTCCATAGCGGAAGTGATTAAAAATTGAACATATATTAGAAAACGAAAGATGAAGAGAAAAATTGTAGTAGAGCACGGCGAACAGCGTGCAATCGCCCAAATAATGGGCTGCACTATCGAGATGGTATGTCATTCACTTGCATTCCGTAAGAACAGCCACCTTGCGCATCAGATACGCAAGGTGGCTATCGAACGTGGTGGTGTGGAAGTCGAGTTAAGAACAACCCCCAAACAGACAATCTTATGAAAATGAATTTGGACAGGATTATGAGCCTTATGCAGCTGGTGATGTCAGTATTTATGTTGCTAAGTCTAATTGTTTGGGGAATCGGCCATCTCATCATGGGGACAATCGGTATATTCGGTCTCCTCATTGTAGGATGTTTAGCCTACCTTATTTGGACAATTGTCCGCGTTTCTTGGACTGAGTATCAACAAGAGAAAAACAAGTAATTAAAACCTACGGGATGGAATATTACAAGAAAATATTGTGCGTAAGCTACGAAGAACTGACTTGTGGCAATGACCCTGTTATCAAAGAATGTACTTTGAGACAGAATGTTGCACGCAAACGGATTCAGAAGGCTCTTCGTGGCGGTGGTGAGGGCAAAAAGGCTCTTTACATATACGCTTCCCTCCCGGACAAATACAAAGCCCGGTTTGAGGCTAAATACGGCGACCCTGCGGAATGCCTAAAACAGGAACAGATGAAGAAGCAATTGGTAATTGATACCGAGGCGCGTGATTGGTACGAACTGTTTGAATATGATTTGAACGGTGTTCAAACGCACCTTGATGAGCGTTTGATTGACGAATACACTTTGAATGCATCGGTTCTGAATGTGCTTATCAGCGAACAAAACGACCGTGTGGCATTATCAAAGGCACTGAACAACAAACGTGGCGACCTGTGGGAGATACTCCTTGCCACCTGTGAGCACCTCCGTGAACTGCACGGTCACACTCTCCCTGCCAACCCAGCCCGTTTACGCGGTAAAATTGCCGACTACAAGCGTGACGGATATGCAGCACTCATTAGTGGTAAGATTGGTAACAGAAACACCATAAAGATTACGGAGGAAGCCGGGCGACAGATTATTGCGCTGAAGCGCAGCCGCGTGCCGGTTCTTACGGACGCTCAGATATTGACGGAGTTCAACCGCATAGCCGAACTCAAGGGCTGGAAGCCTTTGAAGAGCGAGCGTTCGCTTCGCCAATGGCTGGCAAGCCCGGAAGTGGAGCCGCTATGGTATGATGCCGTGCACGGCGAGCGTGCCGCCCATCAGCGATTCGACCGCAAGCACCGCACGGTGCTACCATCGCTGAGGGACAGCCTGTGGTATGGCGACGGCACGAAGCTGAACCTGTATTATCGCGACGAGGAGGGGAAGATGCGCACCATCAACGTGTATGAGGTGGTGGACGCTGCTACCGAAGTGTTGCTCGGTTACTATATCGGCGACAATGAGGACTACATTGCGCAGTACCACAGTTACCGTATGGCTGTGCAAACCAGCGGACACAAGCCCTACGAGATTGTATATGACAACCAAGGCGGACACAAGAAGAATGCCTCACAAGGCTTATTCTCAAAGATTTGTCGCATACACCGCCCGACAGCCCCATACAATGGAGAATCGAAGACCATTGAAAACCTGTTCTACCGTTTTCAAAGCCAAGTGCTGCACAAGCATTGGAACTTTACCGGACAGAATATCACCACAAAGAAGGACAACAGCCGCCCGAACTTGGAGTTCATCGAGGCCAATGTCCACCAGCTCCCCACATTGGAGGAACTGAAGAACCAATACGCTGCCGCACGTAAGGAGTGGAACGAAATGCCACACCCGGCAACAGGCAGACCGCGTATAGATATGTACAACGAGAGTGTGAACCCGGAAACACAGGAGGTTGGAGTACACGACTTCATCGATATGTTCTGGTTCATTACCGAAAAGCCATCAACCTTTGGCACACGCGGCATCGAAATTACCATCAGAAAAGAGAAGTATGCCTACGAGGTATTCAGCGAACCCGGAACACCGGATATGGAATGGCGTAGGCAGAACACCTATAAACAGTTCTACGTGCAATATGACCCCTACGAAATGACCAGTGTCCGATTGCTCTATAAGGACAAAGCAGGAAACTTGCGCTTCGCACGTGTGGCAGAACCTCCAATGGTTATCCACCGCGCACAACAGGAGCAGACAGCCGAGGAGAAACGCTTTATCCGTCAGATGCAGGAGGCAACCACTACCGAACGTGTTGAAAGACAGGTGGCAGGACGTGAGATTGAATATGACCACGGAGTAGCACCGGAACAGCACGGACTTGACACCCCGAACCTCAAGGGACTTGCAAAGGAGGCACAGCGTCAGATAGACAAGCGTGTCCGTCGATACAGTGGCAAGCCGGAAGAGTACCAGCTTGGGCGCGTGACTAAGGCAGTCAGCCTAACCACCTTTGACCAATTGGAGGAAGAGCAACGAGATTACAAGAAAATAGCAGGAAACAAACTATAAAGAAATAAAGAGTATGAGTAAGTTAAGCAACAGTGAGAAGACAAGTATCCGTGAAGCATTGGCAGGATATGTGGCAAAGTTCCCAAGTCAGAACAAAGCAGCCAGCAGTCTAAACGGCACAAGTGCCGGAACCATCAGCAGTATCCTCAACGGCAAGTGGGATAACATCAGCGATGATATGTTCCGCTCGATAGCGTCCCAAATTGGCAGTACCGCTACAGGTTGGCAGATTGTTGAGACGGGTGCGTTCCAAGAAATAAACTTTGCCCTTGGCGATGCTCAGGAGCACAAGAACGTAACTTGGGTGGTTGGCGAAGCCGGATGTGGCAAGACTGCGACCTCACGCACATACGCGATGGAACACCGCGAAGTGTTCTATATCCTTTGCAGTGAGGATATGAAGAAGGGCGACTTTGTACGCGAGATTGCCCGTTGTGTAGGCATCAAGACTGACGGCCACAATATCCGCGAGATATGGGGCTTGATACTCGACAATGTGGTGCAGATGGACGCTCCTTTGCTCATCTTCGACGAGGCCGACAAACTGACAGAACCCGTGTTTCACTACTTCATCAGCCTGTACAACAAGCTGGAGGACAAAGCCGGGGTTGTATTTCTCTCGACGGACTACATCTGTAAGCGTATCACACGCGGACTGCACTTCCAAAAGCCGGGCTATAAGGAGTTGTTCAGCCGTATCGGTCGCAAGTTCTTTGAGGTGGAGCCTACAACGGCACACGATGTACACGCGATATGTCGCGCCAACGGTATAACAGACCCCGTGCTGATTGACAAGGTGGTGATGGAGGCTGCGGAGTATGAATTTGACCTTCGCCGCGTGAAGAAGACCATACACCGCGAAAAGCGCAATATGTAACGTGTAAAGTGTGGTTGGTATGGATAGAAATGTTTTTGAGCATTTGAAGATAGACACCCACAAGGAGTTAGGCGACCGATGGATGGACTATCCTGCTCTGAAAACGAGCGAGTTCGAATATGTGTCGGTGTGGGTTGAAAAATGGGAAGAAGCAACGGTTTTAATCGGACAACAAGAAAACGCTTGGGTTTGTGGAGTACGGATTTTCACAAGAAGAGGAGGCAACAGTTTTAATCCCGGACTTAAATGGGGCAAGTTCGCTTCGAAAACAAATGCTATTTTATGGGGATTGGGGTATATCCTACGGAATAATTACAATATCCCCGACATCAAAAAGGCAGCACTTGAAATGATAGAGAAATATAGACAACCAAGTTTATTTGATATATGGGACGAGCATTGAGTGTAAATGAGGTATTGAACCAAAAGAAACAGACATTCCCTTTTGAAGGGAAATGGGCAGACGCTTTCGGTCAGCCGGAGAAAACAGGTGTGTGGTTCATTTGGGGCAACAGTGGAAACGGCAAGAGCAGCTTTGTGATGCAGCTTTGCAAGGAACTGTGCAAGTATGACCGAGTGGCATACGACAGCCTCGAAGAGGGTGATAGCCTAACAATGCAACAAAGCCTTATTCGCCACGGAATGGCTAGCGTGGGCAAACGATTCGCCCTGTTGAACTGTGAGACCATTGAGGACTTGAAAACGCGCCTACGCCGCCGAAAAAGCTATAATATCGTAATCATTGACAGTTTCCAATACACCCAAATGTCCTACAAGGACTACATCGGTCTGAAAGAGGAATTCCGCGACAAGTTGTTCATCTTCATCAGCCACGCCAGCGGACGTATGCCATCGGGAAAGGCTGCGGTAAGCGTGATGTACGATGCAACACTCAAGGTATGGGTTGAGGGATACACGGCATTCTCCAAAGGACGCTTCATCGGGGACACTGGGAAGTACACCATTTGGGCTGAGGGAGCAGACAGATATTGGGGCAATAATAACAACTTAAAATAAAGAATTATGAGTTACAAAGGGACAGAGACATTTCAGTTATTGATTAAGAACTACCACGCCACCATTCTTATTGACAAATGGCTGGAGCAGGACGTTCAAACAGACCTAAGAGTTCGCAGGGCAAAGACAAGAGGTCACATCGTGATTGAGACAAAGGACGTGCTATTTGCAAACTTCGTGCGAGAGAGTTTTCCCGGTTGTCAAGTAAACATCAAAGAATAAGGCTATGGACGAAGTCGTTGAGAAGATTGTGGCACACGCCATATCCGCAATATCTAAGTTCAGTGAAAGCGACCAATACTTTATCCTTGAGGAGGTCTGCGAGAGATTGACAATGGAAGGCGCGTTGGCATTGAGAAAAGAATATTTACCGGAGGACACTGAAGATGAGTAACACAAGAAGGACGGTGGAACTTCGACCACCCAAAGGCAAACAAGCAAAGGAACTGCTGACAAGTCCCGGACACATTTGTAGGTATTGCAATGGCATGGGGTATTTTCAACCTTGTTGGTATCACCGAAACGAAGAACCGACACCTTGCCCGGTATGCGATGGAACGGGAATGGTGGATGCGATAGTAACCATCGAATGGAAACCAAGTAAAAAATAGTGATTATGGCAAAGAAAAGATACACAGTTGGAGTAGCAACCGTAAAATCATCAGTAGTGTACAAAGGAGTAAAGGTTAAGCAAACCGTTTCCGAAAAGATAGGTTTTGTTGCTAACGATTTTAGTACAAAGGATAAAGAAGAACTTGGAAATGCATTACAAGCATCTTACAGACAGGCTTTAGAATGCACTGATAAGTTCGAGAAGATAACAGTAACTGTTACGTTTGAGACATTGAAATGTGATGAATTTCTAAATAAAGACGCATGAAACAAGAAGTAACCAATTTCTCCCGGTTCTATTCCACCTTCAACCGTATGCCTTATCACGGCAACCGAGAGAGCCTAAAGCAGCAGTTGGTGATGCAGTTTACCAATGGGCGCACAGAAAGCCTCAGAGAGGTCACAGTAAAGGAATACGAAGCCCTATGCAATGAGCTGGAGAAGCAAGTTTCACCCAAGCCTCGTGATGTATTCGCAAGGGAACTGAAACGCAGACGTTCCGAAGTTCTGCACCAAATGCAACTGTACGGAGTAGATACTTCAGATTGGAAGATAGTCGATAAGTTCTGCCTTGACAGCCGAATAGCCGGGAAGCGATTCCGTTACCTTGAGATTGAAGATTTGGAAGCCCTCTACAAGAAGTTGAGAGCAATGAGAAAGAAACAAGATGAGAAATAACATATTCAGTAACTATTAATTTTTAGAGACTATGACTATGAACATTCAAGAAATGGTAAAAGGTATGAGTGCCGAGGAGCGCAAAGCCTTGATGGAAGAGTTGAACCAACAGGAACAACAGGAACAGACCAACCGACGCGATGCGTATGAGACCATGCGTAAGGACTTGGTAAACGAAGTAAAGGACAAAGCAATAAACCTTGTCGAGGTTGTGAAGCAGTTTCGCGATTGGCTCGATGGTGAGGTGAAGACTTTCCGTGATGTGATGCGCGAGTATGGCCATCTTCGCAAAGATGAGCAGATGAGTTTCACCCTTGTGGAAGGCGACTTCAAGGTTGAAGTTCGCAGTAATAAAGTGAAGTGCTTTGATGAACGTGCCGATGTAGCAGCAGAACGTCTGATGGAGTATCTGAAGAAGTACATCAGTGGTTCTTCGAAAGGTGCTGAAGACCCCTTATATCAGTTGGCTATGACGTTGCTTGAGCGTAACCGTCAAGGCGACCTTGATTATAAGAGCATCAGCAAACTCTATGAGTTGGAAGAGAAGTTTGATGACGAATACAAGTCCATCATGGAGCTGTTCCGTGAGAGTAATGTCGTACAGGCAACAGCCATCAACTACTACTTCCATCAGCGCGACGAAAACAACGTATGGCATCGTGTTGAGCCATCTTTCTGCCGCCTGTAATTACTTTTCATTCAAACCTTGAACACAAAATGCGGAGTTCCATATGGAATTTCCGCATTTTTGTTTATAATCCGTTAAAATTTAAGTAATTTTGCGATATGAAAGGTAGAGATAAGGGACTTATATCAGCACGCGACCGCAAACTGTTTGAGCGCTATTACTATTGGACTGAAGTGAAAAGACTTCGGTTCGATGACGCATTGCAGAAACTCTCGTCGGAAGAATTTTTCATCAGTGAAGGTCGTATCATGCAGATAATCCGCAAGATGATACGCGAGGGCGAGAAGGTTGACGGTGCTGAGCTTCCATCCGTTGGTTTCAGCGGTTTTCGCGTATAACCGAAAGCGAAATGCGACGCGCAGCAACTTTCACTTTTTCCGTGACAACGGACTCTGATACCGTTGTCTTGTAAGACATTTCATAAACCTTTATACCATGGCTGAACGTGTAGAAGCGTGAGGCTGTGCGTACGAGAGCGCCATCATCTGTAGGACGAAAGTTCTGCAGGACGGTATGTAACTCATGGCGCAGAGCGTTGCGCTCATTGATGCGTTCGGTGGTGTCAGATCCATAGTGCGTGTCATCGTAGCAGTCGATGCAGAGGCGTATGCGTAATGTACAGACCCCCTTTTGAATGCCTGATGCGAGATTGGACCATTCTGTTTCCGGTGCATCGATGAGGACGCACGGGAATGTGATAGGGTACATCTGGCGTTCATCGTCGGTGTCGTCGATGTTTTCGAGTTGGCCGTAGTCCTCGTCAACAAGCGAGAGCGCAGGAATGGACGTAGCAATAAGGGGTATGAGTTCAGATATTAAGTATTCCATTTTCTATACGTTTAATAGAGTCGTTGATAATCGTGTTAATTTTCTGTTTCAACTCACGGCTATCGCCCATGAACTGACGCTGCGGGATGCGAGCAGTGATGTTCAGTTTGGACTTCTTGGTGAGTGCGAGTGCACGCCACTTGGCGGCTGTAGCCGGGAGCTGTTTTGGCAGCTTGCCCTTGCCCTTGACACCTGCGAGAGCATAGACCTTGGCCCATGCGAAGCGACGCATGCGCTTGGTGACAGACGGGTGTGTGTTGAGGGTGCCCCCATTGTTGTGTATGGCAGCATAGGGCACAGGGTTTGTGACCGTGACCTGTCCGGGCTTTGAGGAGTACTGAATGGATCGCATAAGGTGGTCACGGCGCGAAGTGAGCGGCGTGTACTTGGCATCGGGCCCGCCTTCCTTTTGGCGGTGTGTCGGTTTCCATGGGTGTAGCCCATCGTCACGCCATCCAGCATCCCGGAAGTTTTGTTTGAAATGATTGACGGCTACGATGCCCACCTTGCGCGGCAGTCGGTCGCGGACTTCGCGTTCGATGTCGTCCTTGAGTCGGACGATGCGTTTTTGTATTTCTTTTGCGTCCATGGTCAGAAAACTATTAAGTGAAGAACTATGGCGGCGACGATACCGCCGATAAGAGTGCAGATCCAGTCGATCCAGTCCCAGGGGTTTCCGTAGAGTCGGTCTTTGAGTTCGAGACACGATGCGGCAACAACTGCGGCATAGACAGCAGCATAGAAAGAACCTGCGAGAGCGGCGACGATGAATCCTCCGGTTAGATGCTTGTAGCGGTTGGATGCCGCGAAAAACTTGAAAAATTTGTTCATAACGCTTGTTTATTAAATTATTATTGTTATCTTTGCAGAAAAGGCAGTGGAGGTAAACGCGCCCAATGGGCTTTGGACCCGGGTTAACGCATTCCACTGCCTTTTATCTTTTAAGTCCGAGGATTAAGTCTTCGGGCTTTTTCTTTTCTATCGTGTATAAAACTTCACCATAATCTTTGCGCATTTTGACATTTGCCCAATATGTGTCGCCATCAATTTCAAGTGAATAATACAAGAAATACTCTGTTTCCGGGTGCTTACGTTTATTAGGATTTTTGGGATCGAACTTAGGATGAGAAGAGTCGTATGGTCTATTTTCAGCCCAGCCTTTATATTTCCATCCTTTTATATGCTCTAAATCAAAATCCTTCAACCAGGCCATAAGTTTTAAGTCCTCACGGTTATGCTCAAAGACATCCTGCATGGAACGTCTTAAAATGGTGAGCTTCCCTGATACAAAATCGTTGTTGTGCAGTGTTGTTCCTCTATAAGGATCAAGCGTAGCCCTAAATGCCTTTATATGAGCAGCAGCTTGTTGCTGTGCTTCACGTTGCTTTTCAACTTTTCCCTTGCCAGGTATACAATTATTTATATACGGGCAGTCGTAGCAGTCTTTAGCTCTTATATTAAGAAACGCTGGTAATAAACGATTTTTTATGCTTGCCTTTTTGTAGAACCCACATGATGAACACGACTTAGGGAAATAGGGATGGTCTTGTGAGAAGGTGTGCCCATCCTTTCCGGGATTGTTTGTGAGTCCTGGCTGTGGAGCCTCGCCAGCGAACTCCGCCTTCAGTTCTGGCGTAGGTGGGTCGTCGGTCTGTTCAAGTGAACACTTGCAGTTCCATCGGTCGCCGGGGTGGTGTTCGTTCCAGAACGGGTCGGAGACGGGCAGCGTGAGCTTTCTCTCCCAAAAGGCGCGGTGGCTGCTCTCGGGCTTTGGCGACGTGGTTGGCATCCAACGGAGGTTGGGCATAACATCAGCATCGCGGATGAACTGCTGCCAGTCGGCGGCATTATGGGCACGTATGAGAGCCGTGTCGTACTCGGTGCGCAGCCACGTGCCGACATAGTGGGAAGATATACTTTTTACATCGTCAGCCCACTGGCGGAACGGTTTTAACGTGCCGTCGGGATTGAGGAGGCGTGCCGCCATGCGTTCGGACATGGAATGCACCTTGAAGGCAGCAAAGACCTCGTTGGAATGACGGAGGGCGGCGAGGAAGCTGTCACGATGTGTAGGCGCACTACTCTGCAGCAAGCCCGAGACCGTGGCCTCGTTGAGAACGCGCAGTACCTCGCGCCACATTGTAGGCTCGACGGCACGCGAGGTGTCGAAGCCGTTGTATATGGCACGGAGATACTGCTGCAGTACATCGGTGGAGAACGTGAACGAGGGCGCGACATTGTGGAAATGTCCAGAGCAACAGGCACATGAGCCGTCGTAATAGAGCCTATCGATCAGAAGTCGGAATCCGCCCCTGGCAACGGGGCGAGCCCGAAAAAACCTCTCAAATGGTTTTTTATCGTTTTTTGAACGGTGTTTGAGCCGTCTTTTTTGTTGTCCTCCTTATGGTTGTGCTCATCATCGCCTGGAGCGTTGAGCGCATTGCGCATGGCGGTCCTCTCCGCTTCCTTCTGCGCCTTGAGCTCGTCGTAGTTGTCGGGCTTGGCTATGCAGAAAGTTTCGTAGAGATAGTCATCGTCGATGGGGAGTCCCATGGAAGAGAGCTTCTGCACGATGTCGATGTGCTGCGATGGATTGATTTTGTCCTTCTTGGCATAGACAAACTCGCCACCCTCCACATTGAAACCGAGGTCAGCGAATATTGGGCGCATATAATAGTTGAGAATATCGAGAATGAAATCGCGGTCATCGGCATTCATTTCGTCCTCTTCCTCCTTATGCACACTGCCGAGGGCTTGTGTTCCTGTTTCCTTTGCATCGGTGGTCAGCGTGTTGCCAAGCACACGGATAGACATCTTGCTGTCCCAATAGTCGGCAAAGGTCTTGTATAGGTCGCTGGAGCCTGTCTTGTTCCCGGCTTCAATAAGATGCAGTTCGCTCTCCTTGGGGGTGGATATATACCGCATTCGCGCCCTGCCTTTTTGCGTCGATGATAAGACGCTTGCGTGCTTCTTCGTCCCCGGCATCGTAGGTGTATTCGCGTATGGGCATTCCGAATATGTTACAGAACCTCGCCCAATCGGACATATCGCCACGCTTGTAGAGCACAGCCGGGAGGAGTTCTGCAAAGATACCCAGCTCACGTTCCTTGCCGACAAACAGCATATTGGGGAACATATCGATAGGGAGTCCGTCCATATCGCCTTGGTACTTGAGCAGCTTGCGGTGTATCGGATCGTAGTGCTTGCGGTTGATGAGTTCGTAGCGTATGTTCCCGTCATCGTCCAAAAAGAACTGTACGAGTGTGTAGCCCCAAAACTCAGACCATACCAAGTCCTTCCGCAACTCCTTGAACCAAGGAGAGCGAAGCTGTGCATTGATAGCATCGTCCGGCTCTCCGTTGCGTTGGAACTCGATAGGGATTTTGGTTACACCGCGCAGACGCTTGGCGATGACACCCGACAGGTGCAAGTCAAGCAAGGCACTTTCGTACATATCATACAAACGTACCCTGTTGGAATAGTCAATACTCTTGGCCGACTTGACCGAGTTCATATAGGAGTTCATATCGAAGTAGAACACCTCCGGCATCTGCAACACCACATCGGGCTGACGCTGTCCCGGCTGTATAGCCATACCGCCCTGCGTGATGCGTTTTTCTGTAGGCTTTGTTGCCTTCTTGTTTTTTAATGTCTTCTTCATATTAAAGCATTGTTGGTCTTACTTCTTCCGCATCTATCTGCCAGCGACTATTGTCCTGCAATGTCTCTTCGGGGAGTGTCGGTGCTCCGTCGATGGTGATGTCTCCGTTCATTATCCCCTTCAGCCATTCAACGGCACGCTTGTAGCGTTCCTCCCTTATCTTGGAAATCTTGTAAGGGTTGTGTTGGCAGAAGATGTGATAGATGGTAATGTCAAGAGCGAACATCAGCACCAGTTGGTTGCGTTGCTCTCCCTGTGCGGAGAAAAGCGCGTCACAGTCGTAGCACTTATTCAGATAGCCTCGCATTTCTGCAATGGCACGGTTCTCGCAAATCTCGATAATCTGAGGGTCGTAGTTGGCACTCTCCTTGCGTAACAGTGCATCCAATATTTCGCGGTGGATACTTGCGTCGTAGTCGTTTATGTTTATAAAGTTGTCCATAGTCGTATAAGAATAGTGATTACATTCTATAAGGGTTTGATTCGTTTATCTCATCGTAACTGACGGTTACCACAGGCTCCATTTCCAAGGTCTTGTTGTCTATCATAGTGACAGCACCCTCGATACTATCCGGGCCGTCGGCAGGATATGGCAGGGTGAGTTCGAACAGTTTGAATTGGTTTCGGAGTTCCTGCATCATAGGATTGTTCTCTTCCTCCTCATTGAACACCCACTGACAATTGCGGTCTATCGGCTCAAGGTTCGCCTCGATACGGGTTGCCTTGTCGGTCTTCTTGCGCTCGTCGCCCTTGATGTAGAGCTGTATCTTGCGACGTTCCACCTCGTCCCGAAGCAAGGGCTTGAATACCTGTTGATAGAATGGGTCTTGCAGTTTGTTGTTCTCAATGTAGGAATAGACCGTTGTCTTACCGCCTACATATTTATGAAGCTCAAAGTACCAGCCAATAAAGTTGGCATTGGTCTCGCGTGCAAGGAAGCCCTTGATGATGTAATAAACTCCTTTCAACTTACCGACAAGCCACAGTGATTTGGTACTGCTGGCTTTCTTCTTGCTATCCGAATAGGCAGGGTCGCCATAGGCTACAAGGAACTTGAATTTATGGAGCGGTGGCACTTTGCCGTATGGCAGGTTCTTGAATATCTTTCCCTCGGCCACAGGATTGTTGAAATACTCGGCCTGTGTAGCTTTGGTTGAGATATTGGACAGTACGGTATCAATCATCTCCTCCGTGTTCTTGGCTGGCCATGTAGAGCGTCCGTTCTTGTCGCGGATATTGATAACGTCCCAATGTTTGGCTATCTTTCCGGCACGGGATATACAGCAGTCCTTTGCGATGATATTACCGCACCACAATATCAATGTCGGCTCTGAAATGGAACGTGTCGGGTACAATGCACCCTCGAACCATTCCCATTTCTTCTTGAGTGTCTCCGGGTTACGGCAATCCTCATCGGTATCGTAGTCGTCCATATAGATAACATCAGGACGCACAGACTCATTCCTCGCACCACGTGGAGCAGAACCTGCTCCGAGGGCAATGAACTTGGCTCCACAGCGGCACGAAAACTCAGAATCAGTCCACTGCCCGATGGTTGTCTGCTCGCCGTAGAACTGGCGTATGCGCGGATTAGACTCGAAATTGATTTTGAACGGAAGGAGCAGACGCTTAGCCGAGTCGATGGTGGCCGATGCCAGAGCGACAAAGCGCTTGCGCCGTGTGAGCGTAAGGAACATGAGAATGAACATGGCGACGGTGGACTTTGCCAGCTCGCGCGACCATGAGAGCACCTCGTACCACTCGTCGTTGGCAATGACGCGCCGTATGGCCCGAATATGGAACGGTGCGAACTCGTATTTTGCGTAAGCCGGGAAAAAGAACTTTATCCATTCTATGGGGTCGCGTTCAAGTTGAGCACGTTGGCGCTCTATGTCCTGACGCGTGAGGCTGTTGTCGACCTCAACACCGCGCAGTAGGCTTTTGTGAAACTCCTCCCAAACGGCAAGAGACTGTCTGTCTTTAGCTGTAGCCATTACTTACGGGCCCTCCCTGCCTGATCCTTGATGAACGCATCGAAATAGTCGTTGAACGTGCGTGCCGCTTCGGCATCGACGGGGCGCAGCCATGAGAGGAACCGCATGGCAACAGAGACGCAATCGGATACGCCGATGTCCTGTTCCAGCTTTTTGACGGCTCCAGCAGTTTTGACGATGGCATCGGCCTCCTCGGTTGTCGGGAAGCGTTCGCCAGGCTGTCGTGCTTCGATTCGCTTGTTGATTTCGGCGAGTTGGCGCTTATATTGCGCGATGAGCTGTTCTGTTGTGATGGTGCGTGAAGCCTTCAGCTCCTCCCATGCTCCATCGCGGACCCACCGCGAAACAGTCTGACGTGTGGTCCCCACCTTAGCTGCAATCTCCTCCTGGGTGTATGCTCCGTCGAGGAAGAGGGACTGGGCTATGCCTTTTTTGTCGATATTGTTTTTTGTCATAAGATGAAATAAAAAATGCTTGTTAACAGGATGCAAAGTTCTATGTTTTCGGGTACAAGTTCAAACCGATGTTTTATGATGACGCCAGGAAAAGTGACGATAACATTAGGAAACGACACTATAAAAACACGGTTTGCAAGCGGACGGATTTTTATAGAATTTTGCAAGCGGAAATTAAAAAACAGAACGCGAAATGAAGTTTTTCAACACAATACCCGGTGACGGCGAGGTGGCCATACTGCTGTACGGCGACGTGGGCGACGGACAGAAGGTGGATAGTGGCCGCGTGGTGAGCGAGCTGATGGCTCTGCAAGCGCAATACGACAAGATAGACGTAAGGATAAACTCGAACGGCGGCGACGTGTTCAGCGGCATAGCGATATACAATGCGCTGCGCACCTCGAAGGCGGACATAACGATATATGTGGACGGTGTGGCAGCGAGCATAGCAGGCATAATCGCTCTATGCGGCAAGCCCCTCTATATGTCGCCGTACGCGAAACTGATGCTGCACGCTGTAAGCGGAGGTACATGGGGCAACGCCTCAGCCCTGCGCCAGACGGCAAGCATGATGGAGACGCTGCAGGGCGACCTGGCACGCATGATAGCCCATCGTTGCGGAATGGAGGCAAAGGAGGTGACCGCCCGCTACTTTGACGAGAAAGACCACTGGATAAGCGCAGAGGAAGCGGTGAGTATGAAACTGGCAGACGGACTGTACGACATGGGCGAGAAACCCGAAACGGAGCCGAAGACCGCCGGTGAGGTATATCAATATTTCAACAACCGGCTGCAGACGCAGCCACAAAACCAGAATAAAGACATGGCACTATTAGAAGAACTGAAGAAAATGCCCACGTTCAAAGATGTGAACAGCGAGGCAGAGCTGCTGATGAAAGCTCAGCAGTTGGAGAACCAAGCAACCAAGGCAGAAGCCCTGGAGAAAGCCAACAAGGCGTACAAGGAGAAAGCCGAGGCAGCAGAAGCAGCCGAGGTGGAGGCTATTGTGAACAAGGCTGTGAGCGACGGCAAGATCGGCAAGGAGCAGGTGGCGACCTTCAAGGCTCTGATGAAGAGCGACCGTGCAAACACCGAGTCACTACTGAAGGGTATGAAAGCCCAGAAGCCCCAGATGCGTGCAGCAGCTTATATCGACGAGCACCCCACCGGCAGCAGCTTTGCCGACAAGAGCTGGGACGAGCTGGACAGAAGCGGTCTGCTTGCGGTGCTGAAGAACTCAGACCCGGGACTGTTTGCGGCGAAGTATAAGGAACGCTTTGGTGTGGACTATAACAACTAACGGAATAATAACGAAAGAAAAAGGAGAAAAAAGAAATGGCATTGAACAAACAAATCTGGCTGAACACTATTGTCGAGAACTTCTACCCCGACAACTCGTTTGCCTCGAAGAGTATCGACGACTCTACCTTTGTGAGCTACAAGACGGTACACATCCCGAATGCGGGCACCCCGTCGGGTGTGGAAATAAACCGCACAAAGAAGCCCGCGAGCGTGAACCAACGCACGGACAACGAGCTGACCTATGACATGGACGAGCTGACCACGAACCCCATCTACATTCCGAACATCGACACTGTGGAGCTGAGCTACGACAAGCGTAACAGTGTGCTGAGCAACGACCGCCAGCAGCTACAGAAGGTGGCAGCACAGAACCTGCTGTATCGCTGGGCGAAGGGTGCGAACACACTTAGCACCAACGGTGCGGCGCGCGAGGCGCACACTTCGGAAACTGCGACCGGCAACCGCAAGAAGTTTACGAAGGCGGTAGTGATGGAGGCGATGGTGAAGATGAACGTGGATGACGTGCCGACAGAGGGCCGCTATATGCTGCTTGACGCAGTGCAGTATGCAGATCTTCTGGACGACCTGACAGACAAGGAGCTCTCGGCATTCCAGGCTTTAGCAAATGTGAGCAAGGGCGTGATGGGACAGCTCTATGGCTTCAGCATCATGCAGCGTTCGAAGGTTCTGCGAGTGAAGGCAGACGGTTCGACCGTTATCAAATGGGAAGATGAGGGCGAGGCGACAGAACTTGCTGCAGGCCTTGCCTGGCAGCAGCAGTGCGTAAGCCGCGCTCTTGGCGAGGTGAAGATGTTCTCTAATGAGGACGATCCGCAATACTACGGCGACATCTACTCGTTCCTGGTGCGTGTTGGCGGCAGTCCGCGCCGCTATGACAAGAAGGGTGTGTACCTTATCACAGAGGATGCTGCAGCGTAGAGAAGGAAAGGAGAATAGCTTATGCAACTACCGAGAGTGAAGATACAATTTCTGACGGGGCAGCTGGGCACCGTGGGCGACAGTCCGGACGGGCTGTTCGCCTTGGTGTGCGGCGCTGCAGCCGTTGGGAGCACGTTCGCGCTGAACACGGCGTATGAGGTGACGAGCATGGACAGTGTGCAGGCCCTGGGCTTGACTGAGGAAAACAATGAGGTGCTGTGGAAACATCTGTCGGAGTTTTATGACGAGGCTGGTGCCAGCGTGAAGCTCGTGGTTATGGGCGTGAGCCCGACGACAACGATGACGGCGCTTCTGGACTATACGAAGACATCAGCAGGAAGCGTGCGCTGGCTCGTGGAGAAGGAGAATGGTGCGCTGCGAGGCGTGGGCGTGGCGAACGTGAACACGCTGTCGAGCGAGACAAGCCAGGAAGGCATAGACAAGGACGTGCTGACAGCTGCTGCAAAAGCGCAGCAGCTGGGCGAATGGGCCACGACAGAGCTGTATGCACCGATGGTGACTCTGCTGGAAGGCAGAAACTACACAGAAGCGACGGAACTGCACGACCTTACAAAGGAAACGTGGGACAGAGTGGGCATCGTGGTGAGCGACACGAAAGCCGGAACGAACGGGGCGTGCATGGGCACGCTGCTTGGACGCGCGGCGAGCGTGAGCGTGCAGCGCAACATTGGCAGGGTGAAGGACGGGAGCCTAAAACCTCTGGAGATGTATGTCGGCGAGAAGAAGACGGAGGAGGCCAGTGAGAGCGTGAGGAAGCTGTACGAGAAGGGCTACATCGTGGCGCGGAAGTATGTGGGCAGGAGCGGCTACTACTGGGCTGACGACAACCTGGCGTGCGACCCTACGGGGGACTATGCGAAGCTGGCGCTGCGAAGAGTGATAGACAAGGCGTACCGCACGGCGTATGACACGCTTCTGGACATGCTTCTGGACGAACTGGAGGTGAACGAAGACGGTACGCTTGACACTGGCGTGGTGAAGAGCTGGCAGCAGACGGTGGAGACAGCGATAAACCGCAAGATGACGGCCAACGGGGAGCTGAGCAGCGGAAGCGACGGCGAGGGCTGCGTATGCAAGATAGACGAGACGCAGAACGTGCTGGCGACGAGCATGGTGAAGGTGACGCTGAAGGTACGCCCCTACGGCTATGCACGTTATGTGGACGTGAACCTGGGATTCCAAGTGACAACAAACGGCTAAAGAAGAAAGGAGGAGAAGAATGTTCAATTCAAGAGAGTACGAATGGAGCGACGTGAACGTGGTGGCTGCAGGCAGACCGGTGACTGGCATAAGGGGCGTGAAATACTCGTCGAAACAGGAGAAGGAAGTGCTGCACGCGAAGGGCAACAAGCCACACAGCATACAGAGGGGCAACAAGACGTATGACGGCGAGCTAACGGTGACGCAAAGCGAATATGAGGCGCTGCGTGCTGCCGGTGGCGGCGACATACTGGACATCAGCATAGACATCGTTGTGGCTTACGGTAACCCGAGCAAGGGTGACGTGATAACGACGGACCTACTGATGGGTGTGGAGTTTACGGAGGACAACACAGAATGGAAGCAGGGCGACAAATTTCAGGAGAAGTCGCTTCCGTTTATCTTCTTGGACAAGAAGAGCGTGTAGTGAGATAAAGAGAGCGTTTGAACAGAGATTGAGAACCATTAAAAAAGAGAAAAAATGATTTTTACGAAAGAACAAATTGAGACTTTAAAGGCCAAGCACGGTGATATATTCTTGATAGAGACGCAGGGCAAGAGCTGCATCATCCGCAAGCCGAACCGCCGTGACTTGAGCTATGTGAGTGTGGAGAAAGACCCCATCAAGATGCAGACAGCGCTACTTAACCAGTTGTGGGTGGAAGGCGATGAGGAAATCAAGACCAACGATGACTATTTCTTCGCAGCCTGCAACACACTGGATGAGGTGCTGAAGGTAAAGGAGGCCGAGATAAAAAAGCTTTAGAGGAGGCTGAAATCGACGATGCCGGGGCAAGTGATGTTCTCTACCTGAATACACTATTGAGATATTACATGCACATAGACCCAGACACCCTGACCGATGCGGAATGGGCGTGGACTATCCGGTATTTAATAGACATCAGAAAAGAAGAGGCAAAGGCAAATGGATAGTGTACTTAAATTCCTAATCAAGTTGCAGGCTGATCAGGGCAATGTGTTGAGCGTAGCACGCCGCACGTCCGAGCAGCTTGACACTATATCCCGAAAGGCGACATCCGTGGGTACTCGCCTTCGGGAAGCCTTCTCCTTCTCAAATTTTAGGAACTCGCTCTCGTCATTGCCGGGTATGGACTTTCTTATGAACCCGTACACGCTGATAGCCTCAGGAGTGGGCGCACTGACCGCCATAGGGGCACAAGCCGAGCAGACTTCTGTGGCATTCAAAACACTGGTAGGCAACGAGACCATGGCCGCAAGGATGTTGAACGACATCAACAAGTTTGCGGCACGTACACCGTTTGAACCGCTTGACCTTGAAAACAATGCCAAGATGATGCTTGGCTTTGGCGTTAACGCACAGAAAGTGGTGCCGTACTTGAAACAACTCGGCGACATCGCCATGGGCGACAAGCAAAAACTCGGCGGCCTTTCACTCGTGTTCGGACAGGTGGCATCAGCAGGAAAGATGCAGGGGCAGGACTTGATGCAGTTTATCAATGCCGGTTTTAACCCATTGAAGGAACTGCAGAAGATGACTGGCAAAAGTTATGCGGAGTTGCAGGACATGATGAGCAAGGGACAAATAGGCTTTGACGCTGTAGCTGCCGCCATAAACCATGCAACGGGTGCCGGTGGCGCTTTTGAGGGAATGTCAGACAAACTCAGCCAGACCGTCAGTGGCAAGTTCTCTACCCTGATTGGTAATATCAGACAGTCGGCTGTTGACATGTTCGAGCAACTGAAGCCAATCGTCAGCGGACTCATGGATGTGTTTATGGCCATAGTGCCGCCGATAGCTACCGCATTGTCGAAAATACTGTCAGTTGTGGCTGGTGTCATCAATTTCATCATGCAATGGAAAACAGAACTCGGATACCTCGCTGTGGTTGTCGGTGTCGGCACGATAGCTTTCAACCTCCATACGATAGCCTTGTGGGGAATGGTCGGGGCTATCAAGGTGGTTTCTGCCGTGACAAAGGTATGGGAGGGTGTGCAGTGGTTACTGAATGTGGCACTTAACGCCAATCCCATAGGTATCGTCATTACGGCTGTGGCTGCTTTGGTAGCCGGTATCGTGTATTGCTGGAACAAATTTGCCGGGTTCCGCGCCTTTCTGCTCACCATGTGGTCGGTGATTAAGGGACTCGGAGGCATCATCAAGGATTACTTGATAGACCGTTTCAAGACCTTGCTCAGTGGCATCGGCAAAATCGGCGATGCCATGGCGAAACTCTTTGACGGTGACTTCAAAGGTGCTTGGAACAGTGCCGTGAAAAGCGTGAAGGACATAACCGGTATATCAAGCACCGAAAAGGCACTCTCTGCGACAAAGCAGCTTGTGAATGGTGTGAAAGACGAGTACGACCGGAACTATGTACGCGAAAGCGCGAAAGACAAGCCAAAGAAGTCAGCAGCCATATCCACACCAGGAGTGAAAGGCAGCGACACCTCATTCTCTTTCAGCTCTGCCACAGACGGGAAAGGAGGCAAAGGCGGTAAGGGAGGCAAAGGCGGACGCAAGACAGCCGAGGCTCTTGCCACCGGCGGCACACGCAACACATCGATAAACATCTCCATTGGCAAGTTTTTCGACAATATCCAGGTAACAATGAACGACAAAAGCGATACGGCAGAGCTGGAGCGTGTGGTGCTCCAGTGCATGAACCGCGCCCTGTCAATAGCAACCAGTACAGACCGATGAGCACGACAAACAAATTCATACTGCAGAACCTTGCGCTGAGGGCAGCGGGACTGACCAAGGTACCGCCCTACTGGCTATTCCGTGAGAACAATTTCTTCGGCAAGAACCTCGGCTACATTCAAGGCGGCAAGACGATACCC
Source organism: Prevotellamassilia sp. (assembly GCA_009775705.1). Taxonomy (GTDB): domain Bacteria; phylum Bacteroidota; class Bacteroidia; order Bacteroidales; family Bacteroidaceae; genus Alloprevotella. The sequence goes on from VSQE01000131.1 coordinate 26,391, forward strand.
GACAGCTCAGGCTTCGATGTGACAAAAATCACCGAAGAAGAGCTTGAGGATATAGTCCGTACAAATGCGCTTGGTGTTCCTATGGTGATGCCGCTGCGTTTCCAACTGGAGGAGGCAAGTGCCGAGGAGTGGCTGTTCCCGGTGGAGCCGATGATAAGCGTCAACGGACAAAATATACTGACGCGCCGCCATGTGTCGAAAGGAAAGGTGAAAGGCAGCATCAAGGAACGCTGGACGCAAGATGACTATACCGTCAGGATAGAAGGCTTGCTGATGAGCGAGGACGGCAGCTATCCGGATGCCGACGTGACAAGGCTGAAGAACTTCTGCGAGGCGGGACATGTGAAGGCGTTGTGCCCATTGCTGGAGATATTCGGCATCAGCCAACTGGCAATAGAGAGTTGGGACATACCTTTCACAACCGGCAGAGCAAACCAAAATTATACTATCCAGGCATACAGCGACGACATCTACAAGTTGCTGTTGAGCCGTGAGGATCTAAACACATAATACAATATGTATACGATGACTTATGACATAACGGTCGGCAACTACCGACTCGGAATGCTCGATAAGGTGGAGATACACAAAAGTGTAGAGCTGCTTGCCGACACCGCGACCATAACGCTGCCTGGAGCAGAATATAATGCGGCACTGCAGATTGAGGATAAACTGAAACGTGGTGACAAGGTGTGCATAAAGTTCGGATATGAAGAAACTGGGCTTGAAACGGAGTTTGAAGGCTGGCTGCAGCGTATATCCACCGATGGCAGCGATATAAAACTCATTTGCGAAGATGACCTGTTTCTGTTCAGAAAAGACATCCCGAATGAAGTGCTGCAAAAGGTTACGCTGAAAGGCTTGCTTGCAAAGGTCGTTGACGGCTGCGGTATCAGCTGTAGTGTTGAGTGTTCCTACTCATGGACATATAGCAAGTTTGTGATAAACAACGCTACTGGCTACGATGTTCTGAAGAAGGTGCAGGAGGAAAGCGGCGCAGACATCTATATGCAAGACGGCATGTTGCATATCCACCCACCGGGTGAGAAAGTCGGCGAAGAACGTTTCTATGATTTCTCGCTGAACGTCGAGGAAGAAAACCTCACCTATCATCGAGCACAAGACAAACGGCTGCTTGTTATCGTGAAGGCACTTATGCCAGACGGCACGGTCAAAGAAATCGAGACTGGCACAACTGGCGGCGACAAAATAGAAATCAAGTGTCCTACGAGTGACGAGGCGTCGATGAAGGCTCGCGGTGAGCTGGAGGTGAAACGGCGGAGCTTTGACGGTTATGAGGGCAGCATAACGGGATGGCTGGTGCCGATGTGCAAGCCGGGTGACAGCGCTGTGCTGCGTGACCGGGACTATGAGTATAAGGACGGGACGTACTTTGTGGCGGCTGTGACAACGGAGTTCGGCAGGGATGGCGGCAAGAGGAAGGTGACGTTAGGTTTTAAGTTGAGCTAAAAAGAAAGGAGGAAACGGAATGGACGAATACAGAAGGCTGCAAGAACTGCTGAGGGGCGCTGGCGGCGGAAGGGAGACGACGCTGTACCAAGGCGTGGTGAAGAGCGTGGAGGGTCAGACCTGCACGGTGACGGTGGGAAAGGTGGACGTACCAGGGGTGCGGCTGAAGGCCTCGGAAACGGAGGACAAGGGGCGGATGCTGGTGACACCTAAGGTGGGGACGGCGGTGACGATGGGGAGCCTGAGCGGCGACATGGCAGAGCTGGTGGTGGTGCAGGTGGACCATGTGGAGAGGATAGAGGTGAACGGCGGACTGTTGGGCGGACTGGTGAACATAGGCGAGCTGACGGCAAAGATAAACGAGCTGGTGGACGCATTCAACAGCCACACGCACCAGGTGACGGTGGCGCATCCCGGGGGCACGTTTACCACTGTAAAGCCGATGAAGGCGGCGAACCGCTTTGCCCAGGGGGACTACGAGGACGAAACCATAAAGCACTGAGAAGAGGATGAAAGGAATAGAACTGCGATATGACGGCAACGGCAACGTGCTGGAACCTGCTGTGAGGAACGGCATGATGGCCGTGGGGGACACGCTGCGACAGAACCAGGCTTTGCTGCTGACGCTGCACAAGGGGGAGCTGAAAGAGCGTCCGTCGGCAGGCGTGGGGCTGAGCGACATGCTGCTGGATAATGACCCTATTTACTGGCGCACGGAGATAAAGGAGCAGCTGGAGATGGACGGTCAGACTGTGGCGAAGGTGAGGATCACGGAGAAGGGTGTGGAGATAGAGGCGAGTTATTAACAGAAAAAAAGGAAAGGAAACTGAATGATGATACTGGAACATTTTATGAACAAGCTGTCGGTGGTGCTGTCGACGGCATGGGGCTGGGCGGTGTGCGTGGGACTGATTGTGGCAAACTTCCTGGCAGGGTATGAAACGATGGTGGGCTTCACGGTGGTTGCTGTGGTGATGGATGCTGCATGGGGCATTGCATCGAGCGTGAAGCAGGGCCGATTTACGAAGAGCGAGCTGATGAGGGACTCGCTGTCGAAGTTGGCGGTGTACGGCTCAGTGATACTGCTGTTCATACTGATAGACAAACTGCTGGGCGTGGGGAACGGGCTGTCGACGAGCGTCATCTGCATCTGCATCATACTGGTGGAGCTGTGGAGCACGGCAGCGAGCATGCTGATATGTTTTCCGAATATGCCCTTCCTGCAACTGCTGAAGAAGGCTCTTGTGGGCGAGATTGCAAGCAAACTGAATGTGAAACCCGAGGACGTGGAAGCGGCTCTCGACAAAATGAAGAAGAAATGAGAGATATACGATACATAGCCGTACACTGCACGGCGAGCAGCCAAATGACAACGATAAGGGGGCTGGAGATGGAGTTCAAGCGCAAAGGATGGAAGAACCCGGGCTACCACTATGTTGTGAGCGCAGACGGTGTGGTGCACCAGATGCTGGACGAGGAGAGAGTGAGCAACGGTGTGAAGGGCTGGAACTCGAAGCTGATAAACGTGGCGTACATAGGAGGCATAGACGCTACGGGCAAAGCGACAGACAATCGCACGGAGGCGCAGAAGAAGAGTCTGAAGGCGTTGCTGAAACTGCTCAGAAGCAGATATCCGAAGGCGACGATACAGGGACACAGGGACTTTTCGCCCGATCTGAACGGAGACGGAAAGATAACCAGAAACGAGTGGATAAAGGCGTGTCCGTGTTTTGATGCGAAAGTGGAATACAAGGACATATAAAAACAGTATGACGATGAAAAATTTTTTATGGATATTGATGGTTATGCTCATGGTGAGCTGTGCCACTACAAGAAAAACGAGCGAGAGCCGTGAGACCCGAGTGGTAAGGGACTCGGTGGCGATAAGGGACTCCATCGTGAGGAGAGACTCTGTGGTGATACGCTACGAGACGAGGGTGAAGGATTCGACGGTGGTGAAGGACTCGACGGTGCTGACGGTGGACCAGGCGGGCAACGTGGTGAAGAGTGAGCATTGGCGCAACACGGAACGTAACCGAGAGCAGAACCATGATACGGCAAGGGAGAGCCAGCATGAGGATGTGCAGCAAGGCGCTGCCGTGCAGACAAACCATGACACGCTGAACCACTGGGCTGAGAAAAGCGAAAAGAGGGGAACTGGTGTGCCATGGTATGTGTGGATGACGGGAGGCGTGCTCGTGAGTGGCATAGTGTGGTTTTGCACATTCGGCAGGAAAAAGATGTAAGGCTATGGAGGTGACGGTGAAAGACGGGCAGACGCTGGCGGACATAGCGGTGCAGGAGCACGGAACATGGGAGGCTGCTCTGGACATGGCCATGGAGAACGGCGTGAGCCTTACGGACACACTGGAGGCCGGCTGGACGTTGCGGCTGCCGGAGGGGGTGAAGGAGAACCGTGTGATGAAAAGCTACTGCAAGGCACACGAGGTGAGCCCGGCGACGGCAAGGGACGAGAGCAGCGTAAGGCTACGGATTTTCGGTGAAGAGTTTACGAAGGAATACATGTAACTACCTGTTGGTTGAATTAAATTAGAGAATATTTTATCCGCCCAATCGGACGATGATTAACGAAATTGACATAT
>VSQE01000132.1 GCA_009775705.1 Prevotellamassilia sp.
AAATAAAACAATGGCTAAAGAAGTTGCTGGATTAATCAAATTACAGATTAAAGGTGGCGCTGCAAATCCATCCCCTCCCGTAGGTCCTGCCTTGGGTTCCAAGGGTATCAATATCATGGATTTCTGCAAGCAGTTCAATGCCAGAACTCAGGAGAAGGCAGGGAAAGTTCTGCCTGTTGTCATTACTTATTATAATGACAAGTCTTTCTCGTTTGTAGTGAAGACACCTCCTGTAGCAATTCAATTGCTGGAGGCAGCCAAAAAGAAGAGCGGTTCCGCACAGCCCAACCGTGCGAAAATAGCTGAGATTACCTGGGAACAGGTGAAGGCTATCGCAGAGGACAAAATGCCAGACTTGAACTGTTTCACGGTAGAGTCGGCTATGAAGCTGGTGGCAGGAACTGCCCGCAGTATGGGTATCACAATTAAGGGAGACTTCCCGGGTTAATAAATTAACTTCAATTTTTGAACAATGAGTAAACTGACAAAAAATCAGAAGTCGGTAGCTGACAAGATTGAAGCAGGGAAGGCTTACACCTTGAAAGAGGCGTCTGTTCTGGTTAAGGATATAACCACGACCAAATTCGATGCCTCATTGGATATCGACGTACGTCTGGGAGTAGATCCCCGCAAGGCAAACCAAATGGTCCGTGGTGTGGTATCCCTGCCTCACGGAACCGGTAAGACCGTGCGTGTGCTCTGTCTCTGTACGCCCGATGCCGAAGCCGCTGCCAAAGAAGCTGGTGCTGACTATGTAGGTCTCGATGAATATATCGAGAAGATCAAAGGTGGTTGGACTGACATTGATGTGATCATCACTATGCCCGCCATCATGGGTAAAATCGGTGCTCTCGGTCGTGTTCTCGGTCCGCGCGGACTGATGCCGAACCCCAAGAGCGGTACTGTTACCATGGACGTTGCCAAAGCGGTGCGTGAGGTGAAGCAGGGTAAGATCGACTTCAAGGTAGACAAGACCGGTATTGTACACACTTCTATCGGAAAGGTATCTTTTACCCCCGAGCAGATTCAGGGCAATGCCAAAGAGTTTATCGCTACGATCAACAAGCTGAAGCCGGCTACCGCAAAGGGTACTTATATCAAGAGTATTTATCTTTCTTCTACTATGAGCCGGGGTATCAAGATTGATCCCAAATCAGTTGAAGAAGTTTAATATGAAAGTGTATCATGAGAAAGGAAGATAAAGCTATTGTCATCGAGCATATCGGTGAGAAATTAAAGGAATACGCACATTTCTATCTGGTAGACGTGACCGGTATGAACGCCGAGTCGACGAGCAACCTGAGAAGAAAGTGTTTCGGTGCCGACATCAAGATGCTGGTTGTTAAGAACACCCTCTTGCACAAGGCATTTGAGGCAGCCGAGATTGACTACTCCCCGCTTTATGGCAGTCTGAAAGGCAGCACGGCAGTGTTCTTCTGCAACACCGCGAACGCTCCCGCCAAACTCATTAAAGAGGTGAGCAAGGACAGCATCCCCGGCCTGAAGGCCGCATACGCTGAGGAAGGTTTCTATGTAGGAGCCGACCAGCTGGATGCCTTGTGCGCTATCAAGAGCAAGGCCGAGGTTATTGCGGATGTTGTGGCTTTGCTGCAATCTCCCGCCAAGAATGTTGTATCCGCCCTGCAATCCGCAGGACAGACCATTCACGGTGTGCTTAAAACTTTGGGCGAACGTCCCGAATAATCGGTTGATATACCGGTAAACAAATCAACGAATAAAAACAAAACAAATAAATTTAAGAAAATGGCAGATATTAAAGCTATTGCTGAAGAATTGGTAAATTTGACAGTAAAAGAAGTTAATGAGTTGGCAACGATCCTGAAGGACGAGTATGGCATTGAACCCGCTGCTGCAGCTGTTGCTGTTGCTGCCGGTCCCGCAGCTGGTGCTGCTGCTGCCGCTGAGGAAAAAACGTCGTTCGACGTAGTCCTGAAGAGCGCAGGTGCTGCTAAGTTGCAGGTTGTGAAAGCTGTTAAGGAGGCTTGCGGTCTCGGTCTGAAAGAGGCTAAGGATCTCGTTGACGGTGCTCCCAGCAAGCTGAAAGAAGGCGTAGCCAAAGAAGAGGCTGAAGCTTTGAAGAAAGCTCTCGAAGAGGCTGGTGCCGAAGTAGAGATCGCCTGATAAGGAAATACCCGTATGGGGTCTGGTTAAGAATCCTCTGGTAGAGGGTTCTTAACCTTTTTGTGTCTATAACATAAGTCCATCAATAAATTCAACGAATGTCTTCCAGAGTTATAAACCATCGTGTCAACTTTGCGTCAGTCAAGAATCCGATGCCGTATCCGGATTTTCTGGACGTTCAGTTAAAGTCTTTCAAAGATTTCCTACAGCTCGACACTCCGTCCGAATTGCGTAAGAATGACGGTCTGTACAAAGTTTTTGCCGAGAATTTTCCCATTGCAGACACTCGCAACAACTTTGTACTCGAATTTCTCGATTACTATATCGACCCGCCCCGTTACAGCATTCAGGAGTGTTTGGAGAGGGGGCTTTCCTACAGTGTGCCTTTGAAGGCGAAACTCAAACTCTACTGTACCGACCCCGACCATGAGGATTTCGACACTGTCGTGCAGGATGTCTTTTTGGGTCCTATCCCTTATATGACCGATAACGGAACCTTTATCATCAACGGTGCCGAGCGTGTGGTTGTCTCGCAGTTGCACCGCTCGCCGGGTGTTTTCTTCGGCTCCAGCATACATGCCAACGGCACGCAGCTGTATTCCGCCCGCATCATTCCGTTCAAAGGATCCTGGATAGAGTTTGCCACGGACATCAACAATGTGATGTATGCCTACATTGACCGTAAGAAGAAATTGCCCGTCACGACACTTCTGCGCGCGATCGGTTTCGAGAACGACAAGGACATTCTTCAGATTTTCAATCTGGCTGAAGAGGTCAAGGTGACGAAGACCAACCTGAAGAAGGCTTTGGGCCGCAAGCTCGCGGCGCGCGTTCTGAAGAGCTGGGTGGAGGACTTTGTTGACGAGGATACCGGCGAGGTTGTTTCCATTGAGCGTAACGAGGTGATTCTGGACCGTGAGACGGTGTTGGAGGCAGAGCATGTCGAACAGATCATCGAGAGCGGTGCGCAGTCTATCCTCATTCACCACGAGGAGGCTTCTGCTTCGGACTATTCGATTATCTTCAATACGTTGCAGAAGGACCCCAGCAACTCGGAAAAGGAAGCTGTGCTTTATATTTACCGTCAGTTGCGTAATGCTGATCCTGCCGATGATGCGAGCGCCCGTGAGGTGATCAACAACCTGTTCTTCTCGGAAAAGCGTTATGACCTGGGTGAAGTGGGCCGTTACCGCATCAACAAGAAGTTGAATCTTTCGACGGACATGGATGTGCGTGTGCTAACCCGCGAGGACATCATCGAAATTATCAAGTATCTCGTGGAGCTGATCAACTCCAAGGCCACGGTGGATGATATCGACCATTTGAGCAACCGCCGTGTGCGCACCGTGGGTGAGCAGTTGTCCAACCAGTTTGCCGTGGGACTTGCGCGTATGAGCCGTACGATCCGTGAACGCATGAACGTGCGCGACAACGAGGTGTTCACCCCTACGGATCTGATCAATGCGAAGACCATTTCTTCCGTCATCAATTCTTTCTTCGGGACGAATGCCTTGTCCCAGTTCATGGACCAGACGAATCCTTTGGCCGAAGTGACCCACAAGCGTCGTCTCTCGGCATTGGGCCCCGGAGGTCTTTCGCGTGAGCGTGCCGGTTTCGAGGTGCGCGACGTACACTATACGCATTATGGACGTCTTTGTCCCATCGAGTCTCCGGAAGGTCCGAACATCGGTCTGATTTCTTCGCTCTGCGTCTATGCCAAGATCAACGAGCTTGGCTTTATCGAGACTCCCTACCGCAAGATCCAGGATTCCGTGGCCGATCTGGACAACGGCAATGTGGTTTATCTGAGTGCGGAAGAGGAGGAAGGCAAGATCATCGGGCAGGGCAACGCCCCGTTGCGTGAGGACGGATCGTTTATCCGCGACAAGGTGAAATGCCGTCAGGATGCCGACTATCCGGTGGTTCCGCCTTCACAGGTAGACCTGATGGACGTTGCTCCGCAGCAGATCGCTTCTATCGCCGCCTCTCTGATTCCCTTCCTGGAGCACGATGACGCCCACCGTGCGTTGATGGGATCCAACATGATGCGCCAGGCTGTTCCCCTCATCCGTTCCGAAGCTCCTATTGTGGGTACCGGCATCGAGAAGCAGGTGTGTGAGGATTCCCGCACGATGATAACGGCAGAGGGAGACGGCGTGATAGAATATGTGGATGCCACCACCATCCGTATTGCTTATGACCGCACCAAGGACGAGGAGTTTGTCAGCTTTGAGCCGGCCACGAAGGAATACCGCATACCCAAGTTCCGCCGTACGAATCAGAATATGACCATTGACCTGCGCCCGATCTGCGAGAAGGGACAGCGTGTCAAGGCCGGCGACATCCTGACGGAAGGATATGCCACGGAAAACGGCGAGCTGGCGCTCGGCCGTAACCTGCTGGTGGCATATATGCCCTGGAAGGGATATAACTATGAGGATGCCATTGTGCTGAACGAGCGTATGGTGCGCGAGGATATTCTGACTTCCGTGCATGTTGATGAGTTCTCGCTCGAAGTGCGCGAGACGAAGCGCGGAATGGAGGAACTCACCAATGACATTCCCAATGTCAGCGAGGATGCGACGAAAGATCTGGATGAGAACGGTATCATCCGTATCGGCGCCCGTGTAAATCCCGGTGACATCCTGATCGGAAAGATCACTCCGAAGGGAGAGAGCGATCCTACGCCGGAAGAAAAACTCCTCCGTGCCATTTTCGGTGATAAGGCCGGCGATGTGAAGGACGCGTCCCTGAAGGCCAATCCTTCGCTCTCGGGTGTGATCATCGACAAGAAGTTGTTCTCCAAGGCGATGAAGACACGTGCTTCGAAAGCTGCGGACAAACAGATTCTTCAGAAACTGGATGACGAGTTCGTCAAGGAAGTGGCCGGTCTGAAGGCCGATATGATAGACCGTCTGATGAAACTTGTGAAGGACAAGCCTGCCCAGGGAATCAAGGACAATATCGGAACCGAGGTTGTGGCCAAAGGTGCGAAGTTCAGCAAATCGCTTCTCGCTTCTCTCGATTTTACATCGGTGCAGCTCAGCGGATGGACCGAAGACGGACATACCAATGAACTGGTGCGTATGCTGGTCATCAACTATCTGAAGAAATATAATGTGATGGATGCCGTGCTCAAGCGCAAGAAGTTCGCCATTACGATCGGTGACGAGCTGCCTTCGGGCATTGTCCAGATGGCTAAGGTCTACGTGGCCAAAAAGCGTAAGATCGGAGTGGGCGACAAGATGGCAGGTCGTCACGGCAACAAGGGTATCGTGTCCAAGATCGTGCGTCAGGAAGATATGCCGTTCCTGGCAGACGGTACGCCGGTCGATATCGTTCTCAATCCGTTGGGTGTGCCCTCACGTATGAATATCGGTCAGGTTTTCGAGGCCGTGTTGGGTGCTGCCGGCAAGAAACTAGGCGTGAAATTCGCTACCCCGATCTTCGACGGAGCCAAAATGGATGACCTTTGCGAATGGACGGACAAGGCCGGTCTGCCCCGTTATTGCTCCACGCAGCTTTATGACGGCGGAACCGGAGAAGCGTTCGACCAGAAGGCAACGGTAGGTGTCACCTATATGCTTAAGCTGGGCCACATGGTGGAAGACAAGATGCATGCCCGTTCCATCGGTCCGTACTCTCTCATAACGCAGCAGCCTCTTGGCGGTAAGGCCCAGTTCGGTGGCCAGCGTTTCGGAGAGATGGAAGTCTGGGCCATCGAGGCGTTCGGCGCTTCGCATGTGTTGCAGGAAATCCTTACGATCAAGTCCGATGATGTCGTGGGCCGTTCCAAAGCGTACGAGGCAATCGTCAAGGGCGATCCGATGCCTACACCCGGCATTCCGGAATCTCTCAACGTCCTGCTTCACGAATTGCGCGGCCTGGGCCTCAATGTAATTCTTGACTAATCACACGTAAACTCTTTACACACATTATTATTACACGATATGGCATTTAAAAGAGAAAATAAGATAAAGAGTAACTTTACGAAGATTTCTATCGGTCTGGCATCTCCGGAAGAAATCCAGGCAAATTCGTACGGAGAAGTACTGAAGCCCGAAACCATCAACTACCGTACTTACAAGCCTGAGCGCGACGGTCTTTTCTGTGAGCGCATCTTCGGTCCCACGAAGGATTACGAGTGCCATTGCGGAAAGTACAAGCGCATCCGCTACAAGGGTATTGTCTGCGACCGCTGTGGTGTGGAAGTGACGGAGAAGAAGGTCCGCCGCGAACGCGCCGGTCATATCCAGCTCGTGGTGCCTGTGGCCCACATCTGGTATTTCCGCTCCTTGCCCAACAAGATCGGCTATCTGCTCGGAATCCCTACCAAGAAACTTGACACCATCATATATTACGAACGCTATGTGGTAATTCAGCCGGGCGTATTGTCCGATGATGTGCTTCCCAATGATTTGCTCACCGAGGACGAATATCTGGATCTCCTGAAGAAACTTCCGAAGGACAATCAGTATCTGGAGGACAGCGATCCCAACAAGTTCATTGCCAAGATGGGTGCCGAAGCTGTCTACGACCTGCTCACCCGCATCAATCTGGACGAGCTTTCCTACGAATTGCGCGACCGTGCCAATTCCGACTCTTTCATGCAGCGCAAAAACGAGGCGCTGAAGCGTTTGCAGGTAGTGGAATCCTTCCGTGCCAGCAAGGACCGCAACAGACCCGAGTGGATGATCATGAAGATCATTCCTGTCACTCCTCCCGAGTTGCGCCCGTTGGTTGCGTTGGACGGCGGCCGTTTCGCCACCTCCGACCTGAACGACCTTTACCGTCGTGTCCTCATCCGCAATAACCGTCTGAAGCGTCTGCTGGAAATCAAGGCGCCCGAGGTGATCCTGCGTAACGAGAAGCGTATGTTGCAGGAGGCCGTCGACAGTCTGTTCGACAACTCCCGCAAGAGCAGCGCCGTGAAGAGCGACAGCAACCGTCCGCTGAAATCCCTTTCCGACTATCTGAAAGGAAAGCAGGGCCGTTTCCGCCAAAACCTTCTCGGTAAGCGTGTTGACTATTCCGCCCGTTCCGTAATTGTCGTGGGTCCTGAGCTGAATATGGGTGAGTGCGGTCTGCCCAAACTCATGGCAGCCGAGTTGTACAAGCCCTTCATCATCCGCAAGCTCATCGAGCGCGGCATCGTCAAGACAGTGAAGAGCGCCAAGAAGATCGTGGATCGCCGGGAACCCGTCATCTGGGACATTCTGGAGCATGTAATGAAAGGACACCCCGTTCTGCTCAACCGTGCCCCGACGCTTCACCGTCTCGGTATACAGGCGTTCCAGCCTAAGATGATCGAAGGAAAAGCCATCCAGCTCCATCCGCTGGCATGTACCGCCTTCAACGCCGACTTCGACGGCGACCAGATGGCTGTTCACCTCCCGCTCAGCAACGAGGCCATTCTTGAGGCCCAGATGCTGATGCTCCAGAGCCACAACATCCTGAATCCGGCCAACGGCGCCCCCATCACCGTTCCTTCTCAGGACATGGTGCTCGGCCTTTACTATATCACGAAACTCCGTCCCGGAGCCAAAGGCGAGGGCCTTACCTTCTACGGGCCCGAGGAAGCCATCATCGCCTTCAACGAGAAGCGCGTGGATGTTCACGCTCCGGTCAAGGTGCTCGTGAACGATATTGACGAGAAGGGAATGCAGATCAAGCACATTGTCGAGACCTCTGTGGGCCGCGTCATTGTCAACGAGATCATTCCCGATGAGATAGGCTTCATCAATACCGTCATTTCTAAGAAGTCGCTCCGCGACATCATTACCCGTGTCATCAAGGGTGTGGGCATGGCCCGTGCCTGCCATTTCCTCGACGGCATCAAGAACCTGGGCTATCGCAAGGCATACGAGGGCGGTCTGTCGTTCAACCTTGACGACATCATCATTCCTGAGGAGAAAGCGGCGATTGTGCAGAAGGGTAACGATGACATCGACCAGATTACGATGAACTACAACATGGGTTTCATTACCGACAACGAGCGCTACAATCAGGTCATTGATACCTGGACCCATGTCAATACCGATCTGAAGAAGACCCTCATGAAGCAGATGACCGAGGCCGACCAAGGCTTTAACGCCGTCTTCATGATGCTCGATTCGGGAGCCCGTGGATCTGCCGACCAGATTTCCCAGCTCGCCGGTATGCGTGGTCTGATGGCCAAGCCCCAGAAAGCCGGAGCCGAAGGACGCGCCACCATCGAAAACCCCATTCTCTCCAACTTCAAGGAAGGAATGTCCGTGCTCGAATATTTCATCTCCACCCACGGTGCCCGTAAAGGTCTGGCCGATACCGCATTGAAGACGGCCGATGCCGGATACCTGACGCGCCGTCTCGTGGATGTCTCTCACGATGTCATTATCACCGAGGAAGATTGCGGAACCCTCCGCGGTCTGGTTTGCACGGCTCTGAAGGACGGAGACGAGATCATCTCCTCCCTTGGCGAGCGCATCCTTGGCCGTGTTTCCGTACACGACATCATACATCCCACTACGGGCAAACTCATCATTGCCGCCGGCGAGGAAATCACCGAACCCATCGTGGCGGAAATCGAGGCTTCTCCCATCGAGAGCGTCGAGATCCGTTCTGTACTTACCTGCGAGAGCAAGCACGGAGTCTGCATGAAGTGCTACGGCCGCAACCTTGCCACCAGCCGCATGGTGCAGAAAGGCGAGGCTGTCGGTGTCATCGCCGCACAGTCCATCGGCGAGCCTGGTACGCAGTTGACGCTCCGTACTTTCCACGCCGGAGGTATTGCCGGCGGTGCCGCTGCCAACGCCACCATCGTGGCCAAGCACGACTGCCGTCTCGAATTTGAGGAGCTCCGTACCGTAGACGTCACCAACGAGGACGGCACTGCCGGAAAGGTCGTTGTGGGCCGTCTGGCAGAAGTCCGTTTCGTAGACGAACATACCGACATTGTGCTCTCCACCCAGAACGTTCCTTACGGCTCCCAGCTCTTCGTCAATGACGGAGACAAGGTGGCAAAGGGCACGGTCATTGCCAAGTGGGACCCCTTCAATGCCGTTATTGTTACCGAGAGTGCCGGTATTGTGCAGTTCGAGGATGTGAAGGAAGGTATGACCTATCGTATCGAGGAGGATGAGGCCACTGGTCTGCGTGAGCGCATCGTCATTGAGTCTAAGGAAAGAGGCCGTGTGCCCTCCGCCCATATTCTTGACGAGAGCGGAGAACTGATCCGTACGTACAACTTCCCCATCAACGGCCACATTGTCATCGAGGACGGCCAGAAACTCAATGCCGGCGATGTCCTGATCAAGATTCCCCGTGTAGTAGGTTCTGCCGGCGACATCACCGGAGGTCTGCCCCGTGTCACCGAGCTCTTCGAGGCCCGCAACCCGAGCAACCCCGCCGTGGTTTCCGAGATTGACGGAGAAGTTGCCATGGGCAATGTCAAGCGCGGTCACCGCGAGATCGTCGTTACCTCTAAGTTGGGTGAGATCAAGAAATATCTGGTCTCCCTCTCCAAGCAGATCCTTGTGCAGGAGAACGACTACGTGCGTGCCGGAACCCCCCTTTCCGACGGTTCCATCACCCCGAGCGACATCCTGGCCATCAAAGGCCCGACGGCCGTGCAGGAATACATTGTCAACGAGGTGCAGGATGTTTACCGCCTGCAAGGTGTGAAGATCAACGACAAGCACTTCGAGGTGATTGTACGCCAGATGATGCGCAAGGTGCAGATCAACGAACCTGGCGATACCCGCTTCCTCGAACAGCAAATCGTGGACAAACTCGACTTTGCGGAGGAGAACGACCGCATCTGGGGCAAGAAGGTTGTCATCGACGCCGGCGACAGTGAGATTATGAAGAAGGGAATGATCGTGACGGCCCGCAAGTTGCGCGATGAGAACTCCCAGCTCAAGCGCCGCGACCTCAAGCTCGTGCAGGTGCGCGATGCGCAGGCTGCCACGTCCACCCAGATACTTCAGGGTATCACCCGTGCCGCTCTCCAGACCAAGAGCTTCATGTCTGCCGCTTCTTTCCAGGAGACCACCAAAGTCCTCAACGAGGCCGCCATCAGCGGAAAGACCGATTATCTGGAAGGCATGAAGGAGAACGTCATCTGCGGCCATCTCATTCCGGCCGGAACCGGTTTGCGTGAGTTCGGACGTATCGTTGTAGGCGATGCCGAGGATTACGACAAGATCCGACAGATACGGTGACGCCGTAGCTGCTGGCTGATATGCCAGTCAAGAAAATACCGGAGACGCGTACCTGCCATTTTTGTGGCGGTGCCCGTCTCCTTTTTTGTCCGTTAAGCGTCGATAGATACGGGCGCCGGGAAAGCGAAAGTGTAAACGTAGGTTAATTAACATTTGCTTTTCCATCCCTGAGGTATTATATTTGCACTGTCAAAGTAGAAGACCCCTGAAAAGCCGCCTAATGGGCGGCTTTTTTCGTTGCTTAACGTGAAAAAAACATCCTATCTTTTTAAAAAAAGGTCCCATCTTGTTCAAAAAAGATACTATGTTGTGAAAAAAAGGTC
>VSQE01000133.1 GCA_009775705.1 Prevotellamassilia sp.
GCAAACGAACAGAGGCTTAGAAAAGCTTGAGCCGTATGAGGGGAAACTCTCATGTACGGTTCTGAGGGGGGAAAGGGACAGTAATGTCCCTGACCTACCCGATAAAACAAACTTTCAATTCTCTGGTGATTGTTTAACGCTGGCATACTTCCCTCAAACGATTACGTTATAGGATTCTGTGAGCATCAGATGGTCTCATTCCGGTACACAACCTGCACACCAACCTCCTTTCCATCAATTTGAAAGGTCAGGACATTTCATATCTCAAGCTTATTCGTCATACATTAGAAGGGAACTACCATTTCAACGATATCAGATAACGCTATGTCAGTCGAATCGTTTTTAACACTAGTTTTCGTTGATTGGTCCAAAATTTTCATTGCAGTCTCTCGCGTCATTGCTCCGCCACCTGCAGCAGCAATATTTATTGCCATTAAAAGCCTATAATATATTATGCGAAGTTTACGAGGCGTAAGTGTACCACTGTAGTTAGTAATAAATTCATTAAGGATGTCTTCTATAACGCTATCGTTAATTTCTTTTTCTTCATCAGAGGCAGATACAGGTATGAGAGATGCATGTTTTCTGTATGTGCTATATGGGATTTGAGTTTCAATAGGAGACGATTCAGTAGCCTCTTTTCCGTGATTTATTATTGAACGCACAAACATACGTTGTTGAGTCGTATCCAGCTCTGGCAGTTTGATTCCAAAAATAAATAATTTTTCCATGTGTTATCACAAGACCTCGTTTCATGGCTTATTCGACTACATTCAGATTTTCATAATATCCAATGGTGTAAATACGCGCTACTTTGCCAATAATCCCAATCAGGGATTTAAGTTCACGTTTAATTGGACTGACAAATTCAACAATCCATTCAACGAACTGAGCCTGTTTGCCGCAGATTTTCTTGACAAATGCACTCTTGGCAAGATGATCAGTAAATACGTCGTAATGCACGAAGGTGATAAATCGCTAATGGTGCTTCGACCATATCAGTATTATGCAGTTGAGGAGATTATTGATAAAGTTCAGAACACCAATAGTAATGGTTATATATGGCATACGACCGGTGCAGGTAAGACCTTGACTTCATTCAAGGCTGCTCAACTTGTTTCTGAACTTGACGGTATTGATAAGGTTATGTTTGTCGTTGACCGTCATGACCTCGATACTCAGACCCAATCAGAATATGATGCCTTTGAGCCTGGTGCTGTTGACAGCACGTCCGACACCAGTGAACTGGCTCATAGACTTCAGAGTGATTCGAAGATTATTATTACCACTATACAGAAACTCAACGCTGCTGTCACACGCCCTTGGTACAGCAATAAACTTCAGGAGATTAAGGACAGCCGCATTGTGATGATTTTCGACGAATGTCATCGCTCGCATTTTGGTGACAGCCATAGGAATATCACAAAATTCTTCAACAATCTTCAGATATTCGGCTTTACCGGCACTCCAATATTCAAGGAAAACTCCGTCGATGGACACACCACCAAGGATATATTCGATAGATGTCTGCATAAATATCTTATCAAGGACGCTATTGCAGATGAAAATGTGCTTGGTTTCCTTGTAGAATATTATCACGGCAACACCGATGTGAACAATGGCAATCAAAGCCGTATGCGCGAGATTGCACAATTCATCCTCAACAACTATAACAAATCTACCTATGACGGTGAATTTGATGCTCTGTTTGCTGTGCAATCAGTTCCAATGCTGGTTCAATACTACAAGATTTTCAAAGAATTAAATCCTAAAATTCGCATCGGGGCAATCTTCACTTATGCGTCTAACGACAGTCAAGACGATGATACCACCGGAATGTCAAGTGGCTCATTCGTTAGTGAACGCGTAGCTGGAGCTGACGATATGGAGGATATTATCAAAGACTACAATAAGATGTACGGCACGTCATTTTCATTGCAGAACTTTCGTGCATATTACGATGATGTAAACCTCCGATTGAAAAAGAAAAAGCCTGACATGCTTTCACTTGATCTTTGTCTTGTCGTAGGTATGTTCTTGACCGGCTTTGATTCAAAGAAACTCAATACCCTGTATATCGACAAAAATTTTGACTATCATGGATTGCTACAGGCATTTAGTCGTACCAACCGGGTTCTCAATGAGAGAAAGAGGTTTGGTAAGATTATTTGCTTCCGCGATTTGAAGTCAAATGTTGATGCTTCTATCAAGCTGTTTAGTAATGGTGGTGATGAAACGGGTATCTTGAATAAGCCTTTCGAGGATATAAAACAAGAATATGTTGATTTAACTAAAGAATTCATCAAGCATTATCCAGACTCTCGTGTAGTAGATTATCTTCAGAACGAGGACGACAAGCGTAAGTTCATCTTGGAATTCCGTGACATAATCCGTAAGCATGCCGAGATACAGATTTACGAGGATTTCAATGAAGAAGATCCGGATTTCCCAATGGACGAGCAGCTCTACATGGACTTCCGTAGCAAGTATCTTGATATTCATGATACTTTCGTTGACTCAAAGACGGTAAAAGATAGCACACCTACTGATAATACCACTGAAACGGAAGCCTCACTCGACGATATTGATTTCTGTCTCGAACTTCTCCACAGTGATATTATCAATGTTGCCTACATTCTCAGTCTTATTGCCGAACTTGATCCTAATGCTGAGGATTATCCTGAAAAACGTCAGGAAATTCTCGATACTATGATTAAGGATGCCGAGTTGCGCAGCAAGACCCAACTTATTGACGGCTTCATTCTTCAGACAGTGGATAATGATAAGGAAGGATTCATGCGCGATAAGAAGGCTGATGGCAGCATCGACCTTGAAGAGCGTCTCAACCAATATATCCGACAAGAGAAAGG
Source organism: Prevotellamassilia sp. (assembly GCA_009775705.1). Classification (GTDB taxonomy): domain Bacteria; phylum Bacteroidota; class Bacteroidia; order Bacteroidales; family Bacteroidaceae; genus Alloprevotella. Next base: position 2,871 of record VSQE01000133.1, read on the forward strand.
TCGTGCCATTGAGCGTATTGCCGAAGAGGAAGAAATTCCCATCGAGGTAATCAACAAATATGTGGCTGAATACGATTATGTACAAAAAGAACAGACCGAGATTATACAAGACGCGCTGAAAGACAAGAAACTTGGACTTGTGGCTCGTCGTCGTACTCTCAACCGCATCGTTGACCGCCTGCGTAATCTAATTAGAACATTCAGCTGGGACTGATTAAATATAAAAGCCGAATATTATGAGCGAAGAACTTCAACAAAAACTGCGTACCCAGCTTTGGGCTGTGGCTAATAACCTTCGTGGCAATATGTCTGCCAACGAATTCATGTACTTTTCTCTTGGATTCATCTTTTACAAGTATCTTTCTGAAAAGATTGAGAAGTATGCCGACCAAGCACTTGAAAATGATGAAATAACTTTCAAGCAGCTTTGGGAAAGTCAGGAGGAAGATGCCGTTGAACTTCAGGAGGAGGTTAAGAAGCAATGTCTTGAAAATTATTGCTGTCCGATAAAACACAAATAGCGCAATAAAGTATGGCTCGAACGCTGATTCTACGGTGTTCGAGTCT
>VSQE01000134.1 GCA_009775705.1 Prevotellamassilia sp.
TCGTCACGGTCTTTGCCTTTGGCTTCCACCTTGTAGGAAAGTGTGGTGCTGAGGTTCTTCAACCGCTCGCTGTCCTCCCTGCGGCTCAGCAACACTTCGTCCACCACGATAAGGAGTTTGCCAGCCCAGTCGGAATTGAACTGGCTGCGGAAGTCCTCGTTGGTGTTGAATGTGACATTGTTCTGAAACAGGGCTTTCAGAAAATTCAGAAACGTGCTTTTGCCTGTGTTGCGTTCTTCCGATACCAACAGCAGGATAGGCAACTTCTGAATCGGTTGCAGGTATAGCAGTTGCAGATAGTCCATACCTAATTCGTATTGTTCCCCGAAGATGTGTCGTACCAATGATTGGATGTGCGAGAAGTCTCCCTCCTGCGGTTGATGGTCTATCGGTTCGTACAGGTTCAGGAACTTGTCCACTACCGGACGATAGTTCACATGGTCGGGGACTGTGCAGAAGTCGTCATACTTCGGTACGGTGGCAAGATAATGTTTGCCATAATCCTGCCGCAGGGTCTCGTTGTTCCACACGATACGTTTCCTCATATAGCCACCGTTCAGCCGGGGCTGGTTCACTAACTTGTAGAGGGTCGTACCTACCCGTATGAACTCCTCTTTACTGATATTGCCTTGTTTCATAAGCACTTCATTTTGTTTTAATCAATGCAAAGCTCGGCAATTCAGATAAGACGGATTGACAACTCACGCGTGACTCACGTATGATTTTCTTGGATTTGGCACAAACACATACAAATAAAGTCCGAAGAAGTGCCACTCTGACGGGTTCTTCTTCGGACTTGTCGTAATCATACGTATGAATGGCAATACACCTATTCAATTATGTACATAGATATATTGTTGGCAACCGGAATACGCATCGGTTTCATTACTTCATGTCGTCATATCAATGTATTTTATGCCTGATATTTAGGCATTTTCATACTATTCACACCCAGCGAAAAGAAGATGCTTGTTTTCTCTTTTCGCAAGTACAGCCTTTCAAGAATGGCATTGCGTACCCGTTCCGCTCCGTATGAATTGATACGGAAAGCAAGGACGACAACCATTTCAAGGCTGTAAACATCCATGCCGATTTTATCCGACAGACGTATATATCGTTGTGCCTCATATTCTTTCAATATCCCACTTTTATAGATTGTTTTGATTGCGGCACAGACGGTAGGGGCAATAACTCCTAACAGGCTGACAAGTTCCGCTTCACTCATCCATATATTTGCAATATTTTCCGGCATGATAACATTGCCGGATTCGCTCATTGTTATGATGCTTCTTTTCATTCCCTATGGCATTTGGTGGTTAAACAAGTTTCATTTTGTCTCCGATTTTGCTTTCCAACACGGAAAAATCCTTATCTAGTTTTTCCGTCGTTATCTTGGCGTAATGTTGAGTAGTGGTAATCTTTGTGTGTCCCAACACCTTGCTGACACTTTCTATCGGCATACCGTTCGAGATTGCCATTACCGCATACGAGTGGCGGCTCATGTGAAAGGTCAGTCGTTTGTTTATGCCGCACTCTTCTGCTATCTGTTTCAACAAGGTATTTGTCCATCCGTTCCGATACACATTGAATAAGCGGTTTCCACAACGGAACGGTTCGTAACGGTCAATGATTTTACAGGCACTCTCCATCAGCTTCACACGGAACGGTATCTTCGTTTTCTGCCGTGCCGATGAAATCCACAGACTGTTGTTTATGGTGACAAGATTGTCTGTGGTCAGATTCTTTATGTCGATGAATGATATTCCGGTCAGACACCCGAATACGAAAATATCCCGTACCAGTGTCAGTGCCGGGTCATTGAAACGGTGAGCCATCAATGTCCGAACCTCTTCCTCTGTCAGGAACTTACGTTCCTTGTTACCGCCACTGATATGGCAGTTGGCGAAAGGGTCTCTCGGTATCAGCCCGTTCTTATGAGCATGGGAAACGATAGACCTCAATGTCGTGCAGTACAGTCTTACAGTGGACTGTTGTATGCCCAACTCATTGCGGAGATAAATGCAGTACTGGTTCAGGAAATCCTCCGTCAGCTCGTTCATGCCGAGGTCGTTCCGCTTGTAATAATACATGATGAAGTTTGCCACGTGTGTACGGGCGATGGTGTGCTTATAGAGGGTTTCTCTCACCCTGTCTTTTCCCACACGCTTGGCGAAGTCTGCATTATGCTTGTCAAAAGCACGAAGTAGTGTTTCATACTCCGTGCCTATGCCTTGATAGGCATTGCGTACCATTTCAGCGGTCACATAGGCTTCTCTGTCGGATATACGCTGATAATGCTTGATGATTTGCGCCTTGATGTTATCGAGGGCGAAATTGATGTCACGGGCTTCCTTGCTTTTCCCTTTCACTTTGTTCGCCTTGGTATCCCACTGCTCCACCGCAATGGAATACTTGCAGCTGAACTGCGCCTGCGTCCCGTTGATTGTCACTCGTCCCATGATGGGAACAATACCGTTTTTCTCCTTGCTTCTGTTCACGAAGAACAGGATTTTGAATGTTGCTCTCATACCTGTTGCTTTTTTGTTGGCAAAATTAGTTTCACATGCGCTAAATGGCTGAAAGCAAACCTGTGCAGAACGGCGCAAAATTCATTCGATGCTGTTAAAATTGCAGGTTATGCTGGGTTACGATTTGGAAACCTAACTGTTTCTGCAATCCGCATATCTTTGCTTTTTAGCCGCTTTGCAAAGTTGAGAGAAATACTGAATAAATCACTGTATGATAGCGATTTGTCATTCAATGGCTTTTCGTGGCTTAATGCCGAATTTATTCTATCTCAAGCGTCAGGTAGTGAAAAAGGACGGGACAGTGCCCGTCATGGGACGCATCACGGTGGACGGCAGCCAAACGCAGTTCAGTTGCAAACTGACCGTCGATCCCAAGCTGTGGGACACCAAAGGAGGACGTGTCACGGGCAGAAGCTCGGCGGCACTCGAAACGAACCGCATGCTCGATAAGATGCGTGTGCGCATCAACAA
>VSQE01000135.1 GCA_009775705.1 Prevotellamassilia sp.
GACTACCTGCAACTGCTCTACTTGCACCCCATTCAAAAGTTACCAATCCTGCTGTTGGTATCGGAAGAACGCAACACAGGCAAAAGTACGTTTCTGAACTTTCTGAAAGCCCTGTTTCAGAACAACGTGACATTCAACACCAACGAGGACTTCCGTAGCCAATTCAATTCCGATTGGGCTGGCAAGCTGCTTATCGTGGTGGATGAAGTGCTGCTTAGCCGCAGGGAGGACAGCGAACGGTTGAAGAACCTGAGTACCACATTATCCTACAAGGTGGAAGCCAAAGGCAAAGACCGTGATGAGATTGCGTTCTTTGCCAAGTTCGTGCTGTGTTCCAACAACGAGTATCTGCCCGTCATCATAGACGCAGGGGAAACACGTTATTGGGTGCGCAAGATAGACCGCTTGCAGTCCGATGATACCGACTTTTTGCAAAAGCTGAAAGCGGAGATACCAGCCTTCCTTTACCACTTGCAGCACAGGCAGCTATCCACTGAGAAAGAGAGCCGTATGTGGTTTGCCCCGTCATTGCTACATACCGAAGCCTTGCAGAAGATTATCCGCAGCAACCGCAACCGATTGGAGATTGAGATGAGCGAGCTTGTACTTGACATCATGGCAAGTACGGGTATTGACACTTTCTCTTTTTGCTGCAACGACATTCTCACGCTGTTGGCAAACACGTATGTCAAGGCGGAGAAGCACCAAGTGCGGAAAGTATTGCAGGAGTGTTGGAAACTCACGCCTGCACTAAACGGACTTACATACACTACCTACCAACTGAACTATAATCGGGAGTGTCGGTATGAGCCGATAAGGAGAGTGGGACGCTTCTATACCGTCACAAGGCAGCAACTTGAAACGCTGTAAATCCATTGTCTTTTTGTTGAATTGTTGAATAATGATATAATCATACTGATAATAAGCGATATACACTCTCAACAAAATCTCAACAGACCAAAAGAGAAGTTGAGCATAAAGCCCCGACCGATTGTCGGTTTCTCTTTTGGCGAGTGGTTTGTTGAGCGAATGTTGAGGACCTATTTATATGGATATAAGTATGTTACATATGCCATTCAACGAATCAACGATTTTCATTCACCATTAAAACCATAGGAAGATTATGACTACACAGGAAGCAAAGAATATACGCATCGCAGACTATCTGCAAAGTCTGGGCTACAGTCCCGTCAAGCAGCAGGGCAAAAGCCTTTGGTACAAATCACCGTTCAGGGAGGAAACGGAAGCATCGTTCAAGTTGAACACCGAACTCAACCAATGGTACGACTTCGGAACAGGCAAAGGCGGTAATATCATCGCATTGGCACAGGAACTTTACGGTTCGGACTATGTGCCTTACCTGCTTGGGAAGATAGCGGAGCAAGCACCGCACGTCCGTCCCGTGTCTTTCTCTTTTCGCCAGCAGGCATCCGAACCGAGTTTCCAACATTTGGAGGTGAGAAAACTCACTCACCCTGCATTGCTCCGCTATTTGCAGGAACGTGGAATAAATACCGCATTGGCACGGGTTGAATGTAAGGAACTGCACTTCGTCCACAACGGTAAACCCTATTTCGCCATCGGATTCCCGAATGTGGCAGGAGGCTATGAGGTGCGCAACCGTTTCTTCAAGGGTTGCATCGCCCCGAAGGACATCAGCCATATCCGACAGTCGGGAGAACCGAGAGAGAAATGCCTCGTATTCGAGGGAATGACAGACTATCTTTCATTCCTCACCTTGCGGATGAAGAACTGCCCGATCATGCCCAACCTTGACGGGCAGGATTACGTTATTCTCAATTCCGTTTCCAATGTATCCAAAGCCATAGACGTGCTGCACGGGTATGAGCGCATACACTGTCTGCTTGACAATGACGAAGCAGGACGGAATGCGTATTGGGAACTGGCAGGAGAGTTTGCCGGACGTATCAGGGACTTCTCCCACAACTATAACGGACACAAAGACCTGAACGACTACCTGTGCGGTAAGTCCTTGTCCAAATCGGTAGAGCCGATAGAGCAGGAGAAGCAAGTCCAATCCGCAAGGCGGATGATGCATCCACCGAAAAAACGAGGG
>VSQE01000136.1 GCA_009775705.1 Prevotellamassilia sp.
CAGGGCATCATGAAGCGCATCAAGGCGAAGGGAGCGGAGGTGATCGTCTACGAGCCTACTTTGGAGGACGGCACGACGTTCTTCGGCAGCCGTGTGGTGAACGACCTGTCAGCTTTCAAGGGTCAGAGCCGGGCAATCATCGCCAACCGCTTCGACGACTGCCTGAAGGATGTGGAGGAGAAGGTGTATACGCGGGATATATTCAGGAGGGACTGAGCGCAGACCGTTTGTATGCCGGGAAAAACAATCAAACCAATAGTATGAAAACAGTAATGCTTGTATTCGGAACCCGTCCGGAGGCCATTAAGATGTGTCCTCTCGTTAAGGAGTTCCAGAGACACCCCGAAGCGTTCCGGACCATCGTGTGTGTGACGGGCCAACACAGGGAAATGCTTGACCAGGTGCTGACGATTTTTGATGTGAGGCCGGATTACGACCTGAATATCATGAAGCAGGGCCAGGACCTGTACGATGTGACGGCCCGCGTGCTGACCGGCATGCGTGACGTGCTGAAGGAGACGAGGCCCGACGTGGTACTGGTGCATGGTGATACCACCACCAGCACGGCCGCCGCCCTGGCAGCTTTCTACCAGCAGATTCCGGTGGGACATGTGGAGGCCGGCCTGCGCACGCACAATATATACAGTCCGTGGCCGGAAGAGATGAACCGGCAGATCACGGGGTGCATCGCCACTTATAACTTCGCCCCAACCCCTTTGTCGGAGCAGAACCTGACGGAGGAGCGGCACGGCGGCCGTATCTATGTGACGGGCAATACGGTGATCGATGCGCTGCATTGTGTGGTGGACCGGCTTAAGACAGATGTCACGCTTGCCGTCAGGCAGGAGGAAATCCTCCGTCAGGCCGGCTATGATATGCAAAGGTTAGAGGGCGGCAGAAGACTGGTGCTGATAACGGGCCACCGCCGTGAGAATTTCGGCGACGGCTTTATCGGCATGTGTACGGCCATCCGCGACCTGAAAGACAGATATCCGGAAGTGGATTTCGTCTATCCCATGCACCTCAACCCCAACGTTCGGAAGCCCATTCATGAGGTGTTCGGCGAGAACCTGAACGACCTGGGGAACATGTTCTTCATCGAGCCGCTCCAGTATCTGGAGTTTGTATACCTCATGTCGAAGGCCTGTATTGTGCTGACTGATTCGGGCGGTATTCAGGAAGAGGCTCCGGGGCTTGGCAAACCCGTGCTCGTGATGCGCGACACGACGGAACGGCCCGAGGCATTGGCCAGCGGGACCGTGCGTCTGGTAGGCACGGATTATGAAAAGATAATGTCCGGGGTCCGTACGTTATTGGATGACGCAGAGGCCTATGAGAGGATGTCGAAGGCCGTGAATCCCTACGGTGACGGGAAAGCATGCAGCCGCATTGTACGCATTCTGGGTGGCGAGGCTGTGGAACGGTATGAATAAAACAATATAAAAACTATGGTAAATGTAATTGGTTTGGGCTATATAGGGCTTCCTACGGCCCTGATGATGGCCTCTCACGGGGTGGAGGTTGTAGGCACGGACTACAACAAGGACCTTGTGGAAACCCTGAAGGGTGGCCACACCACATTCAAGGAAGAGGGTCTGGACGATCTCTTCCGTAACGCTCTGGATTCGGGAATCCGTTTCACGACAGAGTATCAGCGTACGGACATGTATATCGTGTCGGTCCCGACCCCATACGACAAATTCTCGAAGAAGGTGGATGCTTGCTATGTTGTGGCGGCAGTCCGGGAAATTATGAAGGTATGTCCGAAGGGTGCTACGGTAGTGATAGAGTCCACGGTAAGCCCCGGCACCATCGACAAGTTCGTGCGGCCGGTCATCGCGGAGGGCGGCTTCGAGATAGGCCGGGACATTCATCTTGTCCATGCTCCGGAACGCATCATCCCCGGCAACATGGTGTACGAGCTTCTTCACAACAACCGCACCATCGGAGCCGACAGCCGCGAGGTGGGCGAGAAGGTGAAGGAATACTACTCCTCTTTCTGTCAGGGCGAGATCGTCGTGACCGACATCCGCAGCGCGGAGATGTCGAAAGTGGTGGAGAACACTTTCCGCGCCGTCAACATCGCCTTTGCCAACGAACTGTCGCGCATCTGCCGTCACGACAACATGGACGTGTATGAGATCATCCGTATCTGCAACATGCACCCCCGTGTGAATATCCTCCAGCCCGGTCCGGGAGTGGGCGGCCACTGCATCTCGGTAGACCCCTGGTTTCTGGTGGGCGACTATCCCCAGCTTGCGAAGGTCATCGACGAGAGCATGAAGACGAACGACAGCCAGCCTACGTTCGTGCTCAACCGCATCCACGAGATCATGAAGGAGAACAGTATCACGGACAACCGCCGCGTGGGTCTTTACGGCCTGACCTACAAGGAAAACGTAGACGATTTCCGCGAAAGTCCGACGCTCCAGCTGCTGGAAGCGCAGGAGCGGCATCTGGCCAGTCCGCTGAAGTGCTACGACCCGTTTCTGGAGAACCGCAGGATAGCCGAGAACCAGTATTCCGACTTCGACGAATTCCTGAAGGGCATCGACTTGGTGGTCATCATGGTGAAGCACGACCACATCAGGCAGAACTGGGACAAGCTGAAAGGCAAGGTCATCCTCGACTGCTTCAATATCTGTCCGATAGAGGGTGTGTATCATATCTGATGATCGTCCATCGGTAGCGGATATTCTTAGCATTTTGGATGAACACATCGTTCGGAGTTTGTGTATTGGTTATCAGTAGTTCATGCCAAAGTGCCAAAGCGGGTGGATAATACCGTAGCCGCTTTCAATGTCATCGCGGACGATATGTCCGTTGGCTATGCCTTCTATCTGCCGTTTGCCCTTTTGGGCACCGCCCACTTCGAAGGTATGCCCATTGACTACGAAGTCGCTTTGTCGTGAAGCGGAAATGGAATTGCGTACGCGCATTTGGTTGTAGAAAAAAGTTTCGCTCAGGGTGCCTTTTTCGGGAACTTTGTTTCCTAATACCGTCAGCAGGCTCGGGTTGTCGATGTACAGTTTTTCCACTTTTCCCAGGTTTCTCATGCCTGAGGTATCGTCGCGCAGCAAACCGATGAGTCCGGCCCGTTCAAGGTAGACAAGATAATCCGGGACATTGTTCTTGCTTACTCCGATTTCGGCCGCAAGTTTTTCGTAACTGGGTTTATAAGGAGCTAATGTGGCCAGCATCCCCATCATCTGTTTGAGTTTGCGGGCTGTAGAGGCTTTCATGTCGGCGTATTGCGGAATGTCTACTTCGATGGAAAGCGATAGTACTTGTTGCATGCGCCGTTCAAAGTTGCCTTCCAGAGCAAAGGGGTAGTAACCATGTTGCAGATAATCGTGAAACAATGGTAGAGGGTGTACCACTCCCGGAATGGAGACCTCGTGGTTGAGAATCTCTTCGAATTCGAATGCTCTGACCTGTATGCTATGGAACAGTTGCAGATATTCGCGGAACGAAAGTCCTTGCATGTGGTAAATCAAGGCCCGACGGCTGAGATCGGCCTCTCCTTGCAGAATATCGAGAACCGAAGAACCGGTAAAGACAATTTGCATATCGGGATGCACGTCGTAGATTTGTTTTAATTCCCGGCTCCATCCTTCGTATTTATGTACCTCGTCTATGAACAGGCTGTGTCCGCCCTCTTTGGCCCAGTCGTCGGCAAGAGACACAAGGCTATGCTGGTCGAAATAGATGTTATCGGCCATCACATACAGTATTCCTTTGTTCCCCTGATGACGGATGTGTTGGAGAAGCATGGTAGATTTGCCCACACCGCGCGGACCGACAATGCCCACCATGCGGGCCTGCCAGTCTATTTCATCGTAGATGTAGCGTGTGAAAGCCTCCGGCGTTTGGTCGAGAAGGCCCTTCATGTAGTTGAAAAGTTGAATATCAGTCATAGGAATTGTTCTTGAACGGTACAAATATACGAATAATCCCTCAATGAGGGATGAAATGTGGCGATTTTATCCCTCATTGAGGGATTGTTTTGATTGGAAATAAGTCGGAACTATTAGAGATCGGACAATTTCAAGGCAAAAATATTTGTTCTGATATGAAGGTAGACATTACAGAAACATTCCGAAGGGATCTGTCGGACATTATGCGCCAGGAGTCGAATCCATTCAGGTATTTGACGGTATCGCTTCGTACCATTAAGATGAAACCGCGGAAGATAGAAAAGGCGGTAGGCTTTGTTTGCCCTCCGGATTTGACAAAACAGATTGGTGATTCTTGAAGAAAAAATCAGGAAACTTTCTTGAATGCCTATTGGTGATGTTGATTTTTCAATTTTATATCTGATTTAAAATAAGATATTGAGGAATATGTGGTCATTAAGACAAATATTAGGGTCAAGATTGTGGTCGAATATCTGGAACCAATTTATTTTATATGGATTTAGTAGTATTATACCATTTCTTCTGATTCCATTCTTATTTAATAGATTGGGGGTTGAAAGATATGGACTTATAAATTTTGTTCTTGCTTTTACTTTTTATTTTCAGATAGTTAATGAATTCGGTTTTGATTTGTCCAATGTTCGTCATGTTGTAGAAAATCGTAATAACTCTCAAGTATTGGGAAAAATATTATCGTCTATATTGGAATGCAAAATTATAATCCTAATTTGTTCATTATGTGTTTATATGGTGTCAATAGTCTTTACACCTTCCTTGCGGAATGAGTGGGGACTTTATATGATAGCGTTTGTCCGTTTAATAGGCATAATTATTACTCCTTATTGGCTATTTCGCTCAATGGAAGATGTAAAGTATATTACCCGTATAAATATACCTATAAAATTGTTATGTATTTTTCCTATATTTATAATTGTCAGAACACCGGATGATTACAAATTAGTAATGTTGTGTTATGCTCTTGAAACGTTGATATCGGGATGTGTATCATTGTATATTGCAATGAGAAGATACAACCTGAAGTTGGGGGTGGTTCCGCTATGCGATGTTAAGTATTATTTTAAAGAGAGCATACCATTTTTTACTTCAACTTTTTTAATGAGGCTATATAAGAATTCCAATACGGTACTGATTGGATTTTTTTGTGGTGATTATGCAGTAGGTATATATACGACGGCGGAAAAATTGCACAACGCCTACTCATCGTTTGTTTCTCCTTTATTATCCCACATTTTATATCCTTATTTTACTCGAATAAAAAACTTGAAGTTGACCATAAAGATAATAGTGTATTTATGTGCCGTAAATGTTTTGCTTTTGCTGCTGATTTATACTTTGTCTCCGTCTTTAATACCTCTATTCATTAAGAATGAAACAGCGATTATAATTGTGTATTTTAATATGTTCCTTTTGCTGTTAATAATTAGTATTCCTACGGATTTATTGGGATTCCCATTTCTCGGAGTAATTGGAAAAGTAAAAAAAGTAAATCAGTCAACCATATATGGAACGATTATATATTTGGTTGGAATAAGTGTGCTGGTCTTATTTGATGCTATAAATATAAGTAATACTATACGGGTGTTGATTGCAGCTAATTTGGTATGTTTATTCATGCGGCTATATTACATTCGAGTGTATGTACATTCGAATGTATGTAATATGTTTCTCAATAGTAAATGATTGAGGTGTGATGCGGTAATTAGTCTAATTAGAATAAAATATTAGAATGAGATTTTATATTCTTTATATTGTTTGTTTCGTGGCTTTTGTGGGGGTACATTATATGGAAGGATTGCCTCCAGTTGGTGGATTTTCTATGGCACAGTTATGGAAAATTCCAATATTAATGTACTTATTGTTTATTTGTATGACAAGTCGTAGAAAGTATGCTTTTGAAAAGAGTGCTTATTACTATTCTATAGAATCGTTTTTATGTCCGGCTATTATTACGAATCCTCTTTCTATTATTATATTTGCATCAAAACAACTTCCCTTAGTATTGTTTTTTGGGTTTATAAAGAAAAAACTTGGAGATGACATAAATATTTTGGAGCGAATTTTATTTACGTTGGCACAATTTATTTGTCTTACATCATTGCTCACACTAACTGGAATGGTAGAACCTATTCGTGGTTTTATGTCAGCTGAGGCATTTATTGAAGATATGAATTATTATTCAAGTCTTTTTGGTGCACCCCATGCCGCATCGTCTTATTTTTTTATATCTGTGATGGTCTTAATTACAGGATTTGTATTGAAAAGATTCCGATCTCTAAAAAGTAAATTCTTTAACGGCACATTGTTGGGTGTAGCTCTTCTTTCGCTTTTTGAGGCTTATGTTCGCACCGGTTGGTTGATGCTTATAGTTGCATTAATTTCATATTTTGATATTCGTCAACTTTCGTATAAAAAAGGTTTCAAATATTTGCTTGCAATATTAATATGCTCGGTGGGAATTATTTATTTATACCAGACAAATGATACTTTTCGTGTTCGTATTTCTGGAGAGAGAATTTATGGATCGAGTTCTACCGGTACTGTAGATACTGATGGTTCTGGAAGACGTACATTTTGGGCAAATGGGGTAGAACAATGGTCGAAAAACGATATATATGGTCTTTTTTTTGGAAAAGGTTATGATGCAGTTCTTGATGACAATTATCATACTTCTGGTTTACGTGTGTTTTCCCATAACCAATTTGTTGATTCCTTAGCCCAATATGGTATTATCAGTCTTATATTATTGCTGCTTTTTTATATGAATCTATATAAATTTATAAAGGTGCATGGCCGGTATTCTCCGTATTATCCATTATGTCGTTCTGTATTCTTCGCCACCATAGTATTTAGCTTTTTTCAAAATGAGATGTATTTTAATTATGCAGTTATTTTTGCAATTATTTTATGTCTTATGCAGGCAACAAATAAGCGGTTCTGTAGTAATATTTCTAATAAGCATTATCTTATATGAAACTTCCCAGCGTGCGCGAGAGAATGGCTTCTATATGTAAATAACATAGGTAATCCAATCAAATGAAAAGAATTCTGATAATTTCTCCAATGCCGCCGTTGATTGGTGGAGTAGCCATTAGCTCAGGCAGGTTGTTTGACAATCTGAAAGCGGATGGATATGATGTGGATAGTTATAATATCCGTCCTAACAACAAGATTTTCAATTCTCCGGTTGGCTTGGTCTTACGCTTTTTATGGATCCCATTTTATATATTATTCCATAAAAAATATGACATAATACATTGCCATGTTTCCGGTACCTATCGGAAAATGTATATCGCTATGGTTAGACCTTTTTGCTTTAAAGGTGCGAAACTTATACATACATTGCATGGTGATGTTAAACCTTTATTGAATAAAAGGGCTATCAATGCTATGTCAAAAGCAGACAAATTGATTTGTGTGCAAAAAGGAGATTCTGCTGTGCTTCCCGAATTACTAAAATCAAAAAGTATTGATATTCCTGCGTTTATTATGCCCAAACTGGTAACGGATGATTCTGTACCGACAGATATTCTATACTTTGTTAAAAACAAGAAATACCCCATGGTTTTATTCTATGGTGGTGTGATTCTCAATAATCAATTTGATGATTTATATGGTGTCAATGATGCAATAGATCTTTATCTGTATATGAAATCCAAACGAGTAAATATCCAAATGCTATTGTTGATTACTTACAAGGACAATAATGAGAATATTTCATTTATGAAAAAAATAAAAGAGAGAATCAAGGGTGAACCAAATATACTTTTGGTTGAGAATAAAAATGTGCAGATGCTTTCATTGTTCAGATATGCTGATTTGTATATTCGCCCGACTAAAACAGATGGAGACTCATTGGCTGTTCGTGAGGCTTTGTGTATGCAGTGTCATGTGGTTGCTTCTGATAGGGCCATACGCCCGCTTGGTACGGTTATTTATTCCAATAAGGAAGAATTTTTCAGATTATCGGAGATCTGTATTTCTGAAAAGCCGGAAATTATTGAACAGGAAAGTTTTTACAATCAAATAAAAAATATTTATGATGCTTGTTAATCGTGGAATTTATAAATTCATAAAAAAGAATCAATTTGCTTTTTTTCTGAAACAGAGGATTTTCGATATGGATTTTAGGTCCAATTTAAGAAAAATGAAGAATTGCTCCAAATCCAAGGAACAGATCGGTAGAGAAATGAAAATGCTGAAAGATTATTGGCATTGTAAACCATATCACTATGTGCGTTACGGCTTGTTTGATCGAAATTTAACAGACGATCAGTTGCTTGACTATATACCATCGTACTATCATTACAATTTTTATGCGGACCCTTTGTATGCTGATATAGATATTTCATTATACAATAACAAGTTGTCGCTCTATAAGATCTTTAAAGAACGAGGCATACGTACTCCTGAGGTTATTGCGGTTGTAAAAAATAGTGAGTTGTATAGCTTACAAGAAAAGAGACTGGATGTGGATTCTTTTTTTGAAAAATATAATACAACATTGTTTTTCAAGCCAGTGTTTGGAATGGGCGGCACAGGTATTCTCGTATTTTCCAAAGGATCACATACATCTTTTTTAGCATCACTCAATAGACGTGAGACTTATATTGTTCAATGTGGTATCAAGCAGAGGGAGGACATAAATAAAATTAATTCTTCTTCTGTCAATACATTGCGTGTTGTGACACAATATGCAGATAATAAGGCGAGAACTTGTGTGTGTGTCATGCGTATGGGACGCGAAGGGAGAATGGTTGACAATAGTCATCAAGGGGGCTTGTCAGTACAGATAAATGTTGCTGACGGTTCTTTTTATCCCTATGCAACGGCGGAGCATGGAGGAGGATGTTATACCTGTCATCCTGATTCTGGATTTGTTTTTAAAGGTAGCATATTAGAGGGGTGGGATAAAATAAAAATGTTGATAGAAAAATCTGCGGTATTATTCCCTGAATTGAAAGAGATTGCCTGGGATGTAGCTGTTACACCCGACGGAATAGAGATGATAGAGTTGAATTTAGGATATGGAATTGATCATTTGCAATGTACTTGTGGAGGGATGCGCAGAGTTTTAGGCATATATCCTGGAAAGTAGATGAATGTGAAATAATATTTGCATGAGAGAGGTAAATAGTCTTTGAATATACTCTATCGGTAAAACAAAAATAAAAAGTGTATTTCTTGTATTTTCAATAAAATCTCGAACAAGAGTAAAAGCTAATGAGCATAGCAGATTACATAAAGAATAAACTTCCTTATTGGCCTAATTGGTTCAACTTTATATTGTTGAAGATGAATGTGCTGGGAGGGATGGTGTATGGACGAGCATATCTCAGACTTTTAAAGTCTATGGATTGTGGAGATGCTGAGCAGAAGCTACTTGGCATGGTAAATCATGCCATTGAGCACGTTCCGTATTACAGGAAAAAATATGGAGACCTGCGTGTTCATAGTTTAGCGGATTTTGAGCAGAATATAAAGTACATAGATAAGGAAGAGGTGATGGCTCATTGGAATGAGTTCCTTGCAGATGGGATGGACTGGGGCAAAGTTCACACCGGAACAACAGGAGGGACAAGTGGTAAACCTCTAAAGTTGGTGGAGCCCATTAACAGATATGTTCATTCGTTGGCGTTCACGCACAAACAATGGATGTGGTTTGGTTGGCACTATGATACTAGAGGAGTATTTCGTAATCATCACATTCGGGAAAACAGGGATTATATCATCAGTCCTATTCTGAAAGAGATAATATTTGATACCTTCCGAATGGATGAAACGTATGCCCGCGTGTGTTGGGGAGTGTTGAAAAAAAACAATATCCGTTTTGTGCATGCTTATCCTTCTTCGTTTTATCTGTTTTGCAGGTTATGCCGTCGTCAGGGTTTAAGATTAGATTTTATCCATGCGGCCTTTCTTGCCAGTGAAGGAGTTTCCAATGAACAGAGGGCTTTGTTTGGAGAAATGGGTATCACAATTTATTCTTTTTATGGGCATAGTGAAAAGTTGATAATGGCTGGGAATTGCCCTGAAAGTGAGTTCTACCATATTGAAGAGAATTATGGATATTGTGAGTTGGTAGATTCGTGCGGACAAGTAACAAAAGAAAAAGGTGTACTTGGCGAGATGGTTGGTACGACATTTTGTAATCCTTATTTCCCTTTGATAAGATATAGGACTGGTGACTATAGTGAGTATGTAGAAAATTCATGCAAAAAACATAAAGGAAGATCACTGAAAGGAGTACAGGGCAGGTGGGAGAAGAATTATATTTATAAGGTTGATGGGACTTTTACCAACACAACAGCCCTTAATCTGCACGGAGATTTATATTGTCATATTGATGGTATGCAATACATGCAACAGGAGAAAGGAAAGTTGATCGTTTGTATAATTAGGAACGAGCATTTTACTGATGCGGATGAAAGTGCATTCATGAAACATTTCTCCGAGGCTATGGGAGGAGACGAGTATGTTGAAATCAGATATGTTGACAAGCTCCAGTTTCAGCCTAATGGTAAATTTCTTCCATTGATTAGCAATGTTAATTCCTGACATTGGAATCTGTAGATTGAATTAGAGTTGTGCATCCGGTTTTCTGAGACGATGCTTTGTTCCTGCGAGTTTAGAATTTCAAACAATACATATATGTTAAACGCTATTTTCCTTTATCGCATATCGAGATGGTGTTATTTACACCACATTCCGTTTTTTCCGAAGTTGATAACCTTGCTCATCTTCCTTATGTATAACAGTAAGGTTCCTTATCAGGCTCAGATAGGTAAAGGTACACGTCTGGGCTATGGTGGTGTTGGAGTTATTATTCATTCAAAGAGTATTATAGGTGATAAATGTGTTGTAGGTCAGCATGTTACAATTGGGGGGGTAATTCTCGCTATCCTGGTGTTCCTGTTATAGGTGACAATGTCCATATTTCGCACGGTGCTATTGTTTTCGGAGGTATTACTATTGGAAACAATGTGACGATAGGTGCCAACTCCGTTGTAAACAAGCCTGTACCAGATAATGCTGTTGTGGCGGGCATTCCTGCCAAAATATTGCGCATTAAACAGGCCGGCGAATTATTGTGATATATTTATTTGTTCCGCAAAAAAGGATTTGTGTTGTTGGTTGTGGAGACAAAAAGTGAATCAATTATGAACAATTTTATGGATGCCTTCCAGCGTTTGCGCCTTTATTGCGAGGCCGAGGACTTCAAGGGCTGGGACCCGTATGACGGGTTGAACTCGAAGGTGGCGCAGGCATTGTTACCCCTGAAATATTCGGCTTTGCTGAGGCTCTGCATCATTCAGGGGTTCAAGCGCTGTCCCGTGAATCTGCGGCGGGTGGCTTGGGTCCCGAAGGAATATAATGCTAAAGGCATCGGACTGTTTTTGCAGGGGTATTGCAATCTGTTCCGGTTGCTCGAAAAGAAACAGGAAGCACCCGAGTGGGTTGAGGCGTTGGGTACGAAGCTACAGGTGTTGAGGCATATTACACGACTGGCGGATTTGTTGTTGGAAATGCGGAGCGATAAGATTTTTCCCAATCTGTATCATGGTGCTTGCTGGGGATATAATTTCGACTGGCAGGCGCGCCGCTTGTTTCTGTTCACAGCCAATACTCCGACGGTGGTAGCAACGAATTTCTGTGCTACGGCACTGATGGAGGCTTACGAGATAACCCGTGAAAAACGTTATCTGGATGTGGCGCTCAGCGCGGCCGAATTTGTGGTGAATGATCTTCACCGTACTCCCTATAAGGACGGATTCCTGTTTAGTTACAGCAAACCGGCAGGCAATGATACGGTGTTCAACGCCTCTCTCCTTGGCTCGCGTTTGTTGAGCTACTGCTACAAATATACGGGTAATGAACTGTATAAGGAGCTGGCGCGGAAGAGTGTTGCGGCCTGCTGTGCGGGACAGAAGGAAAACGGTGCCTGGGTGTATGGGATGCTGCCTGTGCAAAGTTGGGTGGACTCGTTCCATACGGGGTATAATCTTGACGGGCTTATTGCTTATCAGGAAAATACGGGAGACTGTTCGTTTGAGCCTTACATCGCGAAGGGTTTCGACTACTATGTGAAGCATTTTTTTGAAGAAGACGGTACTCCGAAGTATTATGATGACAGGATGTACCCGATAGATATTCATTGCCCCGGACAGTTGTTCGTGACGTTGACCCGCTTGCATAAGGCGGAGGAGTACAGAATATTGTCTGAAAAGGTATTGAACTGGACCATCCGCAATATGCAGGACAGGCGGGGATATTTCTACTATCAGCTGAAACCGGGCATCAGTTCCAGAATACCGTATATGCGGTGGAGCAATGCGTTTATGTTTAATGCGTTGAGCTATTATCTTCTGGACAGTCACTGAGGCCTGACGGATGAACTTATATGAATGAATTGAACGAGACTGTTTCCCGGCAGTTCTTTGCCTTGTTGCGCCTGGCTGTTACCGGCAAAAAGGAAGATTGCCTGTTTGGCGATGATGTGGAATGGGAGAGCCTGTTCAGGCTGGCTCAGTCGCATGCGCTGACGGGAATCTGTTTTGCCGGTATAGAGCAATTGCCGGACGGGCAGGTGCCGCCGCGTGAGTTGCTGTTGCGGTGGTATGCGCTGGTCGAGAGAATCAAAAGGCAGAATCTGTTGGTGCAGAGGCGTATTGTCGAGCTGGTGCGGCGTTTTGATGGTGAGGGCTTTGAAAGCGTTATTCTGAAAGGATGTGGCGTGGCCCGGCTTTATGACGGCCCGCTGAGGCCCGGATTGCGTAGTGATGAATTCTGTGCGAAAAGCCGGTTGGAGTTGTTGCGCATGTCGGGCGACATAGACGTGTGGGTGCCTTATCAGAATCGCAAACGCATTCTGGACTATCTGCGGGCCACCAGCACCAGTTGTTATATGGTGTACCACAATGCGGAATACCCCGTTTTTGAGGATGTCCCGGTAGAGGTGCATTTCACGCCTTCGTGGTTCTGGAATCCGTGGCGTAATTATCGCTTCCAGCGTTTTTGCCGGATGTCTGCCGCGGCTTGCGTAGGGCATCGGGTGAAAATGGGAGATGCCGGCATGGTGAGCGTGCCTGTCGGTGGATTCAACAAGGTCTATATTCTCCAGCATATCTATCGTCATGTGTTCGGCGAAGGCATAGGGCTGCGCCAGTTGATGGACTATTATTTTGTGCTTGCCGCGCAACCGGAGGAGGGGGAGCCAGAGTCCGGAGAAAAGGAGTACCGCATCATCCGGCAGTTGGGAATGAAACGTTTCTGTGCGGCCGTGATGTGGATTTTACAATATGTGTTCGCTTTGAGCGACAGGTGTCTGCTTTGCCCGCCTGATGAGCGCGAGGGGAGGTTGTTGCTGCATGAAATCATGACGGCCGGCAACTTCGGGCAAAGCGATGAAAGAAACCGCCATGCCGCGCACGAGATGGCATTTGCGCGTCTGTACAGAAATACCAGACGCAATCTCAGATTTCTGAAATCATATTGGGCAGAAGTGCTGTGCATTCCGTTTTGGAAAATGTGGCATTTCCTGTGGCGCAGACAGTTCCGCTGAGGACTTGCGGGAACCGTGGCGCTATCCCTCATTAACCATAAAAATATAACCATGAAAAGGGTAGAATCCAACGGAGTGAAGATTTATCCGTTCACTTCGTTTGAACAGCTATTGCAGTTCGTTGAAGAGAAAAAAGGAATCCTGGTAGCCATCAATGCCGAGAAAATACTGCATGCCACCGAGCAGACACGCACCATCATTAACCGCAATATAGGATATTGTGACGGAGTGGGAGCGCTGATGGTGGTGCGCAAACACGGATGCCATGACGCGATGAAAATTCCCGGATGTGTGTTGTGGCTGCGCATCATCGCCTCGACGTGGAAGCAGGGAAAAACCTTCTATCTGGTGGGTGGCCGGCAGGAGGTGATAGAGGCTACGGTGGAGAAGCTGAGGGGCGAGTTTGAGGGCATACGTATAGTCGGGGCACGTAACGGTTATATCAAGAGCGAGGAGGAGAAACTGGCGCTGATTGAGGATATCGCGGCCCGGAAGCCCGATGTGGTGTTTGTGGCCATGGGATCGCCCAGACAGGAACTGCTGATGGAGGAGATGTTGTCCCGTCATCAGGCCGTTTATCAGGGCTTGGGCGGTTCGTTTGATGTGTATACCGGTCGCGTGAGACGTGCTCCCGTCTGGTGGCAGGAACATGGTTTGGAATGGTTGTACAGGCTTATTAACGATCCCTCGCGCATCAAGCGACAGATTTATCTGTTTTGGTTTCTGTGGAAGGTCAGGTTCGGAAATTTTTAGTGGAATGCTGTTATCCTTCCGAGTGTGGATTCGTGAACTTTGTAGTTAATATGGAAAAACTGAATTTATGAATGAATGGTTCGTGATATGTTTGTCAGTCTTATTGGCTTTTGTCATGGTGAACTGGGTCTATTTCAAGATTCTGAAAATAGCCAAGGACAAGAATCTGGTAGATAATCCCGATGCACGGAAACTGCAGAAGAAACCTGTTCCCGTGATGGGCGGCATTGCCGTGTTTCTGGGAGTTGTGTCCGGAGTGTTGTCCGCTTTTGCTTTTGCCGGAATGCTGTGTCCCAGCGTCATATTATCCGCAGAGTTGTTACCGGTCCTGACAGCTATGATGGTAATGATTTATGTGGGGTCCATAGATGATATTCTTGGATTGGCACCCCGCAGCAGGATGGTGATAGAGGCACTCACGGTGGTGGCCTTGATCTGTTCGTCAGGCGGTTGTGTAGATACGTTTCATGGTTTGTGGAGAGTGGAATCCATAAGTCCGTGGCTGGCTGTTCCTTTGACGGTGGTGGCTGGTGTGGGCATCGTCAATGCCATCAATATGATTGACGGTGTGAACGGATTGTCGAGCGGATTGTGCATGGTGTGTTCCGTCTTGTTCGGTTCAGTGTTTGTGAAAGGAGGGGACTGGGGCAATGCCGCGTTGGCCTTTATCATGGTGGCAAGCCTGCTTCCCTTTTATGTGCATAATGTTTTTGGTCAGCGTTCGCGTATGTTTATCGGTGATGCGGGCACAATGGCTATGGGCATGTTGCTTACTTGGTTTATGGTGAGTCTGTTGCGTTCGGACAGTGTCCATATATACCGCTGGCATGAAACCGGTCCGGCACCGGTGGCCATGACTTTGGCCTTTTTGAGTGTTCCTATTTTCGACACCTTGCGTGTAATGGGCATGCGTATGTTGGAGGGACGGAGTCCTTTTAATCCGGACAAGAAACATCTGCACCATGTGCTGATAGCAGCGGGTGTCAGTCATTTCTTCACTTCCACCATTATCATCGGTATTAACCTGTTGATTACCCTGATATGGCTGCTGGCTGTGGAGTGCGGCTTGGGAGCATCCGGGCAGTTGTATGCGGTGATTGGAGCTTCTGTGTTGTTGGTCTGGGGTATATTCGCATTTGTCAGATACAACGAGTGCCGCCATACCGATTTTATGTGCCGGCTGTCTTATTATTCGGCCCGCACATACTGGGAACATAAAGATTGGTGGAAGGCTTTTTCCGGATGGCTGGATGCTCCTGACGGTTATGTCGGAGAAAAGAAAGATGCAGACAGTGCTGCTTTTGGAGCGAGTACGGGTACAGCCGGACGGATAAATTACAAGCAAATCGATCGGATGAGGATTGTCGGGTTTCTGAAGGGCAGGAACGGAGTGGGTGTGAAGGATATTCTGGCATTGTCTGGTGCGGAGAAATTACGCGTATATCCTATTCTGTTTGAGCTGGAGCAGGAAGGAATGATCAAGGTGGTTCGGAGAAAAGGTCTGGGAGTTCCCGATGTGGTCGTGTTGGAAGAAACGGATCGCTGAGTTTTTTTAGAGGACAACCAGGTTGTAATCTCGCGAATTTGTGTATTTTTGCAGACAAATCCATTTCCATTCTATGCAACAGAAAATCATTATCCTCGATTTCGGTTCCCAGACCACCCAGCTCATAGGCCGGAGGGTGCGCGAACTGGATACTTTCTGCGAGATCCTGCCCTACAACAAGTTTCCGCATGACGATCCGGATGTTATCGGAGTTATTCTCAGCGGATCGCCTTACAGCGTATACGACCCTGAGGCCTTTAAGGTGGACCTTTCGGCCATCCGCGGCCGTTTGCCTATCCTCGGAATCTGCTACGGCGCGCAATATATGTCGCATATTTACGGCGGCAAGGTGGAACCGGCCGGTTCGCGCGAATACGGCCGCGCTCATCTGTGCTCTTTTGAAAGTGACAACGCCTTGTTCCGTGGATTTGAACCCGACTCACAGGTGTGGATGAGCCACGGTGACACGATCACGGCCATTCCCGACGGGTTCCGTTGCATCGCCTCGACCGACAAGGTGAAATATGCCGCCTATCAGGCTGCCAATGAGCCTCTTTGGGGCGTGCAGTTCCATCCCGAAGTGTTCCATTCGTTGCAGGGCACGCAGCTGTTGAAGAATTTCGTGGTGGACATCTGCGGCAGCCGTCAGGACTGGAGTGCGGCTTCGTTCGTGGATGCTACTGTGGCCGAACTCAAGGCACAATTGGGAGATGACCGCGTCATTCTCGGCCTTTCCGGCGGAGTGGACAGTTCGGTGGCTGCGGTGCTGCTTCACCGTGCCATCGGGAAGAACCTGACTTGCATATTCGTGGATCACGGAATGTTGCGCAAGAATGAGTTCAGCAGTGTTCTCCACGATTATGAGTGTCTGGGGCTGAACGTCATCGGGGTGGATGCGAGCGAAAAATTCTTTGCCGATCTGGCCGGTGTTACCGATCCGGAACAGAAGCGCAAGATCATAGGCCGCGACTTTGTGGAAGTATTCAATGCCGAAGCCAGGAAGATTGAAGGAGCGAAATGGCTGGCTCAGGGAACCATCTATCCCGACCGCATCGAGAGCCTCAATATCACGGGCAAGGTGATCAAGAGCCATCACAACGTGGGCGGACTGCCTGAAGAGATGCATCTCAGTCTGTGCGAACCCCTTCGCTGGCTCTTCAAGGACGAGGTGCGCCGTGTGGGACGTCAGCTCGGAATGCCCGAACATCTCATCACGCGCCATCCTTTCCCGGGTCCCGGACTGGCCGTGCGTATTCTCGGAGACATCACCCCCGAGCGGGTACGTATTCTTCAGGATGCGGATGACATCTATATCCGGGGTCTGCGTGAGTGGAAGGTGCGTCTTTCGGGTGAAGAGGCCCGTAGGGTGCTGGCGGCCGGAGTGCCGGCGGAAATGACGGACGGAGAAATCGAAGTTTCCCTGTATGATCAGGTCTGGCAGGCGGGAGCCGTTTTGCTCGCTACGGTGCGTTCCGTGGGAGTGATGGGCGATGAGCGTACTTACGAACATCCGGTAGCCCTGCGCGCCGTGACCAGCACCGATGCCATGACCGCCGACTGGGCACATCTGCCATACGATTTCATGGCCCGTGTCTCCAATGACATCATAAATCATGTCAAGGGAGTGAACCGCGTTTGCTATGACATTTCCTCGAAGCCGCCTTCGACCATAGAGTGGGAATAATTGACCCATACTGATTTTCAATAGAAAATCTATTCTATCTAATATAAATCAGCCACTTAGCACGGAATATACTGATTGCTAAGTGGTTGTTTTTTTAACCAGTTTCTTAAAATTGTACCCTAAAATTGTACCCTGCGCTTGCTGGGTACAATTATTTTAAGTAATTTAGCCAGAGATTTAAAGCATCAGTACAATGGCAAGATTGAAAATCAACTACGCATTGAAGACAATTAGCGATAAAACAGAGGCTACATTGTTATATGTTATGTTTACCTTCAATAGGAAACGTTATAAGCTTAGTTTGGGTGTAAAGGTTCCTCCCATATATTGGGACACGGAAACTAATCGTGCTATTGTAAGCAATCAGCAACCCCAAACATTACAACGACAAATGAAAAGGGTTAATAAATTTCTTGATTTATTTGAAAGAGATTTAGATACCATCGTACTTCACCCTAATCATCCCAACTATTGTGATAAGGATATAAATATAAAAGGACTGGTTAAAGTTCGTATCGAATTATTACATGGCAAAGAGAAACAAGAAGAAGAAAAGAAAGTCATAACTCCACTGGATTTTTTTCATAGGGTTGTAGATGAAATGCCTAAAAAGGTTATACGAAGAACTAGTAAAGTCATCGAAAGTAAGACTGTTGGACATCATCAGATAGTATTAAAACGATTTGAACGGTTTTTAAATTACAATCATTGGGTAGCCTCATCTTTCTCAATTTTCAATAAGAATTTTGAGAGTGAGATGGAACAATGGATGTTAGGGGTTGAGGAGTATTCGGCAAATACGGTAGCTGCGACTTTTTCTGTTATGAAAGTTTGGTTGAAGAAAGCCGAAGAAGAAGGATTGATTTCAGACAAATCTTTCCATTCGTGGAAGTCAAAAGGAGCAGATGTACAGCATATATATTTGAACGAAGATGAACTCAATGCTATCTATAATCTAAATTTTGATGACATTATAAAACTACATCCCAATGCTAAGTATGAGGAAACAAGAGATATTTTTATAATTGCTGCTCATATCGGCATAAGATATGGCGACCTTTCTTCATTAAATAAATCTAACTGGGATATAGAGAATAAGACAGTTGAAGTACATACCCATAAAACTGGTACGACCGTACTGGTTCCTTTAACATCAACCGTAATTGAACTATATAAAAAATATAATGGCAAATTCCCAACTCCAAGAGATAAAAGTAGGTTTAATGAACAACTCCAAAAGATAGGAGAGTTTGCAGGTATAGATCAGACCATTTATATAAAGAAGAATGTTGGTGGTAAAGTTGTAATTGAGGAAAAGAAAAAGTATGAACTAATCAGTAGCCATACTGCAAGGCGTAGTTTTGCAACCAACCTATATCTACGTTGTCGAAACGCAAGGCTTGTAATGAACTTTACTGGACACACAACAGAAGAGAATTTCAGAAAATATATATGTGTCGAAAAATCAGAATACGTTGAAATGGCAAGAGAATTTTTCAAATAAAAGTTTGCTATAATATATCTGTACGTGGGTTATTTTGCGTTCAGTATCATTTAAGAGGGTGTTATTTTATTTAACATCCTCTTTTTCAATGTACTCACAGCTATGTATCCTCGCTTTCTGAAGCTACTGTAAGTAGATATAATAGAGGCATTTGGAATGCCATACGTTTCTCAAAAAAATCCTAGATTTTAAAATTTAACTTACTAAATCATCTATTCTTTTTGTACTTTGTACTATTTATGGTATATATGTAAAAAATAACGATTTAAATAATTGAGAATATGAATGATAATAAACGAAAGTACAGAGAACTCAGTGATATGACGAAAGCAAAAATTAGTCAATCACTTA
This sequence comes from Prevotellamassilia sp., assembly GCA_009775705.1. Lineage (GTDB taxonomy): Bacteria > Bacteroidota > Bacteroidia > Bacteroidales > Bacteroidaceae > Alloprevotella. The sequence continues at coordinate 19,336 of VSQE01000136.1, forward strand.
AAAACAGAAGTAAAAGTATGACCCATAAAGAAAACATATCCAATGGGATGAAAAATTACTGGAAGAACATACCTAACAAACCAAAGAATGAATTAGAATAAGAAGTTTAACTAAGAATATGAAAGATATACCATTTACAAGATTACCCACAAAACTTATTTATACCCTTGATAGTGATTTATTGAAAATGTTAGCGATATTGATACAACAAGAAAGTTACTGGAAAGAACATAAGAAATTAGGAGGCAATGGAAGTTTCTATAAGCCGATTAAGGAGTTTGCTGATTGCTTCAGAAAAAAGAATCTACAAGATGTTCGATTGATATTGCAGACATTACAAGCAGAAGGATTTATTGAAATAATATCCAGTAAAGGAGGTAAGCAAGCAAACTATTATCGTATAAATTGGAATAAGGTTGAGGCATACAACGATATCCCTATACCTCAACTTATACAATCTCCAATGATTAGAACAGCCAAGAGAACTAGTAAAAATAGTGTTGAAGATAATACAGTACTGTATCAGCAAATAGAAGATGATAGTACAATATCGTATCAACAAGATAATAGTTTAATAGTACGAGATTGTACCACAACTATAGATAACATTCAAAATATAAATAACAGTATTACTGTAGATAACACAACTTCAATCAAATCTCCTTTACATGATGCTTACAAAGATAGGTTAGATTCATTATTATCTGATTATACCAACGAGTCTGATTATATACGAGCATTGGATATGTATAGTTCTATTCTAAATGATATAGAGTATGCTAGTGAACACATTCCAACAGCAGAAATTGAAGATTATCGCTCTCAATTAGAAGAAGCACAGACCAAACGAGAGCGGACAGGGTGGAATATCAAGCTAGATAAGATAACAGACGATATGATACAAACTTATCATACTCCTAATGTTTATAATGTTAGAACTCCTAAAAATACTCAACAATTTGCATACATCATAAACGACCTACTAAATAACGTGGATTTGTATGTTAGCAGAGATAGATGGAGCAATATTGCAGAAGATACAGAAAAGTGGATAACTCGGCAATGGGAAAATGATATAATCAGTTATGACCATCAACAAGAGGCCATAGAGAAAGTATATTTCAAACTATCAGCCTAGTTCTACTTTCCCTCATCTATTTGTTTCTTACGACCTCTATTTCCTGATTTTGATAGTAATTGACCTTTTCTAATGGTACATTTGGAATTTGTATAGGGCTTATCACTGGATAAACCAAAGTTGCGTAATGCCCCATAACTTATACCCAGTTGTTGAGGTGTAAAGTATTCATACATATTTGCTATGCTGCCAAAATAATGATGCGTACCATCTATATCCAAGTGAATAACAGTACGTTCTACTTTTTCTAATGTTGATGTCGCTGACATGATTAATTGGTTTACAGTGCAAAGTTAGGTATAAAATTACAACTATGGAATAAATGTCATTATTTTAATTTTCTTTAGCTTGAAATAATTGCATATATTTAGTATTTGTCATATCTTTGCATTGTCAAACAGAAGTAATAATTAAATAATAACAGATATGATAAACGCAATCGTCATCAACAATTCAACAGTCAATAGAGCAACAGTTATTGCAACTCGTACACAATCAAATGAAATGGGAGTAATGAAAGCAATGCTCATCGACACCCTCAAGGTGAAACTTGCTAACGGTGTGGCACACTTCATTTTCAAGAAAAAGGACGGTTCATATAGAGAGGCTTGGGGAACAACACAAAGCAATATAGCCAGTGCAAAGACTAACGGTAGAGGTGTAAGCCGTGAGGCATTCAAAACAACGGCATATTTTGATGTTGAGATTGGAGAATGGAGAAGTTTTCGTTGGGAAAATTTGGTGCAGGTATTTTAAATGCAAAAAGGGGAGGTACTACTGCCTCCCCAACATTCACAAATTCATATGTTTTGAATATAATCTAAAAATCAACACGTTATAATAAACTTGACACTAATATCAATCACTTACAACTAAAATTCACAAAAATGAGCGTTAGAAACAGTCATACAACAGCAGATTACTTGGAATGGAACGTAATGCTAAATCTAATCCGTAAGTTATACAGAGATGGAGATTATAGAATGAGTCTATTTGTTGGTTGTGGGTGTTTCTTTGGGTTGAGAGTATCAGACCTTCGTAAACTCACATGGGGAATGCTCTTGAATGAAGATAAGTTTATTCTCAATGAACAAAAGACGGGAAAACGCAGAACCATCAAAATCAATTCTGACTTTCAGAAGCACATTCAACAGTGTTATAACGCCCTTGAAATATCAGATATTGATGAGGCTTGTTTCCTATCTCGTAAGAATATGGTGATGTCAACACAACGTATCAATGTACGATTGAAAGAGATAAAAAAGAAGTATAATATCAAGATTGATAACTTTTCTTGCCATAGTCTAAGAAAGGCATTTGGACGTAAAGTGTTTGAATCAAGTGGCGAAAATGCGCAGATGGCACTGGTAAAACTTAGTGAGCTATTCAATCATTCCAGTGTATCAATTACCAAAATCTATCTAGGATTACGAGAAAAAGAACTGTTAGAGACATACGATTTACTGGATTTTTAAGTACAGCTATTAAATAATAGCCATAAAACGAGCGTACTCCACGGAAAATTAGCTATCTTTGCAACTGCAAACCCACATAGGGTGAGCAGACATATTAAAGAAGCGTTTTCGCATCATCTATCGGTTAAAGCCTAGGAAACTATAACCAATGAGATATAAGATGATGGTGGAAGTACGCTCCTTTTGGCTTGCATTTCATACACATGAGATACGGTCAAAGTGGAGTTTACTAACACTTATCAGTATCTCATACCCTTCCTAGGCGGTAAACCGATTGATAAGTGAGAAGTGACTCCACTTCTTTTGTATGCCTCATCAATCATTTACAAAAAAGAACACATTGCAGAGTCACGGATGTTAAAAACATGTATATGAATAAAATCGGTTCAATTACACTTAGCATTTTGCACGTGTTACTTTTGGCATTTGTAACAACTAATATAAGTGCGCAAACAACTAGTACTTCGCAACCAGTAAAACAAATTGTAAACGGCTACTTTTTTAATGGTTCATTTAGAAACAGCATTACGAAAGTCTTACTTCATCTTGAAGATGACTTTGTTATCGGTTATGATAATGAAGAGGGGTATGAGTCTTTTGAACGGAAACGTAAAATTCATCAAAATTCAATTTCAAATCCATCAAAAGTTGCAAGTGACCCACAGATGAAAATTGGAGGAGATTACACACATCATTATCTAGACTATTATATTAAATGGGGTGCTAGAACTGTATACTTCAATCTAAATAAGTCAGTAACAATATCAAGCGAAAAACGTTATGATATAGTGTCATCCCATAAGCCTATGATTAAAACTGACGCATACTATCTTGACCCAACATGGAATGATGTTAGTTATCGGACAATGGTTATAAATTTGTGTGGGGATAGAATACAAACCTACGAAGACCCACTTACAAAACAGTTTTTGTATTGTGGCAATTCGTTTCATAAGATGACATCTGAAGAAAAAAATCAAATGAAATTATATGATTCGCAAGGACGAAGCTACGAACTATATATTGGAGATTGTACACATATAGGAAAAGTGGGCAAACTTATTGTGTATTTCCGTGCTCCAAATAATGTAAATGAAGTATTTCCTGAAAATGATGTTGACAAAAGACCAATGGTTAAGTTGAATGGACATGGAAATGGGAATATAGATAATAGAATAAATTTACAGGATTATTTGCAAACAAAATTAGCAACAGATGCCTCAAATCCCAATCAATTGGAAGATATGGTATTAAGTTACATAGCTAATAGTGACGGTGTAATTAGTGATATTAAAGTAGTAAAATCTCCCGATAATTCTCTTGATAAAGATGTTATAAATACACTGAATAATATTTCTGCTTCAAGAATAGAACCTGCCTTAAGGGATAACAAATATGTCAATATGCAGGGAACACTTACTGTTAGAGTTAAACGAAACTTAACAATAGAACAAAAATTTGATATATGCGAAAAGTATTTTGAGGATTTTTTTTCTAATGAAGAAAGAAAAGAAGCGATTGATTATGCACGTCAGCATTTGTCAAATAATACTAGTGAGTTTCCAAATATGTCATTAGATAATGCTTCTAAAGGGGTTAAAAAACTTGCTACATTTATTGACAATAATTCTAAATCTATCATATTGCAATCTTCTTCTTATTTTTCTGTAGCCCCAACTGCTATGGATTTGTGGAATAAAATAGAGAATGATCTGTATAAGTTTAAGAAAACAAATAAAGCTAATACAGATAAATCAGATGTCTATATAAAAGACCGTAATTCAATTCATTATTATCTTAAAGATGATAATGATAGGATTTATGTAGATTGTTTAATGAATAAACTAAATGACATAATTTACAATTATATTGCAAACAAGCTTGCAAAGGATGAATTGGATAATGGCTACTATATACCAAATGATTTAAAAGAATTATCTAACCTTTATACAAAGGAGCATACTGATAAGGAATTTGAAATTATATGGTCACGTAATTTTACAAATATAGATATCGATACGTTTGCTAATAATTCTAGTTTTTCCAATCAAATAAACAAATGGAAGCAAAATTTCTATTATTATAATCTTGGAACATTACGTAATGTCGTTTTTAGTCAGGATAAACAAAAAATGATAGGTAAATTTTATGCTATTGGCAAGTGGGAAAATAAGAAAATGACACAAGATTACAAGCATTGTGAGAATTATCGAAAGTATATGTTCAATAATACAAAACCATATATGTTATATCCATTACAGGAAGACCATAGCAATTATTATATTCTAACTAGATTTTCATCGTTTGAATACCCATCTCCATGGATTAATCATATAAACTGTATGACAATTCACATGGATTAGTGTCTTTTAATATCACATATATAATAAAACAATAAATATGAGTCAACAAAAACAACAATCGCAAAAGAATATAATGAGTGCTAAATGGATATTTGCTGTTTTGGTCGTTGTCGTTATTGCATTTGGTTTAGGTTTATATTTCCATACATGTATTCCATTTTCAAAAGAGAACAACTCCACTCCAATAGAAACAGAGATATCTAATGATTCTAAAGATGAAAAAAGTGAGTTCCAAACTAATATTCACGAAATTAGCATTTCCAACGTTGAGTGTGGATATTATTTGCCATCCAGTAAAGTTGCTACATACACAGCAGATAATCTTATAGATGGCAATATAAAAACGGCTTGGGCGGTGAACCTTGATAGTCCTATCTATGATTGTGATGCTTTGTTTGGTCCTATTTTTACTGTT
>VSQE01000137.1 GCA_009775705.1 Prevotellamassilia sp.
CAGGGCATCATGAAGCGCATCAAGGCGAAGGGAGCGGAGGTGATCGTCTACGAGCCTACTTTGGAGGACGGCACGACATTCTTCGGCAGCCGTGTGGTGAACGACCTGTCGGAGTTCAAGAGACGGAGCAAGGCGATCATTGCCAACCGCTTCGATGACTGCCTGGCGGATGTGGAGGAGAAGGTGTATACCCGGGATATATTTAGGAGGGACTGAGCACGAGCGCTTGTATGCTGGGAAAGAACAATCAAACCAATAGTATGAAAACAGTAATGCTTGTATTCGGAACCCGTCCGGAGGCCATCAAAATGTGTCCTCTCGTTAAGGAGTTCCAGAGACACATCGATGCATTCCGGACCATTGTGTGTGTGACAGGCCAGCACAGGGAAATGCTTGATCAGGTGCTGACGATTTTTGATGTGAGGCCGGACTACGACCTGAATATCATGAAGCAGGGTCAGGACCTGTACGATGTAACGGCCCGCGTGCTGACCGGCATGCGCGATGTGCTGAAGGAGACGCGGCCCGATGTGGTATTGGTGCATGGTGATACCACCACTAGCACGGCTGCCGCCTTGGCCGCTTTCTATCAGCAGATTCCCGTTGGACATGTGGAAGCCGGATTGCGTACGCGTAATATATATAGTCCGTGGCCGGAAGAGATGAACCGGCAGATCACGGGATGTATAGCCACCTATAACTTCGCCCCGACTCCTTTGTCTGAGAAGAATTTAAAGGAAGAAAAGCATGGCGGTAAAATCTTTGTGACAGGAAATACAGTGATTGACGCGTTGCATTGTGTAGTGGACAGACTTGGGACGGATGCCGCATTAGCCCAACGTCAGGAGGAGATTCTTGGCAAGGCTGGCTATGATGTACACAGGCTGGATAGCGGTAAAAAATTAGTACTTGTTACGGGGCATCGTCGTGAGAACTTTGGGGATGGTTTTATTAATATATGTACTGCTATCAGAGACCTGAAGGACAAATATCCTGAAGTGGATTTTGTATATCCCATGCACCTCAATCCTAACGTACGGAAACCTATTCACGAAGTTTTTGGTGAAGATCTGAGAAATCTGGGTAACATGTTTTTTATTGAGCCGCTTCAGTATCTGGAGTTTGTCTTTCTCATGTCGAAGGCCTGTATTGTGCTGACCGATTCGGGTGGCATTCAGGAGGAGGCTCCGGGACTTGGCAAACCGGTGCTCGTGATGCGCGACACTACGGAACGGCCCGAGGCGTTGGCCAGCGGGACTGTGCGTCTGGTAGGTACGGACTATGAAAAGATAACGGATGAGGTCAGTATGTTGCTAGACAATGAACAGGCCTATGAAAAGATGTCGAAGGCCGTGAATCCCTACGGTGACGGGAAAGCATGCAGTCGCATTGTACGTATTCTTAATGGTGAGGATGTGGAACGATATGAATAAAACATATAAAACTATGGTAAATGTAATTGGCTTGGGGTACATCGGACTTCCTACGGCCCTGATGATGGCTTCTCACGGAATCGAGATTGTAGGTACGGACTACAACAAGGAGCTTGTGAAGACTCTGAACGAGGGTCACACCACTTTTAAGGAAGATGGTCTGGACGAACTCTTCCAGAGAGCGTTGAATGGGGGAATAAAGTTTACAACAGAGTATCAGCGGACAGATATGTATATCGTATCGGTCCCGACTCCTTACGACAAATTCTCAAAGAAAGTGGATGCCTGCTATGTTGTTTCAGCAGTCAAGGAAATCATGAAGTTATGTCCACAGGGTGCGGTAGTTGTGATAGAATCCACTGTGAGTCCTGGAACCATTGATAAGTTTGTACGTCCGATTATTGTGAAGGGCGGTTTCGAGATAGGCAAGGATATCCATCTCGTCCATGCTCCGGAACGCATCATCCCCGGCAACATGGTGTACGAACTTCTTCACAACAACCGCACCATCGGAGCCGATAACAAGGAGGTGGGTGAGAGAGTGAAAGAATATTATGCATCGTTTTGCCAGGGCGAAATTGTTGTGACCGACATACGCAGTGCAGAGATGTCGAAGGTGGTGGAGAACACTTTCCGTGCCGTCAACATCGCTTTTGCCAACGAACTTTCGCGCATCTGCCGTCACGACAACATGGACGTGTATGAAATCATTCGTATCTGCAACATGCACCCTCGTGTGAATATTCTCCAGCCCGGTCCGGGAGTAGGCGGCCACTGCATCTCGGTAGACCCATGGTTTCTGGTTGGTGACTATCCCCAGTTGGCGAAGATCATCGATGAGAGTATGAAGACGAACGACAGCCAGCCCACGTTCATTCTCAATCGTATTTACGAAATTATGAAAGATCATAACATGACTGACAACCGTCGTGTAGGTCTTTACGGTCTGACTTACAAAGAGAATGTGGACGATTTCCGCGAATCGCCGACGCTTCAGTTATTGGAGGCGCAGGAGCGGCATTTGGCTTGTCCGTTGAAGTCTTACGATCCCTTCCTTGAAAACCACAAGATAGCCGATAACCAGTATTCCGACTTTGATGAGTTCCTGAAAGACATCGATTTGGTGGTAATCATGGTAAAGCACGACCACATCAGGCAGAATTGGGATAAACTCAAAGGTAAAGTCATCCTTGATTGCTTTAATATCTGTCCGCTGGAGGAAACTTATCATATATAGAAGTTTCAATTATGGCAAGTTCAGGCATGAAAGGTCCTTATCCTCTAATCGAAGAGGAAATATAGATAAGCAGATAGTGAAAGGTAGGAAGGGAATTTATGCTTATGGTCATGTACATAACAAAACATTTGTTGTTCAGTATGTAGGAAGGTCAGATGAAGATTTAAATAATCGTATCAGATATGGTATAGGAAACAAGAAATGTTTAAGTTTAACTACGTCTTAAACGTCAAAGATGAATTCGAGAAGGAATGCAGAAACTATCACGACTTTAAAGGTTCTGAGGGATTAGATAATAAAATACATCCGGATTCTTCTTGGTGGAAAATTATAAGTGCCCATATTGCGAGAGCGAGGGTAGTACTCTCGAATGATTGTTCTGAGAGATTGTTTAATATCAATGGATTTTTCAGATTATATATTAAACCCGTTGGTTGAATTAAAATTCTAAATATTTACAAATGAAAAAGTTGCACAATTTGCAGATTATTAGTAAA
>VSQE01000138.1 GCA_009775705.1 Prevotellamassilia sp.
AACAGCAAACTTACATATCTGATTTACTCATCGTTGGAGGCACTGTTAAACATAAATGTCATCGCCACATTAGAGGACGTATGTTGTCCATTACATAAGTCCTCCACCACCACGATGAAGTTGTGCGCCTCGTCGCCCTCTGCCGTGTAGTACAGCCGGAACTTCTCGTTTTCGAGCAGGTAGCGGTCGTTGGGCAGGAACGTAATGCCGTTGTCCATTTTCAATGTACCTTCCCCCTCAAACTGGAAATACCGGATGGTATAGAGGGTGTTGGCGAAGTCGCCCGTCTTTTTCAGCTCACAGCGGATTTCCACCGTCTGCCCCTTCGTAACCTTGTTCGGCACGGGCATGATTTCCACCATGAAGGGATAGGATTTCTGTATGTCCATGTCGTCGTCACACGACACGAGCGTGAGCAACACGGCGGCGAACAGGCAGAGTGCCAACGCCTTGAAGATTGATGTTCTCTTGTTCTTGTTGTTCAGTATGTTCATTGTCCTTTGATTTTTAAGTTATTGTTCTTTTTTCGTTGTCAGTTGCAGATACTCGTTCAAGTCCTTGCAACCGTCATAGAGGGCGGAACGGTCGCAGACACGTTCCCTATAGTGTTCTTTCAGCGTTTCTAATGTCCTCCGTCCGGCTTCGTCACGGTCGAGGTAACAGTCTATGCGCTCGTAATCGTCTAAATATCTCATAGCCTTTTCCACATTGGCAACAGAGTTCAGCACAAGGCAATCACCCGTTTCCAATCCGAGCGTGACAGCGGAAAGGAAGTCCATGAAGCCCTCAAAGACGCTGCACACGTCAGACGGAGAGCCTTCCGCCTTGACCAGCGACACATCCTTCGGAGGCACACATCCTTTGAAGAAGCGGCTGCGGATTTCATAGCCACCCGCCACATTCGGAAAACCGACGGCGAAATACCGCTTGCCACGCACACCGTAATTCAGTCGGCAGCAATACCGGGATGCAATGCCGTAAGGAATACCCCGTTCCGCAAGATAGTCCGTCAGTGGAGAACGAAGCAGTGGGACGGCTTCCACTCCTTCAAAGGCAGGTTCGGATGGTTTAGGCAGGAAAGTCGGTTTACTCACTTCGGGAACAGGCATAGGCATATTGGCGGTTTCCGCTATGAACTTCACTTGTTCCATGAAGTCGTTGCTTCCGATAAACTCTCCGGCAAGCGTAAAGATGTCGCCACCTTTGCCCAGACCGAAGTCGTACCAGAGCTGTTTCGCCACGTTCACACGGAAAGAGGGCGTGCGCTCATTGCGATATGGCGCACGATACCACAATTCGTTGCCGCTTCTTCGGACAGGCTCATGTCCCAGCCGTGCGAGGAAGTCCGCAAGGGGTATCTGCCGCATGGCGTCGATTTCCGTCCGTTCCATGCGGTGCGTTAGTTAATGATGAACTTGATGCCCACGCCCCACTGCGTATGAAACTTCCTCGTGTCGCCACCCCACAGGCAACGCTCCCGGAGGTTGGCGAGCAGGGCGATACGGTCAGCCACGTAAAACTCCACATCGAGCGTCAGCGCACCGCCGTAGATGAAGGCGTCCCGGTCATGGAGCGTGGAGCCGTCATGCAGTACCTTTTCGCCCCAGTTCACCGATTCATATCCGGCAAGAGCCGAAGCTCCTGCATAGACGAACACGATTTTACGGGCATCGGAAAGTATCTTGAAGTAGTATCCGCCCTCCGCCGTGAACTGCGCCACGGGTATCTTTCCGTCCTTGTAAGGGTTGTTCTTCAACAGATATTCGCCGCCGAACACCCATTTATTCCCCTTTTTCGTGTAGGTGGAGAGACCCGCCCCGAAACTGTACCCGCCGTCGTTGCCGCCGGGATTGAAGCCGTCCGCCATGTTCGCCCTGACCTTGATGCCCTGCATCTTCGGCAGGCATCGCTGGGCGTGCGCCTGCCCCGTAAACAGGGCAAGCGACGCGATGATTATTGCGATATACTTTCTCATGGTCAGCGCACTTGAAGTTCGTTGATGGTATTGGCACGTACCAAGTCCTCGTTCTCAATCACGAAAGACTGGTGGCGCCCCCCGTTCTTCTCGTTGAGTTCCACCACGAGGCACTTGTCGTCGGGGATAGTGAACTTTGCCATCGTGAACACTGTGCGCTCGCTCTTCTTGCCCGGCACGAGTGTGGCGTAATTCTGCGCACGGAGCGGCAGGATGATCTGCTCCTGTACGGCGGTACGCTTCGCCACCTTCTTGTCCACGATTTTCCATGTGATGTAGTCCACATCGAAAGGCACGTTGCTCTGGTTCTTTATCTCCGTGTGGAAATAGAGCAAACCATTATGCGTGTAGATACCTTTCAGCAGATACTTGATACCGAATCGCTTGCAGCCGATGTGCTTCACCTCGCGCTTGTTCTGCTTGTGGATGGACTTCATGATAAGGCGTACCAGCATCGGGCTTTCGCTGCCCAGTTCCTTCAGATAGATTTCCTGCGCATTATTCGGGCGGTTCACCTTCTCGCCGTCATGTATGAAGTCGTACATCTCCACGTTGAGCAGCAGCGGTTCTGAGGCGTACTTCACGTTGAAGGTATAGAAACTCCCGTCCTCCGTTATCACGGACATATTGGTTTCGTTCGGGAAGTT
>VSQE01000014.1 GCA_009775705.1 Prevotellamassilia sp.
GTCGGGGGGGCGAGATCTCGGGGTTCGAGTTGTACCTGCCTGGCTCGCACCTGGCGGAAGAGGGGCTGACGGCAACGTATGATGCCAGAGGTGGTGTGGAGGCTTTTTGGCGTTCGCTGCGACTGGCGGGGAGGCTGACGGGGGCACGTGTGGATACGAGAGATATAGCTCCACTTTTGCCGCGTCTGGCGGGGATGGATCGGGTGGTGACGTTCTCGGCGGACTTCCGGGTGGGGCCGCGGCGTGTGGACCTGAGGCGCGTCAGTGTCAGGGAGCAGCGGGCAGGAATTGTTTTGGACGGTGACTGTTCGTTGCTACGCGAAGGCGGACGGGTGACGGGAGCAGACGGAGTTGTGAGAAGCCTGTGTGTGAAGACGGATTTCCTGACAGATATATTTGTTCGTGTGTTCCGTGAGAAACAGCCTGAATTGCTGGCACGAGCGGGTGACCTGCGTTTCAAGGGACGGATGAGGTATGTGGCGAAGGGCCGCAGTGAGTTGAAGGGTAGGCTGGGGAGTGATGCTGGGGAGTTGATGGCCGTGGCGACCCATGAGGATGGTCGTGTATCGGTGCGTTTGAAGACGGACGGTTTTCTCCCCGTGGTTCTCTGGCCCGACCAGCCGAAACTGGGACCTGTAGCTTTCGATCTGAAGGGTGCCGCGGGCCTTTGTTCGGGAAAAATAGCTGAGGCCGAGGCGGCTGTGACGGTAAAGCGGCTGGAATATGGCGGATATGAATACAAGGATATGCAGGTGCAGGGAGACTGGAAGCGAAATGTGGCGGAATTGACGCTGCGGAGCAACGACTCCCATTTGAATCTGACGGCACGGGTAGAAGGACGTTTTGACGGAAGAAAACTCGGTGCGACCCGCCTTGTGGCAGAGGTGCGCAATCTGTCGCCGGCGATGTTGCATTGGACGGAGAAGTTCGGAAACTCCCGTTTTTCCGCCTCAGTGGATGCGGACATCCGCAGTTTTGATAGCCTGCATCCTGAGGGCACCCTCCGTGTGAGCGATTTCAATATGAAAAAGGAGAAAGATGCTTATCATTTGGATGAATTGCAACTTTCGATTGCTCAGGGAGGGAAGGGTAGTCGCGTGAGCCTGCGCAGCGATTTTGCCCATGCCGAAATGGAGGGTCCTTTATCCGTTACGGACTTGCGTGTTTGTCTGGACAATATGCTGGGACGCTCCCTACCCGGATGGAAGGAGGTGAAGGATAGCCGAGATTCATGGCGTTTTACGGCCCGTTTGAAAAAGACCGATTTTTTGAACGAACTGTTCGGAGTTCCTCTGAATCTGGAAGGACCTGTCGAGGCCGAGGGGACTCTGAGGGCGGATGGCGAGAGAAACTTCGTGACCGTTCGGACAGATGGGCTGGAATATGATGGGATGGCATTGCGCAAACTACGGTTATACCTGTCTGGAACAGGTTCGCAGACTTCTTTTCTCGCGCAGGTGGAGAAGAATATAGGGGGCACGGATATGAAATTCGTGCTGGATGCACGTACCCGGGAGGGAGAGTTGTTGACAGAGTTGGCGTGGGATGACGGACAGACGCACAAGTACTGTGGAAAGGTAAGCGCGCATACCGCAATAGGGAAACCGGCCCTTGGGGCAGAGAGGGTATTGGAGACGAGGATCATCCCCACTTCCGTGACGGTGAACGATTCTCTTTGGAGGGTGTCTTCCGGGAGTTTCTTTTTGGGGAAGGAAAAGCTGGAAATCAATGATTTTCAGCTGAGCCATAAAGACGAGTTCTTGGTGGTAGACGGCGGGTTGTCGCGCGATAGTAACGATTCGTTGGTGATAGATCTGAACAATATAGACGTGGAGTATATATTGAATCTGGTGGACTTCCATGCTGTAGACTTCTCGGGATATGCCACCGGAAAGTTCAAGTTGTCCAAGTCTCCGGACCGTCCGCTTTTTACGACCCGGCTCAATGTCTCCGGTTTCAAGTTCAATGATGCCTATCTGGGCGAAGCCGATATTCGCGGACGGTGGAATCGGGCCGAAAAACGGATAGAATTGGATGCTCTGATGAGGGAAGACGGGGTGGGAGAAACCCGTGTCAGCGGTTATGTATCGCCTTCTGCAAAGAAACTGGATCTGGACATCAGGAGCAAAAATACCAACTTGCGGTTCCTTCAAAGATATGTGGCCGACATCTTTTCTGGTCTGAAAGGACGGACCACAGGCCGCTGTCACCTTTTTGGCCCCTTCAAGCAGTTGGATTTCGAAGGACAGGAAAAGGCCGAGGTAAGTGCTCATTTGCTTTCCACGGGTGTGGAATACTCCCTGTCCGGAGGTAGTGTGGAAATAACTCCCGGCAGGTTCTCTTTTAAGGATTTCGATATCAAGGACAAAGGGAATGGAAGCGGACGTGTGAGCGGGTATCTGACGCATTCCCATTTGAGCGATCTCCGTTATCTTTTTGATGTCCGGGCCGATCGGCTTCTGGTATATGACAAGTCGCAAGAGGTGGGCATGCCCTTCTACTCGACCACCTACGGAACAGGAACCATGCGGCTGGAGGGCCGGCCCGGAGCGTTTAACGCAGACATCAACATACGTCCCGAAGCCCGTACCCAGTTTGTCTATACGATAGATACGCCGGATACATTCGGCGATGTGCAGCTTGTCAGTTTTGAGGACAAGACGCGTCGGTCGGCTGTCGGAACCGATGACGGCGAGGCGAAGCCTGATCCGAAAAAGGAGCCGCCGTCGTCAACCGATATCCGTTTGAACTTTCTGGTGGACATGAACCCAGATGCTACGCTGAAAGTTATCATGGACGAAAAATCCGGAGACAATATCGTAGTCAACGGACGGGGAACCATCCGTGCATCTTTCTACAACAAAGGACATTTTGAGATGTTCGGTACCTATACTGTAGAGCGGGGGACCTATAAGATGAGCATACAGGATCTGATTCGCAAGGATTTTGAGCTGGCTTCCGGCGGACGCATCGTTTTTGCCGGTGATCCTTTTGATGGGAATCTGGACCTGCGGGCCGTATATGTGGTCAACTCGGCATCCTTGAGCGATTTGAACATCGGGACGGGATTCAGTGAGAACACGGCTCGGGTCAACTGCATTCTGGACTTCAGTGGCAAGGTACATTCTCCCCAAGTTAGTTTCGATTTGGAGCTGCCCACAGTGAGCGATGATGAGGAGCAGATGGTGCGTAACCTGATCCGGACCGAGGAAGATATGAATATGCAGATTATCTATCTGTTGGGTGTGGGACGTTTCTATACTTATGACTATGGCAATACGGAGACGGCAACACGTCAGTCACAGTCTGCGGTCGCAATGAAATCATTCCTTTCCAATACGTTGAGCAGTCAGTTAAACAGCATCCTCTCGAATGCTATCGGTTCGTCCAACTGGACTTTCGGCACAAACCTCAGTACAGGTAGTGTGGGATGGAGCGATATGGAGGTGGACGGACTTTTGAGTGGAAGACTGCTCAACAATCGGTTGATTTTTAACGGAAATTTCGGTTATAGGGAACGTACGACTTCCTCAACGAATTTTGTAGGCGATTTTGATCTCCGGTATTTGCTTACACCTAACGGAAGCGTAAGCCTCAAAGCCTATAGTGAGACCAATGACCGTTATTTCTCAAAGTCTTCCCTGACCACGCAGGGAGGAGGAATCATGTTGAAGCGTGACTTTTCCAATCTGAAGGATCTGTTCACGGTAAAGAAAAAGCGCAAGCGGAAAAAGGCGGAGACGGATATATCCCGCGATGGGCAATGAGAAATTGTGGCCGTTGGAGAAAGAAGAATGTGTACTTTTGTTCATGGTTATTGGATTTTTTAGATAGAAACAAGGATAACCGTTAAGGCTGAATTCCAGGCGAGGATTCCAGCCTTATTTTTGAAGCCTATGAAAAAGGTTTATCGGATTGTAGAGTCAACCAGCAAGTGCAACATTACAAAATATTTTTGAAAAAGACTTCGGTAGGTGTATAGAAATTGAGTTTTAGTCTTGGCCTTGCATTAATTTTGTTTCTCACGATCCTTATTTTTGCATCCGTAACAGAACTGATGTCTGTTCCTTTCGGTATGTACTGCCTTACCAGTTTGTTTTCGTTCTCCACCGCGCCTTTCTGCCAGGAGCTGTATGAGTCTGCAAAGAAGACAGGTACATTCAGCATTCTTGTTATCCACTCATGTTGCGCAAACTCGCTTCCATTGTCCGTTGTTATGGTTTTAAGCGCGTCTCCCTTATATGGCAAGAGCAGCCTCCAGCCAACCTTTGCCAGCGGCATGGCCTTATTCCCATGCCTGAGTTTTTCCATGAGCAGGAAGTTGGTGCTTCTCTCCACAAGTGTCAGTATGGCATTGCCTGCCTTTGCTCTCGGGTTAAGTGCTTATACATAATTTGCAATACAAAAGTAATTAATCTGTCTGAGGGAGGCCGCGGTCTCCCTTTTTTATTTTTGTATTGCTGGCAACTCTTCGGGATTTCGGGTATTCAGAGAGCCTGATAGTATCTTTTGCCTTTTTCATGTTGTGGTGAAGAATAATTCTTGTGTCTGTTTAGAGGGAATCTCATGGATTTTATCTAAATTTGCATAATTATATACATTACTTTAAAACAAGACAATACAATAGGAACGATGGAATTAGCTAGCAAGTACAATCCGGAGGAAGTGGAAGGTAAATGGTACCGGTATTGGATGGACAATCGGTTGTTTAGTTCTAAACCCGACAATCGCGAGCCTTATACAGTGGTGATACCGCCTCCCAACGTAACGGGAATACTTCACATGGGCCACATGTTGAACGAGACGATTCAGGACATTTTGGTGCGTCGTGCCCGTATGGAAGGCAAGAATGCTTGCTGGGTTCCGGGAACAGACCATGCCTCAATTGCGACAGAGGCCAAAGTGGTGAACCGTTTGGCTGAGAAGGGCATAAAAAAGAGCGATCTGACGAGAGATGAGTTCCTGAAGCATGCGTGGGACTGGACGGAAGAACACGGAGGTATTATTCTGAAACAGTTGCAGCGCATAGGCGCTTCGTGCGATTGGGAACGGACGGCATTTACGATGGACGAAGAACGATCGAAAAGTGTGATCAAGGTTTTTGTGGATCTGTATGACAAAGGATTGATATATCGTGGTGTGCGAATGGTGAACTGGGATCCGAAAGCCCGGACCGCCCTTTCGGACGAAGAAGTTATCTATAAGGAAGAACATAGCAAATTGTACTATCTTCGCTACAAGGTGGAGGGAGATGCGGAAGGACGTTATGCCGTAGTGGCAACCACCCGTCCCGAAACCATTATGGGAGATACGGCCATGTGTATCAATCCGAACGATCCAAAAAACGAGTGGCTGAAAGGAAAGAAAGTGATAGTTCCGCTTGTAGGACGTGCCATCCCCGTGATAGAAGACGATTATGTGGATGTAGAGTTCGGTACGGGCTGTCTGAAAGTCACGCCGGCTCATGACGTAAACGACTATATGTTGGGCGAGAAACACAACTTGCAGAGCATAGACATATTCAATGACAACGGTACGCTTTCCGAGGCTGCCGGAATGTATGTGGGACAAGACCGCTTTGAGGTGCGCCGCCAAATAGAGAAAGATCTGGAGGCGGCCGGATTGCTGGAAAAGGTGGAGGCATATATCAATAAGGTGGGATGTTCGGAGCGTACGGGTGTTCCCATTGAGCCGAAACTGTCCATGCAGTGGTTCCTGAAAATGCGTCATTTTGCGGATCTGGCATTGCCTCCCGTTCTGAACGATGAAATTAAATTCTATCCGGCCAAGTATAAGAACACTTACCGTCATTGGCTGGAGAACATAAAGGACTGGTGTATTTCCCGCCAATTGTGGTGGGGCCATCGTATTCCGGCATATTATCTGCCGGAAGGAGGGTATGTCGTAGCGGAGTCTGCGGAAGAAGCCCTGCGCCTGGCCAAGGAAAAGAGTGGCAATCTGAATCTGACTGCCGAAGATCTGAGACAGGACGAGGATGCGCTTGATACATGGTTCTCTTCTTGGTTGTGGCCCATTTCTCTTTTCAAGGGGATCAATGAGCCGGGCAATGATGAATTCAACTATTATTATCCTACCTGCGATCTTGTGACGGGACCGGACATCATTTTCTTCTGGGTGGCCCGTATGATTATGGCCGGTTACGAATACACAGAAAAAATGCCTTTCCGCAATGTGTATTTCACCGGTATCGTGCGTGATAAACTGGGACGCAAGATGTCCAAGCAATTGGGAAATTCTCCGGATCCGCTCCAGCTGATCGATAAGTTCGGAGCCGATGGAGTACGTATGGGAATGATGCTGTCTGCTCCGGCGGGAAATGACATCTTGTTTGACGAGAACTTGTGTGAGCAGGGACGGAATTTCTGCAACAAGATATGGAATGCTTTCCGGCTGGTACAGGGATGGGAAAACAGTGTCGATATACCTCAGCCCGAGATGGCGCGTATCGCGATAGAATGGTTCGGCGCGCAATTGCGGAAAAGTGCGGCGGAAATAGCGGACCTGTTCAAGAAGTACCGTTTGAGCGAGGCCTTGATGGAAGTGTACAGGTTGTTCTGGGACGAGTTCTCGGGCTGGTATCTTGAAATGATAAAACCGGCATACGGACAGCCTATAGATGAGGCAACTTACAAGGTGACGCTCGGTTACTTTAATGATCTGTTGCATTTGCTTCATCCGTTTATGCCTTTTATCACGGAAGAACTTTGGCAACATCTCTATGAACGCAAGGAGGGAGAGAGCATCATGGTAAGTCCGCAGGACATAAAGGCTCCGCAGGACGGTGATGTCAGACTGATCGAGGATATGGAGTTCGTAAAGGACATCATAAGTGGCGTGCGGTCTGTGCGCAACTCAAAGAACATACCTCCGAAAGAAAAGCTCGAAGTGCAGATCGTAGGCGGTAATCCGGTTGCTGCGTATGATTGTGTTGTTACCAAAATGGCCAATGTGGGCAGTTTGGTTTCTGTAACCTCCAAGAGCGCAGGTGTGTCTTCCTTTATTGTCGGAACGACGGAATATGCCGTCTTGCTGGATAAACTGATTGATGTGGATGCGGAAATTGAAAAGGCGGAAGCGGAATTGGTGCGTCTGAACGGTTTTTTAGCAGGTATTGACAAGAAACTCTTGAACGAGCGTTTTGTTTCCAACGCCCCTGCTGAGGTGGTGAATCTTGAACGCAAGAAGAAGGAAGATACGGAAACCAAAATTGCCGTGTTGAAGGCAACACTTGACAATCTGAGGAAATAATCTCCAAATTCAATATTATATGAAAAAAAGAAGTTTTATCGTAGGTGTTATGGTGCTGGCTTCGTCATTCCTTCCACAGGCAGTGATGTATGCTGACAACGTGTATTCCATTTACCCTGTGCCTCAGCAGCAGGTGGCGGTGGATGGTTCCACGAAAATAAGCAAGCAGGTTAATATCATAGCCGAGAGCGGCATTGACGAGGTAACCCGGCAGCGTGTCCTCGGAGTATTGGAAGATCACGGGCTGACGGGAACATTTTCTGATTCTCCGTCGGCAGATCTTGCCAATATCTATCTGGGTATAAACGGCTCTGGCGGGACCGCTGATATTGAGGCCACGGCTTTAGGCTTGAGCCGGGAAGTTTTTTCCAGACAGGGCAAGTATGATCGTCATTGTGTGGCTCTGACAGATAAAAACGGATGGGCGCAGATCCTGATTCTCGGTGAGCATACCGATGCTACATTTTTCGGTCTGGCTTCGCTGGAGCAAATGTTAGATACGGATCCGAATGCATTGTCCTGTGTTATCATTTACGATTATGCCGATCAGCAGAGCCGTGGTATCGTAGAGGGTTACTATGGTTATCCGTATACCGTCAGTGTGAAGAAGGATCTCATGAAATTCATGATGCGTCATAAAATGAACACTTATCTTTATGGTGCAAAGAGTGATCCCTATCATTCCCAATATTGGACACAAGCATACCCGACTTCTCTGACTGCCCAGCAGGAGAAAAACGGTTGGCTTTCTCAGGATATGGTGAGGGACATCACAAAAACATCGGCTTCCACGAAGGTGAACTTCATCTGGGCGATTCATCCGGGAAATGATTTTCTGGGCAGTTCATCGGTGGTAAGCAATATCATGGGTAAATTTGACAAGATGTATCAGTTGGGCGTTCGTCAGTTCGCTGTTTTTGTGGACGATGTTGGCATTCCAAACACTGCGGAGAAATATAAGCTCAATGCGGACAGAGTTACCGAAATACAGCACGAACTGGAGCGGAAATACAATGCTTCCGGCGCGGTGCCTGCAGATACGGTAAAGCCGTTGCATTTTGTCCCTCAGATCTATTGCTCGAACTTCTCCAGTGGTGCGGCACAGCGCGAGGCTTTCTTTAGCGCTCTTGCCACTACTCCCGCTTCGGTTACGGTTTATACGACGGGATGGGGAGTATGGAGTGTACCCAACTCTTCAGATCTGTATGAGGTGAAACAGTACTTGAACAGGAATGTAGGCTGGTGGTGGAACTATCCCTGCAATGACAATGCAGACGGACAGATATACCCGATGGATACCTATTCGAATTTCTATGACATGCCTGCCGTGAACAGCAATGCCACTTTGCCGACTGTTCTTGAAAACGGTTGCGGTATTGTCAGCAATCCCATGCAGCAGGGAGAAATTTCCAAGACTCCGCTTTTCAGTGTGGCCAATTATGCCTGGAATACAGGTGCCTTTAATAATAAGAGTAGCTGGGAAGCCTCTTTCCCGGCTATTGTGGGAAAAGAAAGGGCAGAGGCATACAAAACGCTGGCTGAATACCTGCGTTATAATGACCCCTCAGAGTTGAACAGCCTGATCAATACGTATAAGGCAAGTCTGACCGGAAATATGCCGGTTCCCGAAAAATTGAAAGAGAAAATGACCGGCATCCTGAGCGCATGTTCGGTTCTTGAGGAGTTGAAGGAATCTTCGTCGGAAAGCGACCGGTTGCTTTACGCGGACTTGTCTCCCTGGTTGCTAAAGCTGAAACAGATGGCGACTTCCGTAAATATTCTTTTGGATGTTGCTTCTATGAGCAATGTTGACGAGGCAAAGTGGAGCACATATATACAGCAGATCAAGGATGTGGATGGTCTTGAGACGGAGGAGGCCTATAAGGCATACGCTCTCGAAGGAATGGGTAATGGCATTTCCGTTTCCGTGCGTCCTTCACAGCCCTCCAACCGGTATCTTTATCCTTTTGTCACCTACATGAAAGAGAATGCGCTGAATGGCTATTTTATTTCTGAAGCTCAGACAAAAGCCACTAGATTCTCGAACAAGGAAAATTCCAAAGGCAACATGCTCACTTCTAAGGGTGTCGTTTCGCTGAGTGGTACCAACACGCTGGAAAAAGGTGAATATGTGGGAATTGCTCTTCCTCAGCCTATGTTGCTGGCGGCCGTTGAGATTTCAGATACTTTGGCCGCCAACCATCAGATATTGTACTCCGATAACGGAAAGACCTGGACTGTCTTTACCGATAAGGAGACACTCTTGTCCGCTTATGTCAAGTATATCTGTGTGAAAAATGAGCGGGAGGCAGCCGTGTCCATCCGTCTTAACCGTAACGTGCTTAATCTTACGTTGCCCGTCGAGACGGAAATCGGCAGTACGACGATTCCCGAAGGTGCCGTATGGAACAACCATAACAAGGATTACATGACCGACGGAAACTATTCTACATTCACATGCCTGAATCGGAACCAGCAGACGGGTGACTCATATACGGTTCGGCTTGCAGCAATGACAAAAATTGAGGATGTGCGCATCTGCATGGGGACAACGAACGGTGACTATATGAATGTGGGTAATGTTGAAGTTTCCGCAGACGGGAAAAGCTGGAAAAAACTCGTGGTGAAAGGAACCGCCAATCAGACGGATTTTCGAATGAGCAATCCGGCTGTTGTCAAATATTCCAATGAAATGTCATATTGCGATTTCAGAGGAGATGGGGTAGAGGCCCAGTATGTACGTCTTTATCTGAAAGAAGCCAACACCAGTAAATGGTTGCGTCTGTATGAAATCGAGGTCAATAAGCAGAGCTATAAGAATAAGTTCAAGCCTGTCTGCATAGATGCAGATGGTAATGCCATTGAGAAGCTGAATGACGGTAAAGGGTATACCGGTCTTGGCGAAGTGAAGAAGTCTATCTGCTATAATTTCCAGCAAAACCATTTGTTGAAGAGTGTGGAAATTTATCAGAATATTCAGAGCAGTGATGCACGGGCTTCTGTCAAGATTTCTACGGATGGCAGCAATTGGGAGGAGATCACGACTTTGTCGGGCGACAGACAGCTGATTGACATGTCGGCCCACCCCGATGCTATAGCCATGTTGATTGAGTGGACTGGACAGACTCCTCAAATTTACGAGATAGTGGAAATCGCGGACGAAACAAAAAGCCCGGAAGTGACTAAAATAGAGCAGATCTCCTCTGATAATGCTGAGACTTCCCTGACCGTTTCCGATGGGAAACTGATGCTGGAGAGTGTTGCGGGGCTTTCCCGTGTACAGGTTTTCACTGCAGCGGGTCGTTTGGTAATGCAGCAAGAACTGGTTGGAATACACAAGACGGTTCTTCCGACGGTAAGTTGTTCGAACCAGGTTCTGATTGTCAGGGTTAAACTTGACAATGGAAAGGAAGCAAGCTATAAACTTACAGTCAAATGATGTAGTCGAATCCTTTGCCACGCAAACACAAAGTGCCTTCAGCTTCAACTGAAGGCACTTTATGTTTATCGTTGCGGACTGTTTCAGCTTTGCCTGTTTCCTGCTTTTGGCTTCCCAGCCCGATGTCTTTTATTCCGTTCGTGTTGCATGTAGTCTTGCTTGTATATCCATGGAAGCCAATTCTATGACACGGTCCATATTCAGGTCAAGTGCTTTGGCAAGGCGTGCTCCATAGTCTCGGTCTGCCAGATAACAATGGGCTGCGTGCCGATATTTGATGTTTTTTGTGGCAGGTCCGATGTCGGTGCTCGTGTTGGATATGAGCTGACGGCGCTGATCTTCATTCATAAGTCTGTAGAGCGCTCCCGGCTGGGCGAAACAGTTGTCGGAAGGGGCATCGTACGGATCATAGTATCCGGCTTTTCCGTTTCCTTCAGGTATAGGCTGTGCAAATTCCGGTTGAGGTTCCCATTCCCCTTTGCTGTTCGGATAATAGCCGGTGGTTGCTCCGGCATTGCCGTCTACACGCATCATTCCGTCCCGGTGATAGCTGTGCACAGGACAACGGGCGCGGTTCACCGGAATCTGGTCATGATTCACACCAAGACGGTAACGCTGGGCATCTCCGTAAGAGAAAAGGCGGCCTTGTAATAATTTGTCGGGTGAAAAACCTATACCCGGTACGATGTGGGTGGGAGAGAAAGCCGCTTGTTCCACATCGGCGAAATAATTTTCAGGATTGCGGTTCAGCTCCAGAACTCCTACTTCTATCAGAGGATATTCCTTGTGGCTCCATACTTTAGTGATGTCGAAAGGGTTTTCTTTATGCTGCTGTGCTTGTTCTTCCGTCATGATCTGGAAGTAAAGGGTCCAACGCGGGAAATCTTTTCTTTCGATGGCCTCGAACAGATCGCGTCCATGGCTTTCCCTGTCTTTTGCGATAATTGCGGAGGCCTCATCGTCCGTCAGGTTTTTTATACCCTGTTGCGTCCGGAAGTGAAATTTTGCCCAAACACGCTTATTCTCTTTATTGATAAGACTGTATGTGTGGCTTCCGAATCCGTGCATGTGGCGGTAGGAAGCGGGGATGCCCCGGTCGGACATGACAATCGTAACCTGATGCAGGGCTTCGGGAAGCATTGTCCAGAAATCCCAGTTGTTTTGTTTGGATCTCAAATTGCTTTTGGGGTCTCGCTTGATGGCATGGTTCAAGTCGGGGAACTGCAACGGGTCGCGGATAAAGAATACAGGGGTGTTATTGCCCACCATATCCCAGTTTCCTTCCTCCGTATAGAATTTCAAGGCGAAGCCTCTGATGTCACGCTCGGCATCGGCTGCTCCTCGTTCACCTGCTACGGTAGAAAAACGCGCAAAGACTTCTGTCTGTTTTCCTACTTCTGCGAAAAGGGCGGCACGGGTGTATTGTGTCACGTCCTGCGTTACGGTAAATGTGCCGAATGCCCCGCTGCCTTTGGCGTGCATACGGCGTTCGGGAATTACTTCACGGTCAAAATGTGCCAGTTTTTCCATGAGCCAGACATCTTGCATTGTTACAGGACCTTGCGGACCGGCTGTTTGCGTCACACGGTGGTGAGTTACTGGAGCACCTACTTCAGTTGTCAGTTTTTTCTTTTCCATATATGATCATAGTTTTGCGTTAGTCTCATCTGCTCCGTATTAGGGAACTGATATGAGTGAGAGCAAATTTAGTTACAAATATATGGCGGGCAAAATGTTATATTGTTTTTTAAGCAAATACATAATCTCTTAAGATTATCATACGGCGGGTATATGTTGTATGTTGATAATCTTTCTTTTATGAATTTTTTTTAAAAAAGTCTGTCGATGCTTGGAGGCTCGGTAGTTTTACTTGATTCCTCGCCGATTCAAGGCATCCGCGTATTTCCTTGCATTGTCAAGGTGCTCGGCATACGTCTTGGCAAAATTATGGCTGCCGCTGAAATCTTCTTTTGCACACATATATAGATATGGATGCTCAACATATTGAAGGACAGATTCTATGCTGGCACGCGAGGGAATGCAGATGGGGCCGGGGGGAAGGCCTTCATTGCGATAGGTGTTGTAGGAATTCTCCACGGATAGGTGCTCATGCAGAATGCGTTTCAGCCCGAATTGCTTCAGCGCAAATTTGACGGTAGGATCTGCTTGTAACTTCATGCCGTTGTGCAGCCGGTTCAGATACATGCCTGCTACCATCGGCTTTTCCTGATTGTCGGCAGTTTCCTGTTCAACGATGGAAGCGAGTGTTATTACTTCTGTCGGTGACAGTCCGGCTTTTTCTGCCTGCCTTTTGCGTTTGTCTGTCCAGAAAGTCTCACTCTCTTTCTTCATTCTTTTGAGTAGCCCATCAGGAGTTGTGGTCCAATACACCTCATAAGTATCAGGGATGAAGAGACTGATCACTGTGGCAGGTGTTACCCCGAATTTTGAACATAATGAAGAATCAAGCAGGGCAGTGGCCCAAGAGGCGGAATCTCCTTCCAACTCACGAGAGAGTTTCATGGCCAGATCTGTGGAAGTCCTTACCACCGGAATGGTAAGACGCACGGGGCTTTGATTGCCATTGCGTAAGTTACGGAACAACTGGAAAGTACTGATGCCGGGAGCTATTGCATAGCGACCGGGACGTGGGTTGCAGCGGCTCAATAAGCAGAGGGTCCTGATTCCTGCATACCGCCCGAAAGCCGCCTCTTCGGAAAGTTTTGAAAAGACGGAGTCATGGGTATCGTCCGAATCAATATATATAAAACGGGCTTCGGACGAGGTGGAGAATGCCGAAAAAAATACCCAAATGAAAAATACGGTTATGACGGCGAAAGCTATAATACCGCCAAGCAGAATGTGTCTTATGTGTTGTCTGTCCATAATTATTTTTTTGCAAAAGTAAGTTTTTTATTTGGCTGTTTCCACAATGTGGGAATGAAAATAATTGGTCGCAGCCAAAATAAATATGTTGATGCTATTTGGAAAAGATGTTTCGGAGGGGGCTGGACACGCAAAAACAAGTCCTAAAAGTGTGGATGATTTTTTTCATGGCGTGAAAAATATATTGGTTCTCTCTCTGAAAGATTGTCCGTTCTCCGAAGTGTGTAACTTACCGGTATTATTGTCTGTAGTGTCTTGTCGTGACCGTCGGGCGGAATAGGTTTCAATAAGATCATCACATCCTTTCTTGTCTCGCTTTTTATTATTACTTTTGCATGAGTTAGTTTAGAATGTTTCCATTTTAAGGGGTTACATACAATCTTTTGACAAATACACATGAACACATATCAGGATTTTGTAGGTTGCATAGAACAGAGTATAAAAAACAACTGGGATTTGGATGCTTTGACGGATTATGAAGGGAGTACGTTACAATATAAAGATGTAGCCCGGAAAATCGAGAAACTTCATATTCTGTTTGAAAATGCAGGTGTACGACAGGGTGACAAGATAGCCTTGTGCGGCCGTAACTCTGCAAATTGGGCCGTTGCTTTTATGGCAACCTTAAGCTATGGAGCTGTAGCCGTTCCTATCCTTCATGAATTCAAGGCGGAGCAGGTACATAATATTGTGAATCACAGCGATGCCAAATTACTTTTTGCCGGAGATCAGGTCTGGCCGTCTCTTGTCGCTGAGTCTATGCCTGCGTTGGAGGGTGTCATCAATATCCCCGATTATTCATTGCTTGTTAGCCGGACTGAATCCCTGACAGAAGCACGTGAGCGTCTCAATGAATTTTTCGGTAAAAAATATCCCAAATTCTTTCGGCCCGAACACGTTACTTACAGGAAAGCACTTGATCCAGAGGGCTTGGCTTTGATTAACTATACTTCCGGAACTACAAGTAATTCGAAAGGTGTACTCGTTCCATACCGT
Source organism: Prevotellamassilia sp. (assembly GCA_009775705.1). Taxonomy (GTDB): domain Bacteria; phylum Bacteroidota; class Bacteroidia; order Bacteroidales; family Bacteroidaceae; genus Alloprevotella. The sequence continues at coordinate 14,591 of VSQE01000014.1, forward strand.
GCTTTATGGTCTAATTTGGAATTTGCTTGTGAAAAACTGGGCAGCGCGGTGTTGCGCGGGCATAACGTAATTTCCATTCTTCCCATGGCGCACATGTATGGTATGGCATTTGAGTTTATCTTTGAGTTTATGCAGGGATGCCATATATTTTTCCTTACGCGTGTTCCCTCTCCCAAAGTTATATTCAAGGCATTTTCCGAGATACGCCCGCATATTGTGATTTCCGTACCGCTTGTCATCGAGAAAATCATAAAGAAGGTGGTGCTTCCCAAATTGCAGACAGTCAGTATGAAAGTGCTGCTAAAATTGCCTGTCATTAACTCTAAGATTCGGGAAAAAATCCGTGAGCAGTTGGTGGAAGCATTTGGAGGACGTTTCTATGAGATCATAATTGGTGGTGCTGCTTTCAATAGTGAAGTGGAGCAATTTTTGCATAAAATAGGATTTAATTTTACAGTAGGATACGGAGCCACGGAATGTGCTCCTATCATAAGTTATGTCGACTGGCACGAATTTCGTCCGGGTTCTTGTGGAAAGGCTGCTCCAAGAATGGAGTTGCGGATTGCAAATGGCGATCCGGAAACCGGAGTCGGAGAGATTCTCACAAGAGGTACCAATGTCATGTTGGGATACTATAAGAATCCGGAAGCGACGGCTGCTGCAATTGATAAAGACGGGTGGTATCACACCGGAGATCTCGGTGTAATGGACAGTGATGGTTTTCTCTATATCAGAGGACGTTCTAAAAACATGCTGTTGGGCTCGAGCGGACAAAATATTTATCCTGAGGAAATTGAAGACAAACTTAATACTTTGCCATACGTTTCTGAAAGTATAATCATTCAGAAGGGAGACAAACTCTACGGATTGGTACATCCTGATTATGATGAAGTGGAGAAAAACGGGCTGAGCGATGAGGACCTCTCGGAAGTTATGGAGCGGAACCGAAAGGAACTGAATACGATGGTTGCAACGTATGAGCAACTTTCTGGTATCAGAATTCATACCGAAGAGTTTGAAAAAACTCCGAAGCGAAGCATCAAACGCTTCTTGTACGAGAATGCTGAAATCTAATATCAGGCATGAAATGGAAGAGCAGATGGAATTAAGAGCGATGGCCGGTACGGATAACGGAATGGTGTTACGTACGGAGGGACTGATAAAAAAATACGGAAAACGTACCGTGGTAAATGGTGTTTCTTTCGATGTGAAGCAAGGAGAGATTGTAGGGTTGCTGGGGCCGAATGGAGCAGGAAAGACTACATCTTTCTATATGACTACGGGATTGGTTGTCCCCAACGGCGGTCGTATCTTTATGGGAGAGAAGGAAATTACGGATTATCCTGTCTATAAGCGGGCACAGGCAGGCATTGGTTATTTGGCACAAGAGGCTTCGGTTTTTCGGAAAATGAGTGTGGAGGACAATATTGCCTCGGTGCTTGAAATGACTGGACGCGACAAGGAGTACAGACAAGAGAAATTGGAGAGTCTCATAGCAGAGTTCCGGTTGGGAAAAGTCCGGAAGAATAATGGAGACCAACTCTCCGGAGGTGAAAGACGCCGTACGGAAATTGCGCGTTGCCTGGCAATCGATCCGAAGTTCATTATGCTGGACGAACCGTTTGCCGGTGTCGATCCCATTGCCGTTGAGGATATTCAGTATATTGTCTGGAAGTTGAAGGATCGCAATATCGGCATCCTCATTACTGACCATAATGTGGAAGAGACGCTTTGCATCACGGACCGTGCCTATTTGCTTTTTGAAGGGAGGATTCTCTTTCAAGGCACTCCGGAAGAGTTGGCAGCCAATCAAGTGGTGCGCGATAAATATCTGACCAATAGTTTTAAACTTAGGAAAAAGGATTTTCAGTTATTGGGAAGACAGAAAGAAATGCCTGTAGTGGAAAATAGCTGAAACTCATTAATTATTTACCTGTATAATCTTAAATTTAAATGAAAAATCATGTTCTTCCTTCCCTGTTGTTGACTGGGGGAATGCTTGTCTCCACTTTATTGTTGCCGCTTTCAGCACAGGCAGATACAATCGAAGTGAGAAAAGCTATGGTGACAAGTCCTATACCGGTACTCAAACCTTATATGACAGACTCTTTGAATATGCAGACTAAAAAGTATGAAGTAAAGGATGTATTGAAAGAGAATGCCTCGTTAATCCGCAGAAAAAATGCCGTGATGCACGAAGTGGCTAAGGGTGCGGCACTGTCTCCGGCATCGAATGATGAGTCTGTACTTCGAGTGCTGCGTTTCACTTTTTCCACTCCGCGTTTCATAAAAGCAAATATTAAGGTGAATACGCTGAAAGAGTATAAGACCTATGTGAACGGGAAAGAACTTAGTGGTAGTGAATTATTATTATTACCTGGGCATACGGATGTGGCATTGCTCTGTCTGAATTCGGTCGAGAATAAAGACTCGTTCAATGTCTCTGTCGTAGGCGATGACCTGAAAGGGCTGTCGGTTGCCGGTCCTCAGGACAAGCATCCCTATTCAATGGCAGATATGATGTTGGGAAATCACTATCGGAATGTTGCCCTTTCTCCTTCCGGGAAATATCTGGTTACAGTCTATTATGATACAAAAGAAGATGGAAGCAACATCTTCAGAACCGTACTGACAGAGATGTCAACTGGACGCATAGTCCGTAGCCGCGACGAGTATGCTGCATGGGAATGGCTTCCACACCGTGATGTGCTATATTATGTAAGAAATAGCACAAAAGGCAGGCAGCTTGTAACGTTTGATCCGAAAAGCGGGTTGGAATCTGTCATGGCTGAGGATATTCCCGAGGGTGGATTTACCATGTCTCCTAAAGCGGATTATCTGATATTTTCCCGTAATCAGGCAGGAAAGAATGAGAACAATGGTTTGAAACGCCTGTATGAGCCGGATGATCGGCAACCAGGATGGCGCAACCGTAATGCATTGTATCGTTATGACTTGAAGACGGGACAGATGCAACGGCTGACTTTTGGAGCTACGTCTGTCTGGTTGTCGGATATATCTGAAGATGCCGGTAAATTATTGCTTATGTTCAACCGCATGGACATGCGCGACGCCCCCTTCAGCCGTAGTTCTTTAATTTCGATGGATGCCTATACCGGGAAGGTCGATACGTTGTTTGCAGATACCGCATTTATTTCGGAAGCCCGTTTCTCGCCAGACGGAAAAAAACTGCTGGTCAAAGCTTCCCCCGGAGCCTTTGGCAGTATTGGCTCTGAAATAAAGGAAGGACAGATAGCCAATGGGTTTGATTATCGTCTCTATCTTTATGATATAGAGTCCCGGACCGTAAAACCTCTGTTGTCCGGATTCGGCCCTTCGGTAGGAAAATACGAGTGGGCTGGTAACGGAAATATTTATTTTAAGGCTACAGACGGGTGTAATGAAAGTTTGTTCTCTCTGAATCCGGACAATAATAAACTTATTCATTTTCAACTGCCTGTCAGCTATGTGCAGGGTTATAGCATATCTACGGATGAAAAGAACCCGCAAGTAGTGTTTTTTGGCCAGACCGGAGAGCGCAGTCGGGAAATGTTTGCCTGCCGGTTGGACAACGGGCGGCCGGCAGCTCGGAAACTGGGTGAAATTGATTTTGATGAAATGTATAAGGATGTGCTTATTGGAAGTTGCCATGATTGGAATTTCAAGTCTTCGCGTGGAGACACAATTCACGGCTTTTACTTTTTGCCTCCAGATTTCGATGCAGACAAAAAGTACCCGTTGATTGTATATTATTATGGTGGTTGCACTCCGACTGCAAAAACATTGGAATTCCAATATCCTTTGCAAGTATTGGCCGGACAGGGATATGTGGTGTATGTCTGCGAGCCGAGTGGGGCAATTGGTTACGGGCAGGAGTTTGCCGCTCGTCATGTAAACACATGGGGAGAAGGTTCTGCTGACGACATTATCGAAGGTACAAAAGCGTTCATGGCCGAGCACCCTTTTATAAATTCAAAGAAAGTAGGGTGTATGGGAGCTTCTTATGGAGGATTTATGACGCAGTATCTTCAAACACGTACCGATATTTTTGCCACGGCGATTTCTCATGCCGGCATTTCCAATATCGCAAGTTATTGGGGCGGTGGCTATTGGGGCTATACTTATGGAGAAGTGGCTCAATATGGCAGTTATCCGTGGAACAATCCGGAGCTTTATGTAAAACAGTCTCCTCTGTTCAATGCTGAAAAAATACACACGCCGCTTTTATTATTGCACGGTACAGCCGATACAAATGTGCCGACAAACGAGAGCCAGCAGTTATTTACAGCTTTACGGATTCTTGGTCGGCCGGTATCTTATATCCAGATAGACGGAGAGAATCATGTCATCGTCAATCATAAGAAACGGCTTGCATGGCAGAATGCGATTTTTGCCTGGTTTGCCCATTGGTTGAAGGACGAGCCCGGGTGGTGGAAAGAACTCTATCCGGAAGATAATTTCGGAATGAAGAAAAAATAAAGATATTTACTATAAAACTTTAATTCAGTTGTGGCTGGTGTGCGATTTTCGTCTGAAAGTTGTAATTTTGCCCCTGATAAATGGAGACCGCTTTCTGAGCCTCTTAGTGTATTAATTTAAATAATGAAGGTATGATTTCAGAAAAACTTCAAGAAGCAATTAACAAACAGATCGCAGCAGAGATCTGGTCTGCTAATCTTTATCTTTCAATGGCCTTTTATTTTGATAAAGAAGGATTTGCAGGTTTCTCTCATTGGATGAAGAAACAATCGCAGGAAGAAATGGAGCATGCGTATACCATGGCAGATTACGTAATTAAGCGTGGAGGAACAGCAAAGGTATACCAGATTGATGCAGTCCCGCAGGAGTGGGAAAGCCCCTTGAACGCATTTGAACATGTATATGCCCATGAGTGTAAAGTTTCCCAGCTGATAAACGATCTGGTTGATCTGGCATCTTCCGAACGGGATAAGGCTACTCAGGATTTCCTGTGGGGATTTGTTCGTGAGCAAGTGGAAGAGGAAGCTACGGCTTCAGGCATTGTTGACAGGATCAAGAAGATGGGAGCGACTGCTATCTTCAATTTGGACCAACAATATGGCGCACGTCAATAAGGAAGAATATTTAAAATAATGGAAAAGGCTGATTTCGGTGAATGGAATCAGTCTTTTTTTAACCGTATAGGCAATGCGGCAAAGACTGGAAAGCTCCGTGCCCGAGACCGACCGGAAGCAATCGGATATTGGGGTAACTTGGCCGTTTTCTGTCGGTTTAAAAGTGCTCCGGCCCTTCGGCCCGTCGCTTTATTCTTCCGGACAGGGCCGCGGTGTCGTGATTTTTTTGTACTTTTGCGCCGTCCAAATAATTGGAGATAACCAACTCATGAAATAAGAATCAATATGAAGGCATTTGTATTTCCCGGACAGGGAGCACAATTTGTAGGTATGGGCAAGGACCTGTACGAAAAGCATCCCATAGCCAAACAGTTTTTTGAGAAAGCCAATGAGATTCTCGGTTTCCGCATTACCGATATCATGTTCGCCGGTACGGACGAGGAGCTGAAACAGACAAAGGTGACACAGCCGGCCGTCTTCCTGCACAGTGTGGTCAGCGCGCTTTGCCTGGGTTCGGAGTTTCAGCCCGATATGGTTGCGGGTCATTCTCTTGGAGAACTTTCGGCCTTGACGGTAGCCCGTTGTCTGAGTTTTGAGGACGGACTGAAGCTTGTGGCGGCCCGTGCCCGTGCCATGCAAAAGGCCTGCGAGGCTGCGCCGGGCACCATGGCGGCCATCATCGCACTTCCCGACGAGAAGGTGGAAGAGATCTGTGCCGAGGTGACCGCGGAAGGTAACGGAGTGGTGATTCCTGCCAATTATAACTGCCCCGGTCAGTTGGTCATCAGCGGAAATATCGATGCCGTCAATGCCGCCTGCGTCAAGTTGAAGGAGGCCGGCGCAAAGCGCGCGTTGGTGCTGCCTGTCAGCGGTGCGTTCCACAGTCCCCTCATGCAGCCGGCCCAGGAAGAGCTGGAGGCCGCCATCGCCGTGACGGAATTCCACAAACCCATTTGCCCTGTCTATCAGAATGTAGACGGCCTTCCCCATACGGAGCCTGAAGAGATCAAGGCCCTTCTCATCTGCCAGCTCACAGCCAGCGTCCTCTGGACCAAGGAAGTCCGGAACATGGTGGCCGACGGAGGAACCAGCTTTACGGAGTGCGGTCCCGGAAAAACCTTGCAGGGCATGATAGCCAAGATCTGCAAGGGAAATGAAGCCGTCAGTGTACATGGTGTGAACGACTGAAAGAGTTAGTTTTTACGGTTTTGTCTCCAAAGGAAACAGGAAATTGTCCGGTCAAGGATTCTCTCTTCCTTTGGAGATTTTTTGTTTTCCCACATAATAGTTCGACACGATATGAACAGAATGACAGATTCGGGTGCGGTTTTCCCGGGAAACAGATCCGAACATGCCAGAATGATGATCTACCAGGTATTGCCGCGGCTTTTCTCCAACATGCAGGACCGGAACATTCCGTCCGGCAGTCTGGAGCAGAACGGGTGTGGAAAGATGAACGGTTTTTCCGATGAAGTGTTGGAACGCATCCGGGCCTTCGGCTTCACGCACATCTGGTACACCGGATTGATCGAGCATGCCACTCAGACCGACTATTCCCAATACGGCATCCAGTCCGACCATCCGGCGGTGGTCAAAGGAAAGGCAGGCTCTCCTTATGCCATAAAGGACTACTACGACATCGATCCCGACCTTGCCGTCGATGTTCCCCGCAGGATGAAAGAGTTCGAGGCCCTCGTTCGGCGCACCCACAAGGCCGGACTGAAGTTCATTATGGATTTTGTGCCCAACCACGTGGCCCGTCAGTACCATTCGGATGCCCGTCCCTCGCGGGTGAAGGACCTTGGCGAGACGGACGATCCCTCCGTAGCTTTCTCGCCCGGTAATAATTTCTACTATGTTCTGGGACAGCCTCTGCATACCGGTTTCGACAGTCAGAAGTCAGCGAACACTCCTTATAAGGAATATCCGGCCAAGGCCACCGGTAACGACCGCTTCGATGCCTGGCCCGGCGTGAACGATTGGTACGAGACCGTCAAGCTGAATTACGGAGTTGACTATGTCGGAGGCCGTACCGCCCATTTTGATCCTCTGCCCGACACCTGGAAAAAGATGACCGACATCCTGCTCTTCTGGGCCAAGAAGGGAGTGGATGCTTTCCGGTGCGACATGGCCGAGATGGTGCCCTGTGAGTTCTGGGCGTATGCCATCTCCCGGGTGAAGGAGAAATATCCCGCCGTCAGGTTCATTGCCGAAGTCTACAATCCAGGGCAGTACCGCGACTATATCCGTCGCGGAGGGTTCGATTATCTTTACGACAAGGTGGGACTGTACGACACGCTCCGCGCCGTTGTCTGTCACCAGGCCCCGGCCTCCAGCATCACCGGATGCTGGCAGAGTACGGACGACATCCGGCAGCACATGCTGAATTTTCTGGAGAACCACGACGAGCAGCGCATCGCCTCCGACTTTTTTGTCGGCTCCGCCCGCAAGGCCCTTCCCGCGCTGGTGGTCAGTGCCTGTATGGACACCAATCCCCTGATGATCTATGCCGGTCAGGAACTGGGCGAGCGCGGAATGGACAGCGAGGGCTTCAGCGGCTGTGACGGACGTACCACGATTTTCGACTATTGGAGTGTGGAGAGCCTCCGCAAGATCCGTGCCGGTGAGATGTATTTCACACCCGACGAGCGGGAGCTTTATGCCTATTATAACAAGGTCGTCTCGCTCTGCAACGGCAGTGCGGCCCTGCGCGAGGGAGCGTTCTACGACCTCATGTATGCCAATTACGACCGTCAGGGGGGCTTTAATCCCGACCGCGCCTATACTTTTCTGCGTAAGGCCGGAGACGAGACCTTGCTCATTGTGGCGAATTTCGATGACGTGCCCGTCCATGCCGGCATCCGCATTCCGCAGCATGCCTTTGACTTCCTGTCGCTTCGCAGCGGTACATACGCCTCCATCGACCTCATCAGTGGCGAGACGCAAACGCTGGAACTGAAGCCCGATGCGCACGTCCTTGTGTCCGTCCGCCCGTGCGATGCCGTGATTCTGCGGCTTTGATGCCGGAGAGAGCGGGCAGACGGTGTTTCCGTGCCCAGCATTTTTTCCGAAGACGCGCATCCGTTTTTTCGCGGATGCGCGTCTTTTGCTTCCCGCCACCGGGACCTTAGAAATCTCTAACCTCCAATAACTTTACCTCTTTTTTCCCCATCTCGCATTTTTATGTTACCTTTGTACCCAAATATTTTTAGAATAAAAAGATTATGACACTGGATGCATTGACTGCCGTATCTCCGATAGACGGGCGTTACCGTGAAAAGACAGAGGTGCTTGCTCCCTATTTTTCAGAATACGCATTGATGAAATACCGTATTCGGGTGGAAATTGAATATTTCATAGCCTTGTGCGAGAAGCCCTTGCCTCAGCTGAAGTCGTTGGACCACAAGGTCTTTCCCGCGTTGAGAGAAATCTACCGGGATTTCACGGAGCAGGACGCTGCCCGGGTGAAGGACATCGAGCGTGTCACCAACCACGATGTGAAGGCCATTGAATATTTCATCAAGGAAAAGTTCGATGCGATAGGCGGGCTGGATGCCTGCAAGGAGTTCGTCCATTTCGGACTGACCTCCCAGGACATCAACAACACCTCCTTCCCTTTGATGCTCCGCGAGGCATTGGAAGAGGTGTACATTCCCATGCTTCAGGAGTTGATCGATCAGTTGAACGCATACGCCGAAGAATGGAAAGACATCCCCATGCTGGCCCGAACCCACGGCCAGCCGGCTTCTCCCACCCGTCTGGGCAAGGAGGTCCGCGTGTTCTCGTACCGCTTGGAGCGTCAGCTCGAACAGCTCAGGGCGTGTCGGGTGGCGGCCAAGTTCGGCGGTGCCACCGGCAATTTCAACGCCCATAGGGTGGCCTATCCCGAGTACGACTGGCGTGAGTTCGGCAACCGTTTCGTCAGTGAGAAGCTGGGGCTGGAGCGTGAGGAATATACCACGCAGATCTCCAACTATGACAACCTGAGCGCCGTTTTCGATGCGATGAAGCGTGTGCATACCATCGTCATCGACCTCGACCGCGACTTCTGGCAGTACGTCTCAATGGACTATTTCAAGCAGAAGATCAAGCAGGGCGAAGTCGGCTCGTCCGCGATGCCCCACAAGGTGAATCCCATAGACTTTGAAAATTCCGAAGGCAATCTGGGCATCGCCAATGCCGTGCTGGAGCATCTCAGCCGCAAACTTCCCGTCTCCCGTCTGCAACGCGACCTCACGGACTCCACGGTGATCCGCAATATCGGCGTTCCCATGGGCCATGCCCTGATTTCATTCCAGAGCACCCTGAAAGGCCTGCGCAAGCTGCTTTTGCACGAGGAGACCATCCTCCGCGATCTGGACAACACGTGGGCCGTTGTGGCCGAGGCCATCCAGACCATTCTGCGCCGTGAGGCCTATCCCCATCCCTACGAGGCCCTGAAGGCCCTGACGCGGACCAATGCCGGCATTACGGAGAAGACTATCCGCGAATTTATCGATGGCCTGGAAGTCCGTGAAGAGGTGAAGGCCGAACTGCGTGCCGTCACTCCCCACAACTATACCGGAATCTGAACGTAAGACACGGGAACAAGTTCCGTGTGCATAAAGAATAGAAACAATATGAACGAAGAATTCTTTGAGAAAAGTGAAATGAGAAATGAAGGCGGAAATAGCCGTGATGGCTTCTTTCCGTCGGGTGAAGGCAATTGGAACGAGAGAGGTAGCCGCAATTTCGGAGACAGGCCCGGCTATGGCGGTGGCAACCGTCCCAGGTTCGGCCGCAATCCGCGTCCGGCAGGGAACGAGGGCTATACGCCGCGCCGCAGCTATGGCGGCGGCAGCTATTCCGGCGGCTATCGGCAAAAATATAATTCGGAAAACAGAGAGGACTTCTCGGAGCGTCCCCGTTCCGGCGCGCCCCGTCAGGGCGGTTTCCGGCAGCGCGACGACAGGTTCCAGACCCCTTCGCGTTTCGGAAAGCGGCCGTATGCGTCCGGCAGCGGCGAGGAATCCGGCTATGATAACCATCGCCCTTCGCGTCCGGCCTTCCGGAACGGTGAGGGGGGCGGAACGGTTTCCCGGCAAGGCTCTGCGTTCAGGTCGCGCTATTCCCGGCAGGACAGCTGGACGAGCAACGGTCCGGCCCGTCGGCCGTCGGGCAATTATGATCCCCATGCCAAGTACAGCCAGAAAAAACGTCTGGAATACAAGGAAGAGCATTTCGACCCCAACGAGCCTATCCGTCTGAACAAATATCTGGCCAATGCCGGCATCTGCTCGCGTCGCGATGCCGACAAGTACATCCAGGCCGGTGTAGTCACCGTGAACGGTGAGGTGGTGCAGGAACTGGGGCGCAAGGTACTCCGCACCGATACCGTCCTCTTCCACGACGAGCCCGTCAGCATCGAGAAGAAAGTGTACGTCCTGCTCAACAAGCCCAAGGGATATGTCACCACCAGCGAGGACCCGCAGAACCGCAAGACCGTGATGGATCTCGTGAAGGATGCCTGCCGGGAGCGCATCTATCCCGTCGGCAGGCTGGACCGCAACACCACCGGAGTGCTCCTGCTGACCAACGATGGTGAGATGGCCGCCAAGCTGACACACCCTAAGTTCCTGAAGAAAAAGATATACCATGTCCATACCGACCAGAACGTCACGGCAGCCGATATGCACAAGATTTCCGAAGGCCTCATCCTCGAAGACGGAGAGATCAAGGTCGATGCCATTGAGTACGCCAGTCTCACGGACAAGAAACAGGTGGGTGTGGAGATCCATTCCGGCAAGAACCGCATTGTGCGGCGCATCTTCGAGAGCCTGGGCTACCACGTTGTCAAACTCGACCGCGTCTACTTTGCCGGGCTCACCAAGAAGAATGTGCGTCGCGGCGATTGGCGTTTCCTCACGGAGAAAGAGGTGAACATGCTGCGGATGGGAGCTTTTGAATAACTGGAAGTCGGACGATACATATAAAAAAGGAAAGCAAGAATGAAACGAACAAAGATTGCAGATGTCTTGTCTCGTGAGGACTACGGGGCAACCGTCGTTGTGAAAGGGTGGGTGCGTACCCGTCGGGGAAGCAAGTCCGTAAATTTCGTGGCGCTGAATGACGGATCCACCATCCGGAACGTGCAGGTGGTGGCCGATGTGGAGAAATTCGATGCTGAGGTTCTCAGGCAGATCACCACCGGCGCCTGCCTCAGTGTGACCGGAACTCTCGTGCAGAGCGTAGGAGCCGGCCAGTCTGTCGAGATTCAGGCCGATGCCATAGAGATTCTCGGAACGTGCGGCTCCGACTATCCCATGCAGAAGAAGGGACAGAGTTTCGAGTACATGCGTCAGCATGCCCACATGCGTTTGCGTACCAACACGTTCGGCGCGGTTTTCCGCATACGCCACAACATGGCGATGGCCATCCACCGCTACTTCCACGAACACGGATTCTTCTATTTTCATACTCCCATCATCACCGCCAGCGACTGTGAAGGTGCCGGACAGATGTTTCAAGTGACTACCAAGAACCTTTACGACCTGAAGAAGGATGCCGAAGGCAAAATCGACTACAGTGACGACTTCTTCGGAAAGCCAACCTCCCTCACCGTGAGCGGACAGCTCGAAGGAGAGTTGGGAGCCACCGCGCTGGGAGCCATCTATACCTTCGGTCCCACCTTCCGGGCCGAGAATTCCAACACGCCGCGCCATCTGGCCGAGTTCTGGATGATCGAGCCCGAAGTGGCCTTCTACGATATTCATGACAATATGGATCTGGCCGAGGATTTCATCAAGTATTGCATCCGCTGGGCGTTGGACAACTGTATGGATGATCTGGAGTTCCTCAACAAGATGATCGACAAGACGCTGCTCGACCGCCTGCACTTCGTGTTGGAGCACGATTTCCAGCGGCTCACCTATACCGAGGGCATCAACATTCTGGAAGAGGCCGTCAGGAACGGACACCAGTTCGAATTCCCCATTTACTGGGGGGTAGATCTCGCTTCCGAGCACGAGCGCTATCTGGTGGAGGAACACTTCCGCAAGCCCGTCATCCTGACCGATTATCCCAAGGAGATCAAGGCCTTCTACATGAAGCTGAACGAAGACGGGAAGACCGTAAGGGCCATGGATGTCCTGTTCCCCCAGATTGGCGAGATCATCGGAGGATCGGAGCGCGAGGAGAACTACGACAAACTGACCGCCCGCATCAGCGAGCTGAACATCCCGATGAAGGACATGTGGTGGTATCTCGACACGCGCAAGTTCGGAACCTGTCCCCACAGCGGTTTCGGTCTGGGTTTCGAGCGTCTGATCCTGTTCGTCACCGGAATGCAGAACATCCGCGATGTCGTGCCTTTCCCCAGAACACCCAAATCGGCCGATTTCTGATTTTCCGGCCTATCTTTTATCTGTCAGGCGATTTTCTTTCGGGAAAATCGCCTGACGCTGTTGGAGAGGAACATCACGAGGCGGCAAAAGCCCATGACAACAGACCCGCCTGCAAAGGAAGCTATCCTGCCGGCAACTCTCTGTCTGCCGGTAGCAGATAGTTGGAACTGCGGCCTCCCTCTCCGCTATGGCATAACATGCCTTTTCCAATAAGATCATGGATGTCCCGAAGGGCTGTATCTTGGGAACAGCCGCATATTTTAGCCCATTTGGAAGATGTCAGTTTCCCCTCAAAATCATCCCAAAGGCGGTTGATGACCTTGTGTTGCCGTTCGTTGACCCCGACATTCCGAAACATGTCCCAATATGCCACTTTCTGCAATGTGCGTTCTATCGTGCAGGATGCACGGGCAATGGCTTTTTCAAGACAGCCGAAGAACCACAGCAGCCATTCGGTAATGTCAAGATTTCCTTTTTGAGTCCTTTCAAGGATTTCGTAATAAACCTTTTTGTTCCGGTTGATTTCAGCGGACATACTGTAATAACGGGCAGAATCTTCATCCAGACGCGCCAGGAACATATCGGCAAGTGTTCGGCTTATGCGGCCATTGCCGTCATCGAACGGATGGACTGTCACAAACCACAAGTGAGCCACGGCAGCCATCATAAATGAAGAAATCTCAGCCGAGTTGCACCACGCTATCAGTTGTGTCATTTCTGCCGGGACATTGCCGGATGCAGGAGCCTCATAGTGTACTTTTTCGTGACCGAGTGCTCCCGAAACCACCTGCATAGGCTCGTTGCCTTTACGCCAGTCTGCCACCGTGATCTTATACATACCACTCCGTCCCAATGGGAACAAGGCTGCGTGCCATCCGAATAATCTTTCATCCGTCAAAGGCTCGCGGCAGTTCCGGGTTGCGTCGAGCATCACATCTACGAGTCCTTCAACGTAATGGTCCTCAACAAGGATACCATCGTTCTCGATTCCGAGACAACGTGCTATACTGCTTCGCACAGAATGAGGATTCAGTGTGATTCCCTCAATACTGGAGGAACTTATCAATTCCTCCGTCATGCTTGAAAGCTGCGACTTGTTTTTCTCATAGAAGCCCAGCATGGACATTCGGCCGTAGAGAAGTCCATGCAAATGATTAAGTTGGCTCAACGGCTCAAGTAGCATTTCCGAGTCCCATCTGAATTCGGGCCACTCTTCGCGTTGCCATATATAGGTGCTATCTTTTCTCTGTACCATATTCTCATTAAGATTTGATATTCTTTCCCTGCAAAAGTAGTCTGTTTTCAGTGAATCCGCAAATATTCTCCTTAAATTTGCGGAAAATAATGGTTGTATTTGTCGCCAAAAGAAGTTGCGCGGCAATTCTGCCGGTTGTTTGGGAAATGTTGTTTTTTCCGTTGGAAACACGAGTATGGCGCATCGCCGGCCGTTCTTGTCTGTCGGAGGGGGATTGCGGACAATCCTTGGATTTTTTCAAAAAAGTTCCTGTACGTATTTTAATATCCGTGTAAAAAGTTTAACTTTGGGGTTTTGGGGAAAAAGAACGGGAACGGACCTTTTTTTCACAAGATAGTATGTTTTTCAAAAAAGATAGGACCTTTTTTCAACAAGATCCTATGTTTTTTTCACGTTAAGTGCCGAAAAAAAGCCGCTCTCAGGCGGCTTTTCCGGGGTGTTCTGCTTTCGTAGTGCAAATATAATACATGGGCGGGCGAAAACCAAATGTTAATTAACTTCCGTTTGCATTTTGCCCGGAACGTCCTTTTTGCTTATCGCCGCCAAACGTGAAGTGAGGCGGGGCCTTTTTCATGGGGGATGGGAGGAAAGGTTTTGTTTCTTCCGTTCGCTCCTCCTGTGTCTCTTCCCCGGAACTCCCGGTGTCGTCTGCCGATTTTCTCAGGATATGGCTTATCTCCTTGCCTTTCCTGTATATCGTTGCCCGGGAGGCTCCGGTGACCTTTTGTATCTCTGTCGGTGAGAATCCTGCTTTGAAAAGGTAGAAGATTCTGATTGAAACCTTGTCGAGATGTTTGAGGTCTTTTTGGAGCAGTGGGAAGAAATCCGGATGTTCCCAGTCAACTGTTTGTTGTAGTTGCATCCAGTCGGCTTCCGTGGGTTTTAACACTCCCTTAGCCGCTTGTCGGAACAGCTCATAGAGTTGCGGGGTGTTTATGGCATAATACTCTTGGGTGCGGAGGCTGGCCAGCCGGTAGTTTTTCTTCGTGGTTTCCTTTATCTGCCTGCTCTGTTGCTCAATGACGGACTGGTTTTGCGCGATGATTTCGTTCCGTTCCTGTATCTCGTCATCTTTGGTCCGGATGGTCTCGTCCTTTTTCTTCAGTTCATTTTCCTGCGTCTCGATGATTTCTTTTTTTTCTTTCAGGGCCCTTTCGTGGTTCTCGATGATTATGTCTAATCGTTTCAGGTCCTTGTCTTGTCTGTCAACGGTCTTGTCCGTTTGTTCTATTGTCCTGTTTCGTTCTGCGATGGTCTTATCCTTTTTTTTCAACTCCCATTCTTGTTTCTCGATGGCCTTGTCCTTTTCTTGCAGTTCCAGTTCTTGTTTCTCAATGGCATTGTCTTTTTCCTTCATCTCCTGTTCCTGTTTCTCAATGGTTTTTTTGTTTTTTTCCCGGTGGCGCATAAAGAAGTATAGGCCGATGAACAGCGCCAGGCCGGAAACTGATGCAATGCCGACACCTTTGCGCCAGGTGTCCAATGCTTTTTTGTAGGCTTCTGTTTCCGCCTGTTTGTCCCGCTGGTATCGGTATTGATTATAGGCATCAGCCGTTTGTTGCAGTCTCAGGTTTTCCCAGACCGTGTCTTGGAGAGTTGCCTGGATCAGGCCGTATTCCAGCGCTTTTCTGTCATTGCCGGTATGGTGGTAGAGCTGTAGCAGTTTGCGGGCTGCTTCACATTTGGTGTCTAATTCGGGATCCCTCTTGTACACTTCTTCATAATAGTGTATGGCGGAGTCAGGTATGTTCTTGCACCGATAGTAGTAGGCTTTTGAGGTATAATAATTGCGAGGCCTGTTCTCCGGGGTGGCAACACTGTCGAAAAGGGCATGATGTATGTCTGCGTGGTACATATCTCCGGCTTGGGCATAGTTGGAGAAAATTTCTGCCAAAAGGTCCATGTTGTTGTCAAAATCATGATTGTTCCGTATCCGCCGGACGGTTTCTTCATAATAGTGGAATGCTTCAGTGTGCTTTTTATCATGGTATAGCCATATGGCGACATCCATGATGCTGCGTACATCGCTTTTCCCGATAAGACGCAGTAAACTGTCCTCCTTTTGAGTGTATACGGAAGCCTGTCTGTAGTTCTTTTGTTTGGAGAAAATATATGACATCTGAGCGTAGACGTTTGTTACAAACAGCGTATCAACGTCCTCTTTCGTACCCTCGGCAATCTCTATTGCATGGGTATAATGGCTGACGGCTCCCGGCGAATCGTGCAGGTCGCGGCATACGCTGCCGTAATAGTAGTAAGCCTCGATTTTCTCGTTGGTGTTTCCGTGCCGGTCATAGTAGTCCGTAATCGTCTTGATCAGGGAATCGGAGGTATGAGGTATGAGGGCTTTGTCGCGTGCCTTGATGGTGAGGAGGCCATATTTGGTCCGCACGTTTTCTTCCCGGGTTTGTTCCATTTCCTGCGCAATGGAGTCCAGCAACCGCATGGCTTCTTCGGGACGGGTCTCGCACAAGGAATCAATTTTTAGCAATATCGGTGGCATGGAGGCTTGCGAAGTGCAGAAAAAATATCCTATGCTTGCTATTGCCGTGCATAGCAATAAGGCAAGTGTTATGCCGATAAGGGTCTTTCGTTTCATGGGTTTCTATTGATGTCGGGTCCAAATTTATAGAAATTTTTAAAGCCAGACAATAGAAATGTTTCAAAGTGTCTCAATTTTTAACAAATTGTTTTCGCGAAGCTGTTCGAAGATAATTCTTTTATTCATTTGATATTTTGCAGTTTATGCTTTCTGCTAAGGCCGGAGCAAAAATTTTTTAGTAGCTGAAACAACTTGAAACATTTTTTTTTTTGCTAATACGGATTGGACTTCCTACTTTTGTAACAAATCTAAACAATCAAAATACTATGAACAGATATTCTTTAGTCAGATTTATTATTAGTCTTGCAATTCTTTTGTGTAGCTGCACTTTGTGCGGACATGGTCAGACTTATGATTTGGGGAAATACAGAATTTCCATGTCGGAGGATAAAAATGCACATGGCATACGCCGTTCCCCTTCTACCGAGAAGATAGTATTGCCTTCTGTATATTATGATCCTATAGCAGAGCTTCTGATATTTTCTTCCGAGACCGCGCTGGCAAGTTTGCCAGTTGAGGTGCTGGACGAGGCGGAAAACGTATGGATGCAGGAGACGCTGACCGTTGAGTCGGGCCGGACGTCTGCCGTCAGCGTCAGTTCGCTTCCTGCCGGAGCCTATACGGTGAGAATCTGGATGAAGGGCCTGGCCTATATTGGTGTTTTTGAAGTAGAATAAATAAAAAAGTCATGAAACCGGAACTTCCCATATCCGTCTGTGTGCCGATGTATAATGCGGCCCGCTATGTGCGCGAGTGCATCGAGAGCATTCTGAACCAGACGTTCGCGGATTTTGAACTGCTGGTAGTGGATGACGGCTCCACGGACGGCAGCGTAGAGGCGGTGCGTTCCTACGATGATCCCAGAATACGGCTGTTGGAAAACGAGCATGATTATATCGGCTCCTTGAACCTGCTGTTGGAGGAGGCGAAGGGCAAGTACATGGTGCGCATGGATGCGGACGATGTGATGGTGCCGGACCGTTTGCAGGTGCAGTTCGACTATATGGAGGAGCATGGGGAAATTGATGTCTTGAGCGGAGGGATGCTCTACATTGACGGAAAAGGAAACTATGTATTGCCGTCTGTTGTGGGCCGGCCCATAACGGTGCAGGACATGTTGAAAGGCAATCATATATGCAACCCTACGGCCATTATGCGTAGCGAGAGCATCAGAAGCCGGCAGCTAAGGTACGAGGCCGGATATGAATATGCCGAGGATTATCAGTTCTGGATGTCGGCGGTTCGGGCCGGATTGCATATAGAGAATCTCTCCCGTATTTTCATTGAGTACCGGTTGTCTCCTTATCAGGTGTCGAATGCCCAAAGGGAAATGCAGGAACAAGTGGCCGGACGGGTTGTCCGGGAGACGATGGACTGGCTGAATGCGGAAAAAGGCACGTGTTTTCAGTGTGAGGGCGGTCGTCGGGAGGAGGTGCCCGTTTCCGGAAACGAACTGACCGCCATCATCCCTTTCCTGAACGAGGGCACGGAGGTGGTCCGTACTGTAGAGAGCATCCGCGAATTTGCGGGCGATGCCGTTGACATCATCGTGATCAACGATGCCTCGGAAGACGGTTACGACTACCGCGGAGAACTGTCTCCCTACGGGGTCCGCTATTATTTCAACAGGGAAAGGAAAGGGGTGGCCGCCTCGCGGGATTACGGGGTGGAGCTGTGCACCACTCCCTATTTCATTCTGTTGGATGCCCACATGCGCTTCTACGGCCGCGGCTGGACGGAACGCATCGTCTCTTTTCTGAAACGGGACGACCGGGTCCTGCTGTGCGCCCAGACCCGAAGCCTGACGAAGGACGAGCAGGGAGAGGTTTTCGAGACCTCGGATGTCCCCACCTCGTTCGGGGCCTACCAGCCGTTGGTGAAGACGGAATATTGGCCGGACATAGACTGGAACAATGTGGAGCGGTGTCCCGGCAGTCCCGAAGAGGACATTCCTTTTGTGCTCGGGGCGGGTTATGCTGCCAGCAAAAGATACTGGACGTATCTGCGCGGGCTTGAAGGACTGGTCCACTATGGCAGCGATGAGGCCTATATCAGCCTGAAAGTATGGCGGGAAGGAGGTCGGTGCGTCCTGCTGAAGGATGTGGTTATCGGGCATGTCTACCGCATGAAGGCTCCCTACCGGATGTACAGCGAAAAGCAGGTGTTCAACTCTCTGCTGATTTCATCGTTGCTCTATCCGCAGTCCCTGCGCATCCTGTCGTTTACGGGTGCCCGCCTGAAATGTCCGGAGACCTATCGCAAGGCCCTCGGAATGCTGGCGGAGGAGGAGAAACATATCCTTGAGCTGAAAGCCTGCTATCGGACCGTCTTCATCCGTTCCTACCGGGACATCGCCCCGTGGCTGAAAATCATCCAGCCCGATGCCTTGAACTATGCCCGGACCTGCACCTGGACATTCCCGTTGGTGGAGAAGGACATAGAGTGCAGAACGGAGGGATATGGCATCTGCGAGGGGAAAATGGCTGCCGTGCTATGGCTGTTCGAGTATGCGGCCTTCTCCGGCAACTCCGAATGCGTCCGGAGGGCGCAGCGGTTGGTGACCGGGATAGAGGATGCGCTGGAGGCGGGCAGGATTCCGCTGAACTTCGGTCACGGCCTGTGCGGCATAGGGTGGGGCCTGCTGTATCTGTCTGAAAACAACTATCCGATAGGCAACGTGGAGAAGTTGCTGGAAAAGATCGACGGATGCCTATTGCCGTATGCTCCGGGACGCTGCGGGGAGGACAGCCTGGCGACAGGCCTGACTGGCCTCCTGTGCTATGCGACGGCACGGTTGCGCAACCGTGCCGATGCCTTCGATCCCGTTTTCAGGCAGGAACTTCTGGCGGCCGCGCAAAGGCTGCGGCAGTATCCCTGTGACAGGACGTCCTTGTATTATGCCAGTCTCTACGTGGACATGGCGGAGCAGGGAGCCGATTCCGAGGACATCCCGATTTCGTTGGGCAACTGGATGGACTTTCCCCATTTCATTCCGCGGAATCCCGAACACTGGCAGTATAGTCTGCCGCAGGGCATCATCGGGGCTTCCCTGATTGCACTGCTCATCCTGGACCATGCAACTAAAAAATAAATACGATGAAACAGAAATTGAGTCGATACACCCTTGTTTTTGAAGAGCGGAACGGAGTGCTTCTGTACAACACCGCCACCGACGGCATCATGCAGATGGACACCGACTTGCTGAAGGTGGTGCGGAAATACTGGGACCGTCCAGAGGCCCTTGAGACTGTTCATCCCGACCTGCATGCAGCACTCTGTAAGGACGGCTTCATTGTCGGGGCCGACAGCGACGAGGCGGAGGAACTGATCCGGGGCTGGGAGAAACAGCTGAACGGAACGAATGTGTTCCGCCTGACGGTGAACCCTACCTTGAACTGCAACCTGCGGTGCTGGTACTGCTACGAAAGTCACGGCGGCAACCTGCGGATGAAGGAAGGGGTGCTGGAGCGGCTGAAGAAACTGATCCGGAAACAGGCCGCGAAGGAGGGACTCGGACTTTTCACGCTCGACTTTTTCGGAGGGGAGCCGCTCCTGATGCTTGACGAGGTGGTGCTGCCGCTTCTGGAAGAGGCACGGCAGGCGTGTAGCGAGGTATCGGTGAAGCTGAATGTCTCGTTCACCACGAACGGAGTGCTCTTGACGGAGGAAGTCCTGAAAAGACTGAAGGAATATGAGACCGGTTCGGGAAGCCTGTCGTTCCAGATCACGTTGGACGGCAACAGGGAATACCACGACAACACGCGGCATCAGGGTAACGGAGCGGGGACGTTCGACACCATTGTGAAAAACATATCGGTGGCCACCGCCATGGGGGTCACGATATTTGCCCGCTGCAATTATACCAACCACAATATCGGATCGTTTGCCGATTTGACGGATCTTTTCGGGAAACTTACTCCGGAGCAGAAAAAATGTATTCAGTTCGATTTTCATCAGGTGTGGCAGGATCCCTATTCGACTGATACGGAGGCGAAACTTCAGGATATCCGTACCCTGTTTGAGCAGGAGGGCCTGTCGGTGGTTCCGGAAAACAGGTTGACCAATAGTTTTTGTTACGCGGATAAACGGGATTCGGTGGTGGTCAACTACAACGGGAAGGTGTATAATTGCACGGCGCGTGAGTTTTTCCCCGAACTGTCCGAAGGGGAACTGAACGAGGAGGGGGAGATCGTGTATAACAGCAGGCACGAGCGGCGCATGAAGTTGCGCTATGGCGGCGTTGCCTGTAAACAATGCAATGTCTATCCCATTTGCCACGGAGGATGTTCGCAGGAAAAAGTGGAGACGATGGCGTTTGATGCCTGCATCCGCCATTATTCCGATGAACAGAAAACAGAGATAGCGAAAGGAAGGCTTTTCCGACTCTTGCAGTTGCATGAAAAAAAGAAAGGAAACTCTTTTTAATAATATTCACTATTTAAACCCGTTGGTTGAATTAAAATTCTAAATATTTACAAATGAAAAAGTTGCACAATTTGCAGATTATTAGTAAAT
>VSQE01000015.1 GCA_009775705.1 Prevotellamassilia sp.
GGGGTGGCGTTTCCTCATCAGGGAAGATCGGTCAGTTTTTTGTAGCAGTTGCGGCAAAGCGGCTCGTATTCGTTGTGTTCGCCCAGAAGGACGCGTCTCGAAGCCTGTACTGTGCGGTGGCTGACATAGGCGGGCGCGCCGCAGCGCACACAGACGGCGTGTACTTTGGTGACATCCTCCGCCACGGCGCAAAGAGCCGGCATGGGGCCGAAGGGGATTCCCTTGAAGTCCATGTCCAGGCCGGCGATGATGACCCGCTTGCCGCGTTCGGCCAGGGTGTTGCACACCTCCACCAGTCCGTCGTCGAAGAATTGTGCCTCGTCGATGCCTACCACCTCGGCGTCTTCGGCCAGCAGCAGAATGGCGGCAGAGGATTCGACGGGAGTGGAGGCTATGGTGTTGCGGTCGTGCGAGACGACATCTTCTTCGGAATAGCGGGTGTCGGTGGCCGGTTTGTATATCTCAACGCGCTGGCGGGCGATGCGTGCGCGTTTGAGACGGCGGATCAGTTCTTCGGTCTTTCCGGAAAACATGGAGCCGCAAATCACTTCGATGCGGCCGCGGTGAAAGTTTATTTCCTGATAGAATTGCATGGCGGTTGGGTGTGTAAGGTTGTGTGTTGCCGTTCGGAACGGGTCAGGGTGGGTGTCTTCTTGCAGGGATGTCTCCGGTCAGAGCGATTCGGGAAGTTGGTACAGACGGGTGGAATTGCTGCCTTTGATCAGGACCAGCCTGTCTGAGACGGGGCTTTCCTCCAGCATCTTCTTTACCTCCCCGACTGTGGCGAAGCAGCGGAAGGTACCGTTGTTGCCCGCCGCTTTGCGGAAAGCCTCGCCCACCAGCCATACCTCTTCGCAGCGCAGGGCGGGCAGCATTTCCAGAATGCGGCGGTGCTCCTCCTCCTCGGCGGTTCCCAGTTCCCGCATCTCGCCCAGAATGGCCATCTTGTGCGGGTGCTCCATCTGTGCGAAGTTTTCCAGTGCGGCCTTCATGCTTGTGGGGTTGGCGTTGTAGGCGTCGATGATGAGCCGGTTGCGGCCTGTGTCCTGCAACTCGGAGCGGTTGTTGGTAGGCTCGTAGCCGGCCAGCGCGTGGGTGATGCGGTTGTCCGCGATGCCGAAACGGATGCCGACGGCTGCGGCGGCCAGCAGGTTGTCGAGGTTGTAGGCCCCGATCAGGTGGGTAGCCACCTCCTGCCACTCCCCTTCCTTCCTGCGCCAGCGGAAACGGAGGTACGGATCGCAGGAGAGAACTTCGCCTTCCACGTCGTAGCCCTTGCCCGTACGGCCGTAGCTGATGTGGGCAAGGCCCTGGGAAATGGGACACAGGTGCGGATTGTCGGCGTTCAGGAAAATGAAGGCTCCGGGCTTGGTGCGCAGATAGTCGTACAGTTCTCCCTTGGTGCGGACCACGCCCTCGAAGGAGCCGAACCCTTCCAGATGTGCCTTGCCCACATTGGTGATGAGACCGCAGTCGGCATCGACGATGCGGCTGAGGGCGGCGATCTCGCCGGGATGGTTGGCGCCGGTCTCGATGACAGCCATCTCGTGTTCGGGCCGCAGGCGGAGTAATGTTTTGGGTACTCCGATGTGGTTGTTGAAATTTCCGGATGTGAACAATACTCTGAAACCTTCGCCGAGTACCGCTGCCACCAGTTCCTTTGTGGTGGTCTTGCCGTTCGTTCCCGTTATCTGGAGGACGGGGATGCCGAGGGTGCGCCGGTGGAGGGCGGCCAGTTGTTGCAGGGTGGACAGCGCGTTGTCCACATGGATGAGGCGGTCGTCGCCCCGCAGTCGGGGATCGTCCACTACGGCGTATGCGCAGCCGGCGGCCAGAGCGGCGGTGGCGAAGTCGTTGCCGTTGAAGGAAGTGCCGCGAAGGGCGAAAAACAGAGCGCCTTCGGGGCAGTCGCGCGTGTCGGTCGTCACTGCGGGATGCCTGAGAAAGAGGTCGTAGAGTTCGGATATTTCCATGATGGACAAAGATTGTGATTTGAATCGGGCACAAAGTTAGTGCGTTTTTTGCGGATAGAGTGCGGGAGTACGGAAATTCTGCGTATCTTTGCCTGAAAACGGACTCTTTTGCCCGAATCCAATTTCCTCAGCAAAGCCATGAACATCAACCGCTCGTTCCCGTCCTCCTGTTCGCCGCTCTCTATCAATGTAAACGGAACACTGATGGAGTTTGACGTGCCGCGTGTGATGGGCATTCTCAATGTGACCCCCGATTCCTTTTATTCCGGAAGCCGGAAACAGACTGAAACGGACATTGCCGCCCGTGTGCGTACCATTGTGGACGAAGGGGCGGACATGATAGACATCGGGGCCTATTCCTCGCGGCCCGGAGCCGACGACGTGTCGGTGGAGGAGGAGATGTCCCGTCTGCGGACGGGGCTGGAGATGATCCGCCGCGAGGCCCCCGGAGCCGTTGTCTCGGTGGATACGTTCAGGGCGGACGTGGCGGCCATGTGCGTGGAGGAGTACGGCGTGGCTGTTGTCAACGACATCTCGGGCGGCAGCCTGGATCCCTCGATGTTCCGGACGGTGGCGCGGTTGGGAGTGCCCTACGTGCTGATGCACATGCAGGGCGAGCCCCGCACCATGCAGCAGAATCCCTGCTACGAGGATCTGATGCGGGAGGTGTTTCTCTATTTTTCCGAAAAGGTGCTGCGCCTGCGGAGCCTGGGGGTCAGCGATATCATTCTGGATCCCGGTTTCGGTTTCGGGAAAACGTTGGAGCACAACTACGAGATGATGGACCGGCTGGAGAACTTCCATGAGTTTGGCCTGCCTCTGCTGGTGGGCATCTCACGTAAGTCCATGATATACCGCCTGCTGGGCGGAACCCCCGAAGATTCCCTGAACGGCACGACCGTGCTCAACACGATGGCCCTGATGAAGGGCGCCCACATTCTGCGCGTCCACGATGTGAAGGCCGCCGCCGAAGCTGTCCGTATTTTTACGGCGATGCGCGATGCCGGTTCCGGCGAGTCCCGGAATTGATTGCCCCCTATATACCTGCAACCATGATCAGTATCGGAATAAAAGACATCATAGACATTGTCCTTGTCGCCCTGCTCCTGTATTATATATACCGGCTGATGAAGGAATCCAGCTCTGCCAACATCTTCTCGGGCATTCTGGTGTTTGTGCTGGTCTGGATTCTTGTATCTCAGGTCTTCGAGATGCGTCTGCTGGGAGGTATTCTCGACAAACTGGTCAACATGGGCGCGCTGGCGCTCATCATCCTGTTTCAGGAAGAGATACGCCATTTCTTCTCCAGTATAGGCACACGTCGGCGTGCCAGTTTCATCATGCGTCTGGTGCGCGGTAAAAAGGAATCGGCGGTTCATCGGGAAGACATCATGCCCATCATCATGGCCTGTTTCAGCATGAGCAAGCAGAAGGTGGGAGCGCTTATCGTCATTGAGCGCAGCGTGGGGCTGAACGAGATTGTCAGTTCGGGCGACATCATCAATGCCGATATCAACCAGCGGCTCATCGAGAATATCTTTTTCAAGAACAGCCCTCTTCATGACGGAGCCATGATCATCTGCCACAAGCGTATCAGGGCGGCGGGTTGCATTCTTCCCGTATCGCACGACTCCAACATTCCCAAATCCTTGGGTCTGCGGCACCGGGCCGCACTGGGCATCTCGCAGAAGAGCGACTGCCTGGCCATCATCATCTCGGAAGAGACCGGCGGCATATCCGTGGCCGAGGACGGCCAGTTCCGTCTGCGTCTCACTGCCGAGGAGCTGGAACGCACCCTGACGACGGAGTGGGAGTGAGGGGAGCACCGGATGAAAAACGGGACAAACGTTTTGCGGAGCGCCGGAATATTGATACCTTTGTGCTTTGATATAATAATGAATAAAGGAAAAGCGAACCATAAGCCTATGATACTTCAGCGCAGGTTATTCACCTTGCTTTTTGCCCTGCTCCCCCTTCTCTGCATTGCCGAAGGCTGGACACCGGAGACGTTGCCGATGGTGCATTTGCAGGATGCCCGCCGCTATGTGTGCAATCCTGACGGAGTGATGTCTCAGGCGGCAGTCGACTCGACGGATGCCGTGCTGGCACGTCTGGAGCGCGACAAGGGAGTTCAGACGGTTGTTGTGGCCGTGAAGCGCATAGAAGGCGGAGACCCTTATCAGTTCGGTATGGAGCTGGGCCGGAAATACGGAGTGGGAGATGCGGAAGAGCGCACGGGTCTGATCATTGTTCTCAGTACCGCGGACCGCGCCTATCAGTTCCTGACGGGTAATGGTCTGGAGGGGGCTTTGCCGGATGCCGTATGTCGCCGTATACAGAACCGTGTGATGGTGCCGGCGTTGAAACGGGGTGATTGGGATGAGGCCGTCTTTGCATCGGTCAAGGCGGCCGATGGCTACATACGCAGAGACGGACAATTGGGAACCGGTGAAGGGGACGAGACGGACGGTCCCGCTCCCTATCTGCTTTTAGGTCTGGTGATAGCCGGTTTCTCGGTCTTTATATTTTCCATACTGCGTGCCTCCTTGCGCGATTGTCCTCGGTGCGGCTCGAAGCATTGCATGCGGAGCCACGGCATGACGTTTTTCCGTGCGGCCGACGGACGCCGCCGGCGCCGGATCACGTGGCGTTGTGCGAAATGCGGATATGAGGAAACAACGGACAGCGACGATCCCGGCAGCTCGCATCGGAGCCACGGAGGGAGATGGATGGGACCGGTCATTTTCGGGTCGGGACGAGGCTTCGGCGGCGGAGGTTCGTTCGGCGGCTCGTTTGGCGGCGGCTCGTTTGGCGGCGGAGGCTCCGGCGGACGCTTCTAAATAAATAGAGAATCTAAATAAAAACAAATAGGAGTATGAGTAAAAAAATTTCAAAAGGCACCACCGTCCTGCTCGTAGCGGGCGTAGTGGTTTTGTTCCTGATAGGCGGAACGTTGACAACGTATAACGGACTTGTGGCCAAAGACGAAGCTGTATCGACAGCGTGGGGCGACATCCAGTCGCAATACCAACGGCGTAGCGATCTTGTCCCCAATCTGGTCAGCACGGTAAAAGGATATGCCAAGCATGAGAGTTCTACCCTGGAAAGCGTAGTGGCCGCCCGTGCCCGTGCCACGCAGATAACGGTGGATGCCGATGATCTGACACCGGAAAAAATGCGTAGCATACAGGCTGCGCAGGGAGAACTCTCGCAGGCCATAGGCCGTCTGCTGGCTGTTACGGAGAACTATCCGGAACTGAAAGCCAATGAGAATTTCTCGGAATTGCAGGCACAACTTGAAGGAACGGAAAACCGTATCAACGAAAGCCGGCAGAAGTTCAATGCCGTTGTGCAGAACTATAATGTGAGTGTACGCCGTTTCCCTGCCAGTATTGTGGCCGGCTTGTTCGGCTTTGAGAAGAAGGAGAAGTTTGAGGCCGAACCGGCTGCTCAGACCGCTCCGAAAGTAGAATTCTGAACCCACATACCCTCCAACCTGTCAAGACATGGATACGAAACAACGCTATATGATGCGCGGTGTCAGTGCAATGAAGGAAGATGTGCACAATGCCATCAAGAACATAGACAAAGGGATTTTTCCGCAGGCGTTCTGCAAGATCATTCCCGACATTCTGGGAGGCGATCCCGACTATTGCAACATCATGCACGCCGACGGAGCCGGCACGAAGTCGAGCTTGGCCTATATGTACTGGAAAGAGACGGGCGATCTGTCCGTGTGGAAAGGTATTGCGCAGGATGCGCTGATCATGAACACCGATGACCTGCTGTGTGTGGGGGCGGTAGACAACATTCTGGTCAGCTCTACCATAGGCCGCAACAAAATGCTCATTCCGGGCGAGGTCATTTCCGCCATCATCAACGGTACGGACGAACTTCTGCAACGGATGCGCGACATGGGTATCGGCATTTATGCGACAGGCGGCGAAACGGCCGATGTGGGTGACCTGGTGCGCACCATCATTGTGGATTCTACCGTGACCTGCCGCATGAAACGCAGCGATGTCATCGACAATGCCAATATCCGTCCGGGCGATGTGATTGTGGGCCTTTCGAGTTGCGGACAGGCTTCCTACGAGGCTGAATACAACGGGGGCATGGGGTCGAATGGACTCACTTCTGCCCGCCACGATGTGTTTGCCAAATATCTGGCCGAGAAATACCCGGAGAGCTACGACAAGGCGGTGCCCGAGGAACTGGTATACAGCGGCGGCTATCGTCTGACCGATCCCGTGGAGGGTGCTCCGGTCTGTGCCGGCAAGCTGGTGCTTAGTCCGACGCGTACCTACGCTCCTGTTGTGAAACGGATGCTCGACGAGATGCGGCCGGAAATTCACGGAATGGTGCATTGCACCGGCGGCGCCCAGACCAAGGTGCTGCATTTCGTGGGGGAGAACTGCCGGGTGATAAAGGACAATATGTTCCCTGTTCCGCCGTTGTTCCGTGCCATAGCCGAGCAGAGCGGTACCGATTGGGCCGAAATGTATAAGGTGTTCAACATGGGACACCGTCTGGAAGTTTATGTCGCTCCCGAACAGGCGCAGCAGGTGATGGACATTTCCCGCTCCTTTCATATTGACGCGCAGATTGTGGGCCGCATAGAGGAAGGTCCTCGTTCGCTGACCATCCGGAGTGAGTTCGGAGAGTTTAGATATTAAACTGATTATTAATTGAATATGGGCAATTGCAATATGAGATTTGTGGTGGCTTCCCGCCTCTTGGCCGTGGTCTGTGTTATGGTGGGAGCATATTTCGCTGCCGACCTCGTTGAGGAGTGGGACCACTATGGCATGGTGCGGAGAGTCCTGCGTGTTCTGGCCTGTATGGGCTGGGGATGGCTGGCCTACGATGCCTATACGTTGCGGCTCGGGTGGCTGCGCAGATTCGTGGGATCCCCCAAGTAGCAGGGGGAATAGGCGGAAAGCCCGGCCGTGCGGGAAAGAGTCATACATGGCTGTCTGATGTTTCTGTCGGGCGGCCATGTTTTTTTTGTAAGGTGGGAAACAATGACGGGTGCTTAACTGATTTTCCGCACGATGCTCCGGAAAAACAGACTTTCCGTCCCGCCGCGCAGGAAAAGGTAGAGCAGGAAGGAAATCCACAGTGCGTGATTCCCGAGACTGGACCTCAGCAGGAAATACAGCAGGAAAAAGGCGGCCGAGGCAATCAGCATGGCCACCAGCATGGGGCGTGTGGCCGTCGCGCCGATGTAGAGACCGTCGAAAAGAAAAGCGGCGAAACTGAGTAGGGGTATTGCCGTGGCGTAGGGCAGGTAGGTCATGGCGTAGGCTGCCACTTCGGAACGGTCCGTCAGCAGAGACAGGAACGGAGCTCCACCGAGCGCATAGATCGCGGTGAACAAGAATGCCAGTCCCGTCCCCCAGACGAACAGGCAGGATGTGGCGCGGCGGAAACTGCGGGCATCGCCGGCACCGAAGAAGCGGCCTCCCAAGGCTTCGCCAGCGTAGGCGAAACCGTCCATCACGTAGGAGAAGAGCAGAAACAGCTGCATCAGCAAGGAGTTGGCCGCCAATGGCAGATCGCCCTGTGCAGCTCCGGCGGAGGTGAACCAGGTGGTGACGGCGATGAGGCAGAGCGTCCGCAGAAAAATGTCGCGGTTCACGGCAAAGAAGCGTACCAGCGAGGAGCGGTCTATGCAACCGCGCAGATTAATGGCACGTGCCGGACGGTAGGTAGCCAGCCACAGGAAGATGGCCAGCAGCAATCCGGCGTATTGGGAGACAAGCGTTCCGGTAGCTATTCCCTCGATGCCCCAGTCCAGCACGAAAACAAGGAACAGGCTGGCTATGATGTTCACAAGGTTCTGAACTATGGCGAGATACATCGGATAGCGTGCGTTCTGCATGCCGAGAAACCATCCTGTGAAACTGTAGAGACAAAGAACGGCAGGTGCGCCCCATATCAGCCGCATGAAGTACAGACGGGCAAGTTCCTCTACGGCGGGGGTGGCATCAATGAAACGGAACGCAAGACCGGCCAGCGGCATTTGCAGCAGCACGAGCAGCAAGGCGATAACCACACCGGTGCCGAGAGACCGGACCAGTATGCGGAGAGACTCTTCCCGGTCTCCGGTTCCGAACGCCTGCGATGTAAGTCCTCCGGTGCCCATCCGCAGGAAGCCGAAAAGCCAGTAAATCATATTGAACAGCATGCCGCCGACGGCAATGGCTCCGATGCTGGCCGTATTGCCCAAATGGCCGGCAATGGCCGTATCGGCCAGGCCGAGCAGCGGTACCGTAATGTTGGAGACAATGCTGGGCAGTGCTATTTGCAGGATGTATCTGTTCATGAAAGCGAAGAGTTCAGCATAGTTCAAAGACAACTTCTTTGAAAGCATAGCGGCGTAGACTTCCTTTGTCGTCTTCCAGCAGAAGCCGGCCGGTAGGCTCCACACCGGCGATGCGGGCCAGGAAGCGGCCTGCCGCATCGCGATAGGGAAATACCCCTTCGCGGCGGTAGAGGCGTTGCAGGTATTCCGTCTCAGGGGCGTATTTGTCGGTTTGCAGCCGGCGGTAGCGCTTTTCAAATTCGTCAAGTATGCGGAGCAGCAGGGTTTCCCGGTCAGTTTCGTATCCCAGAATCTCGTAGAGTGCGACAGGATTGGGAGCACCGCTCCGAAATGCTCTTTGGTTGACATTGATACCGATTCCGGCGCGTGTGGTGGCTATGCGGTTGCCATGCAGGTCGTGTTCCAGCAGCATTCCGCAGATTTTCCGGTTTCCGAAATAGATGTCGTTGGGCCATTTGATGCAGAAGCCTCCGTCCGTATAACCATCGAGGGCGGCGGCGATGGCCAGTGCGAGAATTTCGGACAGGCGGAACTGTTCACCGGCTTTCAGAAAGCCGGGATGCAGGCTGAACCCGAAAAGCAGATTTTTTCCCCGTTCAGCCTCCCAGGCGGTGCCGTGCTGCCCGCGTCCCGCAGTCTGGAAGTCCGCGGTGACGAGCACGAACTCTTCTTTTCGGGACTGCAACTCGGGGAGTAGCAGGTCGAGCATGGTGGAGGCTGTCTCTTTCTGGTCGGCGCGGAACCAGTTTCCGGCAAGTTCTTTCATGTGGAAGAACTATACTTCGGCATATTCTGCCTGAATTTTTTTTGGCAGTTTGCGGAGGACCTCGCTGACACTGTGGTCCACGAGTTCCAGAATCAGTTCGTCGGGCACGTCTGCATTGAAGCACACATCGTTCCAGTAGCGTTTGTTCCAATGGAAGGCTCCTTCGATACCGGCGTAGTGTTCGCGGAGTTCGAGGGCGCGGTCCGGATCGCATTTCAGCGTTATGCAGTCCGGGCGATTCAGGGACAGGCAGGCGAATATCTTGTTGTAGATCCGGAAGAGCAGATAGTCCTCTCCGAAAGCGGTGTCTTCGGTAGCCCCTTTACGGCTGAGACAATAGTCCCGCATTTGTTCAATATTCATGGCAGATTTTTCGTTTAAGCGTTTCGATGCTTCTGGTGCCGAAGGCATTTTCCGTATGTGTTATTTTGAAAGGCGGCTGTTCGCCTATGATAGTGATGATGTCGAAGCGGAAGGGCTGGTCCGTCCGATAGCAGGCCATGTAGGCCCGTGCTGCCCGGATGATGTTTTTCTTTTTTTCGGGCGTGACGGCATCTATGGCTTCGGCAAACACCTCGTTGCGGCGTGTCTTCACTTCCACGAACACCAGTTCACCGAAATATTCCGCCACGATGTCTATTTCCAGATGCGCGCAACGCCAGTTGCGGTGCAGCAGCCGATAGTCGTGGCGGGTCAGATGGCGGCAGGCCTCTTCCTCTCCTTTTTGTCCGAGCAGGTTGTGTTCGGCCATGTCATCTTTTTCTTTTGAAGAAATCCCGCATCAGGCGGCTGCAATCCTCTTCCAGCAGACCGCCGGCCACTTCCGTACGCGGGTGCAGGGCCTGCGGGGCAAAGACGGAATAGCCCCGCTTGGGATCGGAAGCTCCGTAGACGAGCCGTCCCAGCTGGGACCAGCCGATGGCTCCGGCACACATGACGCAAGGTTCAACGGTGACATAGAGCGTACAGACATCCAGATACTTTCCGCCCAATGCGTCGGCGGCGGCCGTGATGGCCTGCATTTCCGCGTGGGCCGTCACGTCGTTCAGCGTTTCGGTAAGGTTGTGTGCCCGTGCTATGATGCGGTCGCGGCATACCACTACCGCTCCTACCGGGATCTCGTCTTTGTCGAAAGCCGCCTGCGCCTGCTCCAGCGCTTTCTTCATGTATTCTTCGTCCGTCATTTCCTTTTTTGATAATAGCCGTTCGGATGCTGCAAAATTAAACAAACCGTTTTGTTCTGCCAAATCTTTCCTTGTGCAATGACTGGTTCGCGGATTCGTTGTCCGGACCGGAGGATTTTCGTATATTAAGATATATGTCTATCTTTGCAGGCCCGGGCAGCTGCGGGGTGTCCGGAAGTATTCATTCATTTAAAATTTAACTTTATGTTATCATCATCTGAATCATTAAGGAGAAAGGAGCGTCCGTTTGTATTCCGCAACTTCGGACGGAAAGGTTACTCCTTGTTTGCCTGCCTTGGGCGCGAGTTGCGCATCGGTGTGCTGGGTGTCGCCACTCTGGCCAGCGCTTCTCCGTGTCTGGCTGTGCATAATGACTGCCAGACGGATGGCGTGGAACGCGGCCGCGACGCCGAAGACTGCGACACGCTCGCGCTGGGAGAGGCTGTTGTGGCCGCTTCAAGGGCTCCGCTGACAGCCGGTATGGCTGCGCGGCAGGTGACGACGCTGACGCGTGAGGACATTGCGGCGGCGGGTGTCACGAGTGTGAACGATGCTCTTAAACTGGCTGCGGGCGTGGATGTCCGGCAACGCGGCGGTTTCGGTATTCAAACGGACATCAGTATCGACGGCGGAACTTTTGACCAGATCACTTTGCTTGTCAATGGTATTCCTGTCAACAATCCCCAGACCGGCCATAACGCGGCCGATTTTCCTGTTAATATTTCCGACATTGAACGCATCGAGATTCTCGAAGGTGCGGCTTCGCGTGTTTTCGGAAGCCAGGCTTTCGGCGGTGCCGTCAATGTGGTGACGCGCACGGGCGGTCCTCTTGTCCTGTTCAAAGGAAGCGGCGGCAGCTACGGAACAGCTGCCGGTGAGGTGCGCGCCGAGGCCGGACTGACACGGATTTTCCGCTCGTCTGTCAGTGTCGGCTACCGCCGTTCGGACGGTGCCGTGGAGAATGGCGATTTCAAAGGGACGAAAGTCTACTGGCAGGGACATTACGATGACGAGGCCTTCCGTATGGACACCCAGGCCGGTGTGACGGTGAGCGATTTCGGAGCGAATACGTTCTACTCGGCCGCCTATCCCGACCAGTGGGAAGGGCTGAGGCGCTATCTGTTTTCGGTGAAAGGCGAGACGAAGGGACGTGTGCGTTTCTCGCCCCAGGTGTCGTGGCTGCGTAATGTAGACCATTATCAGTTGATCCGTTCTTCGCATACGGGTGAGAATTTTCACCGTGGCGATGTGTTTACGGCCGGACTGAACGTCTGGACGCAATGGGTTGGAGGCCGGACGGCCGTCGGAGCGGAAATCAGGGAAGAAGGTATCTACAGCACCAGTCTGGGACGGCCTTTGGACGAAAAGCTATTTGTTCCCGTGAGAGGGGAAGACGGGCTGTATTATACCCACCGGGACGACCGGACGAACCTGAGTTATTTTCTGGAGCACAATGTGATAATGGGCAACTGGACGCTTTCCGCCGGAGTGATGGCCGAGCGTAATTCGGCCATAGACCATCGCTTCCGCTTTTATCCCGGAGTGGATATGAGTGTCCGGTTGCGGGGCGGAGTCAGCCTCTTTGCTTCGTGGAACAAGTCGTTGCGTCTGCCGACGTTTACGGACCTATATTACAAAAGTCCCACGCAGGAGGGAAATACGGGTTTGCTTCCGGAAGAATGCTCGGCTTTCCGTATCGGAGCCGACTGGCGGACGCGGGTGTCTGTCACGTCTGCCAAGGTCTATTACAATCGTGGCTCAAACATGATAGACTGGGTGATGTATGCTCCGGACGATATTTACCATGCGGCGGATTTCAATTTGGACAATATAGGAGTCGGTCTTTCCTCAGCGCTCGACTTGCGTGCCTGGTGGGGGCGTAACCAGCCGTTGCGCCGGCTCACGGTGGACTATTCCTACATCTGTCAGCACCGTCGTGACGGGAAGGCCTATTTCAAGTCCAATTATGCGTTGGAATACCTACGGCATAAATTCACCGCTACGTTGGTCCACGACATCTGGTCGCACCTGTCGGCTTCGTGGACGCTCCGTGTGCAGGACCGCGAGGGCGCCTGGCTTCTGTGGCGCGACGGGGCCTCGACGGGCGAGTTGCATCCTTATGGCACACACGCTTTGCTGGACTGCAAGGTGCAGTGGACGGCCTCACGCTATGAGCTGTTTGTGGACATGACCAATCTCACCTCCAGACGCTACTACGATCTGGCCAATGTGCGGCAGCCGGGCTTCATGCTGATGGCGGGAGCAGGTTTCAGTTTCTGATAGATATAGCCGCAGACCTGAAAAGACAGGCGCCGCAGGGACCCGCAGTCCTGCGGCGCCTGTCCGGTTAAGTTAAAAAACAACGGGCCGGCCGGACCGATCTGTTTCATAATGAAAAATATTTCGTATATTTGCCGCCGAATTGCTAATGAAACGGAAGAAGTGCTATCCGGCTTGTTTTACGGAAAGACTTCGTCAATCACTTAATAAGTACGAATGAAAAAGAACTTTATTCTTATCGGCGCATTTGCTTTTTGTGCCGCCACAATGGCGCAGAACAATCCGGGTATGGCCGTTGACAGAAAATGGGACGGTGGCATCGAACGTCTTATAAAGGGGCAGCCCGCACAGGGTCCCGTCACGCTGGGTGTGAAGAACAACACGATCGGCAAGGAGTCCGTGGCCCGTGTCATTATCCAGGCGGACGAGGCGCAGTCCGTGGCCCGCGCCCTTTCCGGAAAGGGATATGAGGCTACCGTGATTTCGGACGAGTTGCTCACGGCCGAGGTGCCGGTGGCCGGCATCCTGACACTGGCGGAGATGCCCGAAGTGACCTACATCAGAACTCCCCGCACCTTCCGCCCGTTGCTGAAAGAGGCCCGCAGGCTGAGCAGTGTGGACAATGTTCACAAGGGGCAGGGATTGGAGACGCCCTTCACCGGCAAAGGCGTGATCATGGGTGTCATCGACCAGGGATTCGAGTACAAGCACGTGGCTTTTCTCGACAAGGACGGGAACTCGCGTGTCCGCGCGCTCTGGAACCGCAATGCGGGGACGGATCCCGTGACGAAGATCCCTTCCGGCGGTGACGGTATGGACACGAACGGCCACGGAACGCACGTGGCCTGTATTGCGGCCGGTTCCAATGTGGGCGAAAACGGTTTTTACGGTATGGCCCCCGATGCGGAACTCATTATCATTCCGTCGAAATTCACCGAAAAGGAAGTGTTGGAAGATGCGAAGTACATTGCCGATTTCGCCCGTAAGGAAGACAAACCCTTTGTCATCAACATGAGTTTCGGCTCTCAGGTAGGGGCACACGACGGCTTGTCGGCCTACGACCGTGCCATGTCCGGACTGTGCGGTGCCGGAGCCTTGATGGTGGCTGCCATGGGCAACGAGGGGCAGCAGCGCATTCATGCCTCCCACACTTTCACCGAAGACGGCTCGGTGCGGCTGTTGCTCAGCATTCCTGAAGAGACTTCCAACAAGTTCAATTATGTAGACATCTGGGGGGATGCCACGGATGGCAAGAATCATCTGACGATCAAACCGTTTGCTTACAGCAACAAGAAGATAGACTATAAGACGACTTCCTTCTGGAAGGATTGCGGCGTGATAGACTCGAAGATAGATCCCGACAGTCATAAGGAGAATTATACGTGTCAGGTCAATCTCTCCCTGCTGTCTACGCTTACCGGGCAGGACCGTGTCCAATACGGTATCGAGATCTCGGGCAAGAAGGGTGATTCCTTCCATGCATGGGTGAATCCTCCCTATGGTGAATTTGTGCAGCCGCCTTTGACCAGCGGTTTCCTGAAAGGTGACTGGGAGTATTGTGTCGGCGAGGGCGCGGCCTGTGTGCCGGCCGCCATTTCCGTGGCTTCCTATAACTCGGCCATTTCCTTCCAGGGTGTCAACGGTAACACCTATAACTATCCTTCCATCCGGAAGGTAGGTGAGATCAGCTATTTCAGCAGTCACGGGCCTTCTCTCGGAGACGACCCCAAACCTACGGTTGCAGCGCCCGGAGCCGCTGTGATTTCGGCCCTTTCCAAATACTCTCCCGGCTTTAACCGCAATGACGGAAGTCTGGCTTCGATAGTTTCGCGCGGATTGCAGAAGTATTATTACGGAGCGATGACCGGAACGTCGATGGCTTCGCCTGCCGTGGCCGGTATCATGGCCCTTTGGCTGGAGGCCTTCCCCAAGCTGACCCCCGAACAGGCAAAGGACATTCTGCGCACCACGTCTGGCAAGGACAACTATACGGGTGCGGAAGCCTGGAACTCGGTTTACGGTTACGGAAAGATAAATGCGTATGCCGGTCTGAAGGAAGCCCTTAAGCTGGCCAAAGAAACGGGTATCAACGAGATGCTCAACAGTGAGGCTCCCGTAACCCTTTCGATGGGGCCGTCGGAGTGGAGAGTGCTGTTCAACAATGACGAGTCGTATGCCGACATCAGTTTCTACTCGGCCAACGGCAGGCAGGTGGGCCGCGACTACCTGCGGAACGTGCGTCGCGGAGACGAACGGACAATCGATCTCGGACAGTTCACGCCGGGTGTGTATCTCATGTGCATCACAACCACTTCCAGTACGATGACGCGCAAAGTAGTCGTCAGGTAAGGAGGAGACCGTTGGCAAAACATAAAGGAACGGGAGAGATTTCTACAGCTGGAAATTTCTCCCGTTCCTTTTTTCTTTTTGCGGGGTAAGACGTTCCGCGGGATGTCCGGATGGGATTTTTACAAGGCGTGTAAAAGTTTTTACAAGGCATGTAAAACGTTTTACACGCCTTGTAAAAATTTTGCCAAGTAGCTGTGTCTTTCTGGTTCTGGTTGACTGCTCGGGGAAAAGTGTTGCGGCGGACCCGTTTCCTGCCGCGGAAAATCAATACAGGAAGCCGAAGAGCCAGAGCGGGATCTCGTTGTCGCGACCCACTTCCGTGTTGTATCGGGCCAGAATGGTGCCCGGTGTGTTCTTGACGCGTTTGTTCTTGTCGCAGACGCAGATGTCCGTGGTTCCGTTTATACGGAACAAGCCGTCGCGGCGGCCTTTATTTACCGTATGATGGCGCCAGAGGGCATTGACAAAGAAGGTTTCCATGATGGTCTGTTCGCTCATGTCGGGCGAGTAGACCGCATGCATCAGGTTGGTGTCGTGCAGCATGACGGCCGCAGGTTTCTTTGGGAAAGTCTCTCCTTCTCGGTAGACCATATTGATGAGGCGCGCCTCTTCCAGATATTTCAGATAGTTCATTACTGTGGCGCGGCTCGTTCCTATTTCCTCGGCCAGACGGCTCACATTGGGTGCGGAGGCATTGCCGACGGCCAGCAGGTAAAGCAGTTTCTTGATGCGCGCGAGATATTTCAGTTCCACCTGCTTGTTGAAGAGAATGTCCACCTCGATCATCATGTTCATGGCTTTCAGCAGAGCTTCCGTGAAATTGTGGTTCTCCAGGAAAAAGGGGTAGTAGCCGTGGTGCAGGTAGTCCTGGAAGTATTGCCAGGGCCGCACTTTCGGCAGGATGGTCTTGAGAATCTGCTCGTGGTTATTCAGCAACTCGGTCAGCGTATAGGGCCTGAACTCGTTGTCGGTGTGCAGATTGATGAACTCTCTGAAGGAAAAGCCGTGGAGCACATAGCAGCGGCTGAGGGCAGAGAGTTCGGTATTGTCTTCCTCGACAGGCTCCACCGAGGTGGTGGTGTAGACAATACGCAGATAAGGATAGCGGCGGTAGCATTCGCAGAACTGTTCGCGCCAGTCGGGGAGTTTGAATGCCTGGTCCACGAGCAGCACCAGTCCGCCGGCTTCAACGAAGTCGCCGGCGAAATCGACGATGCCGCGGCTTTGAAAATAAAAATTATTGAGGTTGACATACAGACACTGGCGCGGCCGTATCCGGAAGTTCTCAGTAGCGTATTGCAGCAGGAAGGAGGTGCGTCCCACCCCTCGGGGTCCCCTGATGCCTATCAGGCGGTAGCTCCAGTCAATGGTGTCCATGAGGGAACGGCGTATCGGAGCGTTGAAATGCTCTACCAGGAAAGCGTGTGTCTGAAAGAAAGTCTCCATCATAAAGTAAAGTAACTTGTCTGCCTGTTTTTCGCTGCAAAGATACAATTTCCTTTTAATTTGTAAGACAGACCTTGCATTTTTGTCAGGAAAGTGTAGCTCCGCGCTGATGGTCTATGCGGACGGCCTTTGTGACGTTCTCTATCTGTTTCAGGGCCTCGCAGATGTGTTTTACGTCATCGGTGTCGAATACAGTCATTTCGATGTAGCCCTCGAAGATCCCGTCGTTGGTTTCAAGCGTGATTCTCTTGATCAGAAACTGGTTCAGCTTGTGCAGGACATCCGCGATGGAATACAGCACACCCTGGCTGTCCACTCCTTTGATGTAGATGGTTGTGTCGAAGTAAATGGTCTTGTGCGTATCCCAGTTTGCGGCAATGATGTTGTTGCCGTAACGGGTTTTGAGCTTGGTGGCGGTCTCGCAACTCCGTTTGTGTATTTCCAGTGTGTCCTGCTGTGTGATGTAGCCCATCACGTCATCGCCCGGAATGGGGCGACAGCAGGGAGCGATGCTGCATTTTCCGAGGATTTCCTCGTTGAGCGACAGCACTTGTTTGCGGTTCAGCCCTTTCACGAAGTCCGTGCTGGCGGAGACGGGGTCCTGTTCTTCCTTCTTTCCGATGAAAGGGATGAATTTGCGCCATCCCCGGGATTTCTTTCTTCCCCGGAGAAAGTTGATGTCTCCCTCGCTGGGCTTGATCCTGCCTTCGCCGATGGCCTGAAAGAGGTCGGCCCGTGATAGGCAGTTGTGGTAACCGCAGAGCCGGTCGAAGATGATGTTGCCGGGCTCGAAGTCCTTCTCCTGAAGGAAAGTGCGGAGCTGTTCTTCTCCCAGTCGCTGTTTCTCGCGCCGTTCGCGTCGGAGGATGGCCTGTATCTTGCCCCGTGCCTTTGCCGTTGTGGCGAAGTTGAGCCATTCGGGTTGCACATGTTGTGTGCGTGATGTGAGGATTTCCACCTGATCACCGCTTTTGAGGCGATAGCTCAGGGGAACCAGCTTGTGGTTCACTTTTGCTCCGAAGCAGTGGCTTCCCAAAAATGAATGGATGGAGAACGCGAAATCCAGAGCGGTGGAGTTGGCCGGCATGGTCTTGAGATCACCTTTCGGGGTGAAGACCAGTATCTCGGAGGCGAAAAGGTTCAGCTTGATGGTGTCGAGCAGGTCGAGGGTGTCGGGCTGCGGGTCGTCCAGGATTTCCTTGATGGAGTTAAGCCATTTGTCAAGCTCGTTCTCGTCGTAATCGGCATTGGCGTCCTTGTATTTCCAGTGGGCCGCGAATCCCTGTTCCGCGATGTCGTCCATACGGTCCGAGCGTATCTGTATCTCTATCCATTTTCCCTGTTTGCTCATGAAGGTGTTGTGCAGGGCCTGGTATCCGTTGGCTTTGGGGTTGGAGAGCCAGTCGCGGAAGCGGGTGGGATGGGGCTTGTAGATTTTGGTCAGCGTGCCGTAAATGCGGTAGCACTCGTCGATCTC
The DNA here is from genome assembly GCA_009775705.1 of Prevotellamassilia sp. Taxonomy (GTDB): domain Bacteria; phylum Bacteroidota; class Bacteroidia; order Bacteroidales; family Bacteroidaceae; genus Alloprevotella. The sequence goes on from VSQE01000015.1 coordinate 17,804, forward strand.
TTCCTTACGGTTCCGCGGCACAAAGACTATCCGGATGGCCAGGATGTCGAACACTTCCTTGAAAGGGACATGCTTGTTCTGCATCTTCATCCAGATGGAGTAGGGGCTTTTCACCCGTGCCTTGATGCTGTACTGGCATCCCATGGAGTCCAGCTGCTCGCGGATAGCGGGAGTGAACTTGTCGAAGATGGTGTCGCGCTCGGGCTGTGATTCGGCCAGTTCGCGTTCTATCAGTTCATATTCTTCCGGGTGTTCGTATTTGAAACTGAGATTCTCCAGTTCGGTCTTGATCTTGTTCAGACCCAGACGGTCGGCCAGCGGGGCGAATATGTAAAGAGTCTCACCCGCGATCTTGTATTGTTTGCTGGGCAGCATGCTCGACAGGGTCCGCATGTTGTGCAGGCGGTCGCTGATCTTGATGAGGATGACGCGGATGTCATCGCTCATTGTCAGCAGGAGTTTCTTGAACGTCTCAGCCTGTAGTGATGCCCGGTCACCGAAAATGCCGCCGGCTATTTTTGTCAGTCCTTCCACGATGTTGGCCACTTTCTGCCCGAACAGGTTGGCGATATCCTCGTTCGTATAGTCCGTGTCTTCTTCCACATCGTGAAGAAGGGCCGCACAGATTGACGTGGATCCCAGTCCTATCTCTTCGCATACAATCTGCGCCACGGCAATGGGGTGCAGGATATAAGGCTCCCCCGAGAGGCGGCGGACTCCTTTGTGGGCTTGTTTGGCAAAATTGAAGGCTTTGGTAATGATCTCTACTTTGCGGCGGTGGTTGGAGGCCAGATAGGTGTCGATGAGTTTCTGAAAGGCCGCATTGATCATTTCTTCATCCCTTTGTTCCTGAGGGGTGAGCGCTTTGTTCTTTTGTTCTTGCATGATGATGGTCCTCCTGTTTTAAGACATCAGGCCGCTCGCCGGTATGGTTCCGGCGGCCGGCCTGGCGTTGTTTTTATTTTACTCTCAACTTTTGTCCGGGCTTGATGCTGCTGCCTTTGATTCCGTTGAGCCGTCTGAGTTTGCTGACGGTGGTACCGTTGCGGGCCGCTATCCGGCTGAGGGTGTCGCCCTTTCTCACGGTAGTGCTTCTGCTGCCGCTCTTGCGGCTGCGGCTTGAACGTGCCGAAGAGCGCTTGCTGCCGTTGCTCCTTGAATAGGAGGATCGTCCGGATTTTCCCGATGGGGCCGGCTCGGTCTCGTCTACTTGTACAAGCGAGCGGCGTGTGAACAGTTCGTCGGCCCGGTAATTATAGACTGAATCTTTCAGTTCGATGAATGCCGCCAGTTGTTCTTGCGGCAGGCACAAGGTGCTGGGCTTCACCGCACCGGGGACGATGTCGGTCCGGTATTGCGGATTGAGCGACTGGATGGCCGCCACGTCGATGTTGCACAGTTCCGCGATCTGGTTGAAGTGTACGTTGCGTGTCACGATCACCGTGTCTGTTGTGATGGGGTGGGCCGTCTTCATGGGACAGATGTTGTGCTCGCAATAGTAATTCATGATATAGTTGGCTGCGATGAACGCCGGAACATAACCGCGTGTTTCCTTGGGAAGATAGGGATAGATGGCCCAATAGTCCTTTACGCCGTCTGCCCGCCGTATGGCTTTGTCCACGTTGCCCGGCCCGCAGTTGTAGGCCGCAATGACCAGGTTCCAGTCGCCGAATATCTTGTACAGGTCGCGCAGGTATTTTGCGGCGGCGTATGAGGATTTATAAGGGTCGCGCCGTTCGTCAACCAGGCTGTTCACTTCCAGTCCGTACCGTTTGGCCGTCGGGAGCATGAACTGCCACAGTCCTACCGCGCCGGCGTGGCTGCGGGCCATGGGGTCGAGGGCGGATTCTATGACGGGCAGATATTTGAGCTCAAGCGGCAGGCCGTAGTAGTCAAGTGCTTCCTCGAAGATGGGAATATAGAAATTGCCGGCTCCCAGCATGAAGGAGACGGAACGGCGCAGACGACCGCTGTACCGGTCTATGAAGTTCTGCACGATGGAGTTATAGGGCATCTCCATCACGGCCGGAATCCGGCGCAGGCGTTCCTGAAACACCTCGGGAGCAAAGGGCGGGTTGTAGTCGGGATTGGCGCATGCCGTATCGGGGAAGAGGTATTTTTGGGCTTTCCAGTCGTGAAGTAGCGAGTCGGCATTATAGGTCATGCCTTCGGGCAATTCGATCACTTCGTCCTTTCCGCTGCGGTCGTTGTGTACGGTCACTTCTGTGTCCGTCTGCTGTGCGGCAGCCGGAACAAGTGCTGTAGTCAGTGTGAGGAATAGAATTGTAAGTCGTTTCATTCGTCGGGATTAGAAATTAAGGCTGCATCCGATTCCGTAGGCGGTGGTCTTCCGCAGGCCCGTATTGTTGTTGATGACCGCCGGCTCCACCCGCATGCTCAGGTCGGGCGAAATGTCGAACACCGACAACTGGGCGTCAACGTAGGCGTCAATGACCGAAAGCAGATAGACACCAACGAAGCAGAATGCGCTCAGGTCGCGGTAGCGGCGGTAATAGTCCTTCTTGTTTTTGAATATTCTCTTGAATTGCTCTTCTTTGCCTTCTATGTTATAGCGGGGGGGCAGCATTTCCAGATAGCTGTTCGTGTTCGGGTCGTCGTCCATGATGTCAAGGTAGGCTTGGGAATAGTCCTTGTACATTTGCTGGTTCCACATCAGTGCGTACGTACAGCCCAGAAATCCTCCGTAAATGATGGGGAGTTTCCAGTATTTCCGGTTGTATATCTGGCCGGCGCCGGGCAGAACGAGCGAGAGCCACAGCGCGCGTTTCGGATCGGGGATAAAGCGGGGCCGCATTTGCCGGAGTGTCTGGCGGGCCAGCGAATCGTTCACGGTTTTCAGTCTGGCGGTATCTACGGGTACGACTGCCGTCTTGTGGAAAAGAGAATCGTTTCCGGAAGCCGGAGCCGGTGTGGCTGTGCTGTCCGGAAGGGTCTGGCCCATTGCCGTAAAAGTAAAAGACAGCATTCCGGCAAGAAAAAATCCTGTCAGCCGTCTTTTCGGTTTTCCGTTTCTGTCTCTTTCCCGGCCGGTCCTCATCCTTTCATTTTGTCAAACAGGCTGATGATGTGTTCCAGCTCCTCTTCCGAAGAAAACGGGATGCTGATTTTCCCTTTTCCCTGCGATGTGCAGGACATCTGTACCTTTGTCCTGAAAAAGTCCGACAGGCGTGAGCGCAATACGTCATACTCCTCCGGCAGGCGGCGGGCGGGCTTCCCGTTCAGCTGGTGGCGGCCGCTTTTCACGGTTTCGCCGTTGTTAAGCACCTTGACCATTTCCTCCACCTGTCTTACGGAATAGCCTTTCTCCTTGATCTCGTTGAAGAGTTTCACTTGCAGTGAGGGTTGGCTCAGCCCCAGCAGGGCACGGGCGTGTCCCTGGTCCACCTCCTTGTTCTGTAAGGCCACCTGTACCTGTGCCGGCAGCTTCAGCAGGCGCAGATAGTTGGCTATGGTGGTCCGGTTCTTTCCCACTTTCTCGCTCAGTTTGTCTTGTGTCAGGTCATACTGCTCGATCAGGTTCTGGTAGGCCAGAGCAATTTCTATGGCGTTGAGGTCTTCGCGCTGGATGTTCTCCACCAGCGCCATCTGCATCATGTTTTCGTCGTCGGCGGTGCGGATGTAGGCAGGTATGGTCTGTAACCCCGCCATCTGCGAGGCGCGCCAGCGCCGTTCGCCTGCGATGATCTGGTAGGTGTCATCCTCCATCTTGCGCAGGGTGATGGGCTGGATGATGCCTATCTGGCGGATGCTTTCCGCCAGTTCCTCCATGGCTCCCGCTTCAAACTCGCGGCGGGGCTGGTTGGGGTTTGCCTGGATTTTGTGGATCGACACCTCGTTGATGGAGGAGGAGCCGGCGGCATGTACCTCTTCTGTCGATATCAGGGCATCCAGTCCGCGCCCCAGAGCCTGGAATTTTTTATGAACGGCCATACTCTTGTCTTGTGTCTTGATATTCTGTGTGAATGTATATATAGTTGTCTTTAGAACTGGCGGGAGCCTGCGGAGACCGCCAGCAGGCTATTTTTCGTTTTTGTTGATGATTTCCTTGGCCAGTGCCAGATGGTTCTTGGCTCCTGTCGAGTCCGCGTCGTAGAGGATGACGGGCAGGCCGTGGCTTGGCGCCTCCGACAGTTTCACGTTGCGCTGGATGACAGTCTTGAACACCAGTTCCTGGAAATGGCGCTTCACTTCGTCATAGATCTGGTTGGCCAGTCGCAGACGCGAGTCGTACATTGTCAGCAGGAAACCCTCTATCTCCAGTTCCGGATTCAGCTTCTTCTTGATGATTTTGATGGTGTTCAGCAGTTTGCTGATTCCTTCCAGCGCGAAGTATTCGCACTGCACCGGGATGATGACGGAGTCTGCGGCAGTCAGGGCGTTCACCGTGATAAGGCCCAGCGAGGGCAGGCAGTCGATGATGATGTAGTCGTACATCTCCTTCAGCGGAGCCAGCATCTTCCGCACGATGTACTCGCGGTTTTCCAGCTGCCACATCTCGACCTCAGCTCCTACCAGATTGATGTGCGAGGGGATGATGTCGAGGTGTTCCACGTCCGTAGTGTAGATGGCCTCGCGTACGTCCGTGCCGTTGACGATGCACTCGTAAATGGAGCAGTCCACCTTGCTCACGTCCACACCCAGACCGGAGGAGGCGTTGGCCTGCGGGTCGGCGTCGATGAGCAGTACGTTCTTCTCCAATGTGGCGAGCGAGGCCGCCAGATTCATGGACGTAGTGGTCTTGCCTACGCCTCCTTTTTGATTTGCCAGTGCTATGATTTTGCCCATAACGTTATCTGATGTGTCTGGAATATTGCCTGTTTTGTTCCGGCAAATTCTTTCCGGACCGGATTTTCAAAGTATGGCGCCGCGTTTCTTGCCTTGCGGGAGCGGCGCATACGTATAGTATTGCAGTTTGCAAAGATAACAAAATTTCTTCTAACATTCAGACATTAGACTTTTTTTAGTACTTTTGCCGCCGTATCTACTAACCTCTCCGAATATGGCCAACAGACCCTATATCCTAATTTCCAATGACGACGGAGTGGCTGCGCGCGGCATCAATTATCTCATTGAGGTGTTGCGTCCCGTGGCCGACCTCCTGGTGGTGGCTCCCGATTCCCCGCGTTCCGGGGCGGGCTGCTCCATCACGACTTCCCTTCCGCTGACTTGCCGCGAGTTGCGGCGCGAGCAGGGCCTTGCGGTCTTTTCGTGCAGCGGAACTCCTGTCGATTGTGTGAAGGTGGCGCTCAACGAATACATCGAACGTCAGCCGGACCTTGTGGTGGGCGGCATCAATCATGGCGACAACTCTTCCGTGAATTCCCACTATTCCGGCACGATGGGGGTAGTCACCGAGGCGGCTCTGCAAGGCTATCCTTCTGTGGCTTTCTCGCTTTGCGACCACAGTCCCGAAGCCGACTTCACGCCCCTGCAACCCTATATCATTGACTTGGTCTTCAAGGCCATCGCCGTGGGACTGCCTCCCTTTACCTGCCTGAACGTCAATTTCCCGAAACTTTCCCGGTTCGAGGGAGTACGCATCTGCCGCATGTCACGCAGCCGGTGGGAACGCGAGACGCAGCGTTGTCCGCATCCTTACGGCGGAGATCATTTCTGGCTGACGGGTGAGTGCCGCGAGCTGGAACCCGAGGCCTCCGACACGGACCGCTGGGCGCTGGCCCACGGTTATGTGGCCGTCACTCCTACCCAGCTGGACGTGACTGCTACGGGTCTTGTCGACATTCTTAAATCCGTTCTGTAACAGACTTGATTTCATGTTCTCACGATGAAATACTTCCTGATAGCCGGCGAGGCCAGCGGCGACCTGCATGCCTCCCATCTTATGCAGGCTTTGCGACGCGAAGATCCCGAGGCCTGTTTCCGCTGTTACGGGGGCGACCTGATGCAGGCGGCGGGGGGCGAGTTGCGCTGCCACTACCGTGAACTGGCCTATATGGGCTTCATCCCCGTGTTGCTCCATCTGCCCCGTATCCTTGGAGGGATGCGTCGCTGCAAGCGGGACATTGCCGGATGGAAGCCCGATGCCGTGATACTTGTGGACTATCCCGGCTTCAATCTCTCTATAGCGCGCTATGTGGCCCGTCACAGTTTTTGCCCCGTCTTTTATTATATCGCTCCCAAGATCTGGGCCTGGAAGGAACACCGCATACGCAGCATCCGCCGCGATGTGACCCGCCTTTTCTCCATTCTTCCTTTCGAGGTGGATTTTTTTGAGAAAAAGCATCATTATCCCATCAGTTATGTGGGAAATCCCACGTTGGACGAGGTTTGCGCCTATCGCCGTTCCCATCCTGCCGATCCGGAAGCTTTTGCCCGTGAGGCCGGTCTCGGTGATGTTTCCCGTCCGGTCATCGCCCTGCTTCCCGGCAGCCGTCGTCAGGAGGTGCGCGACAATCTGCGTCGCATGCTGGAGGCTGCGGCCCCGTTGGCGCAGCAGGGGTATACCCTTGTCGTGGCCTGTGCCCCTTCGCTTCCGGACGAGGTTTACGGGCAGATCCTGTCTGCCGTTCCTCAGGCCCGTGCCGTGCTTTGGAAAGGGGCGGGCGGTGCGTTTCGTCTGCTGTCGCATTCATCGGCCGCGCTGGTCACCTCGGGAACTGCCACGCTGGAGACGGCTCTTTTCCAGGTGCCTCAGGTCGTCTGCTATTACGTTTCCTGCGGTCGGCTGGTCTCCCTTCTGCGCCGCTTGTTCCTGAAAGTTCCCTACATCTCTCTTGTCAATCTCATTGCCGGACGCGAGGTGGTTCCGGAACTGGTGGCCGACGGCATGACTGTAAGCAATGTGCGCAGCCGCCTTTTCGACATTCTGCCCGGAACTGCCGGACGCAAGTCCATGTTGCAGGGCTATGGGGAGATGGCCGCCCGCCTGGGTGGGGAAGGCGCACCTGTGCAGGCTGCCCGTGAGATGGTGCAGCGGCTGGTCCGGCAGTGATCTCTTTTTTTCTTCACGGAGAATAAGGTCCGTGTGAAGAACTGCGGACGCAAAGCCTTGGGGATACAGGTGGTTCCCGATATTGTCATTGTGGCAGCCTTGTCGCTGTGCTCCTTTCGTGTTTAGCGGCGATAAAGGGCAGGACGGCAACCTCTGAAGTGTAAACGAAAGTTAAAGGCTGTTTGGATTTTGTCCTCGGATGTAGTATATTTGCATCAGCAAAGTAGAAGAACCTTGAAAAGCCGCCTATAGGGCGGTTTTTTTTCGTTGCTTAACGTGAAAAAAACATCCTATCTTTTTTAAAAAAGGTCCCATCTTGTTCAAAAAAGATACTATGTTTTTCAAAAAAGGTCCGTTCCCGTTCGTTTTCTGAAAAACCTATAAGTTAAACTTTGTCTCTGCGTATTAAAAAACACCAATGCCCGCATGTCTGACTCAAGACTCCTTTTGCTGAAAACGGAGCGTGACAAAACGGCGTGAAAATTGAATGTTTGTCAAAAAAACAAGGATGGCAGGTTTTTTGAGAGTCTGTTTGGTGAATCTCCGTCCGGGTGCCTCTTTCCTTGGGCCGGGAGGTTCCGGAAACATACGATTGACAAAATAGAAAAGAAAGGAGAAAAGACTATGAATTTCGAGAATTTTACGATCAAGGCGCAACAGGCCGTGCAGCATGCCGTGGAGCGGGCCGCCTCAGGGGGCAGTCAGGCTGTCGGGGCATTGCATCTGTTGTCCGGCGTGCTGGCGAAGGGAGAGAATGTGACGCAGTTCCTGTTGGGGAAATGCGGCGTGAATGAGGAGCATCTTATGCGTGTGGTGGAGAGCGGACTGGCCGGTCTGCCACGTGTGGAAGGCGGCGACCTCTATCTGGACCGCGAGGCCAATGAGGTGCTTCGGAAGGCGCAGGAGGCGGCCCGTAAGGAAGGCGATTCGTTCACCGGACTGGAGCCTTTGTTGCTGGCTTTGCTCACGGTGAAGAGCACGGCCTCGCGCATGTTGAAAGATGCCGGCCTGACTGAGGAGGCCTTGCGCAAGGCCATCGGCGAGCTGCGCGGTGGGCGCAAGGCCACGTCGGCTTCGAGCGAGGAGACGTATCAGTCGCTGGCACGCTATGCCCGCAACCTGGTGGATGAGGCGAGAAACGGAAAACTGGATCCCGTGATAGGCCGTGACGAGGAAATCAGACGCGTGTTGCAGATCCTGTCGCGCCGGACGAAGAACAACCCCATCCTGATCGGCGAGCCCGGAACGGGAAAGACGGCTATTGTAGAGGGGTTGGCCGAGCGGATCGTGCGGGGCGACGTGCCCGAGAATCTGAAGAACAAGCAGCTCTATTCGCTCGACATGGGAGCGCTCGTGGCCGGAGCGAAGTATAAGGGCGAGTTCGAGGAGCGGCTGAAGAGCGTCATCAATGAGGTGACGGGAGCCGAGGGTAACGTGATACTCTTCATTGACGAGATCCACACGCTGGTGGGAGCCGGTAAGGGAGAGGGCGCGATGGATGCGGCCAACATCTTGAAACCGGCGCTGGCGCGTGGCGAGTTGCGCAGCATAGGAGCCACTACGCTGGAGGAGTATCAGAAATATTTTGAGAAGGACAAGGCGCTCGAACGCCGTTTCCAGACGGTCACGGTGGACGAGCCGTCGCCCGAGGATGCCGTGAGCATCCTACGCGGGCTGAAGGAGCGTTATGAGAACCACCACCGGGTGCGCATACAGGACGATGCCATCATCGCGGCCGTCAACCTGTCGCACCGTTATATCAGTGACCGTTTCCTGCCCGACAAGGCCATTGACCTGATGGACGAGGCGGCTGCCAAGTTGCGTATGGAGCACGATTCCCAGCCCGAAGAACTGGACGAGATCACACGGCGCATCCGTCAGTTGGAGATTGAGCGCGAGGCCATCAAGCGCGAGGACGATACCGAAAAACTGGCGGGCATCGAGCAGGAACTGTCCGCACTCGGCGAGCGGGAACGGAACTTCCGGGCCAAATGGGAAGGCGAGCGGGAACTGCTGGGCCGCATCCAGCAGAACCGGCAGCAGGCGGAACAGCTGAAGTTTGAGGCCGACCGCGCTGAGCGCGAAGGCGACTACGGAAAGGTGGCCGAAATCAGATATGGCAGGTTGAAGGCGCTGGAGGACGAGATGGCAGAGTCCGAGGAACAGCTGAAACTCCGGCAGGGTGCAGAGGCTATGGTGAAGGAGGAAGTGACGGCCGATGACATTGCGGACGTGGTGAGCCGCTGGACGGGAATTCCTGTGAGCCGGATGTTGCAGAGCGAGCGCGAAAAACTGATTCGTCTGGAGGCGGAACTGCACCGCCGCGTGGTGGGGCAGGACGAGGCCATCGGGGCCGTGGCCGATGCCGTGCGCCGCAGCCGGGCCGGACTGCAGGACCCGAAGCGGCCCATCGGATCGTTCATCTTCCTGGGAACCACGGGAGTGGGAAAGACGGAACTGGCCAAAGCGCTGGCGGAGTATCTCTTCAATGACGAGAACATGCTGACGCGCATCGACATGAGCGAGTATCAGGAAAAGTTCAGCGTGAGCCGTCTGGTAGGTGCCCCTCCGGGGTATGTGGGCTATGACGAGGGTGGACAGCTGACCGAGGCCGTGCGGAGAAAGCCGTACAGCGTGGTGCTGTTCGACGAGGTGGAGAAGGCGCATCCCGATGTCTTCAACATCCTGTTGCAGGTGCTGGACGACGGCCGCCTGACGGACAACAAGGGCCGTGTGGTGAACTTCAAGAACACGATTATCATCATGACCAGTAACCTGGGCAGCCAGTACATCCAGAGCAAGCTGGAGAATGCCGAGGTGAGCGAGCAACTGCTGGACGAGGTGAAGGGCAATGTGATGGACATGCTGAAAAAGACGATCCGTCCGGAGTTTCTGAACCGTATTGATGACATCATCATGTTCCGGCCTCTGCAACGGAAGGAGATCGAGGAGATCGTGCGTTTGCAGGTGGAGGATGTCGTGCGCCGTCTCTCCGGTCAGGGTGTGACGTTGAAGGTGGACGCCAGTGCCGTGCGGTTAGTGGCCGATGCCGGTTTCGATCCGGAGTTCGGCGCCCGTCCCGTGAAGCGGGCCTTGCAGCGGCTGCTGCTCAACGATCTGAGCCGCGCGCTGCTGGCCGGAACGGTGGACAAGTCGCGTCCCATTGCGGTACGTGCCGCCGGCGATGTGCTGGAGTTTGCCAATGAATGAGCCAGTGCGTTTTTCTGTAAGACTTCCTGCTCCCTGCTGCCGCCCGGCAGCAGGGAGTTTTTTTCGTCGGGACGGAAATCCGTTTTTTATGTTTATCTTTGCCGTCAAAATCTGGAAACATGGATCCTACGGACATCATCTTTAAATACTATCCCGAAGATAACGAGCTGCGACGCCTGCTGTTGCACCACAGCCGGCAAGTGGCGGAACGGGCCTTGGTTGTGGCCGGCCGCCATCCCGGACTGGGGCTGGACCGGCAGTTTCTTTACGAGGCGGCCATGCTGCACGACATCGGCATCTTTCTGACCGACGCCCCGGGCATTCATTGTCACGGCAGTCATCCCTATCTGCTTCACGGGCGGCTGGGAGCGGAACTGATGAGGCGGGAGGGACGCGAGGACATCGCGAGAGTCTGCGAACGCCATACGGGAACCGGTCTGACCGCAGAACAGATCCGGCGGCAGGGGCTTCCCCTGCCTGCCGGTGACTACCGGCCCGAGACGCTGGAGGAGCAGGTGATATGCTATGCCGACAAGTTCTATTCCAAAAGCCATCCCGAACGGGAGCGGACGGCCCGGCAGACGGCGGAGAGTCTGGCGAAGTTCGGGGAGGAGAGTGTGGCCGTTTTTCTGAAATGGGAGGAAAAATTCGGCTGAGACACGTTAAAACTATGAGCGGGTCTTAACCCACTCATAGTTTTTATGTACTTTTGCAGGAGTCAAGGGAATTTTATATTTGAGAACAACTATAATCACGGTACTGACGGTAATCGCAGCATTCTGTCTGGCAGCCGCCCGCTCTGATTTACCGAAGAAGGCACGTTACGGAATGTCTGTTGAAGACACGGTCCGTGAAGTGCTTTCGGATACTTCTTTACCTCAGTCCCGTCCCCTGACCGATTCGCTGCCGCCGCCCGCCGTCTTGCGGGTCGACAGCGTGCACCTTTCCGCCGATAGTCTTCTTGCAGACAGCGTGGCTGTTCCCGCCGATACGTTGCAGACGGATTCGGTGGAGGAGAAAAAGTCCGGACTGGACGCTCCGGTGAAATATACCGCGGCCGATTCTATGGTTTACGATGCGGAGAGCGGTCTGATTTTCCTTTATGGAAAGGCGAAGGTGAACTATCAGAACATGGATCTGGAAGCCGCCAAGCTGACGATGGACATGGACAGCAGCATGGTGCATGCCGATGCCGCGACGGATTCGGCGGGAGTGTTGAAGGACAAACCTGTCTATCATCAGGGCAACGATACCTACGACAGCGAACGGATGAGTTTCAACTTCAAGACGAAGAAAGGCTTTATCTCGAATGTGGCTACCACGCAGGGCAACGGTTTCCTGAACAGCCGCCAGTCCAAAAGGACGGATGACGGTACCCTCTATCTCCAGCATGCCACCTACACCACCTGCGACGCGGAGCATCCCCATTTCTACATGGCCATCTCGCGAGCCAAGGCCCGGCCGGGTAAGGAGATGATTGCCGGCCCGGCCTATCTTGTCGTGGAGGACGTGCCCTTGCCGCTGGCCATCCCTTACGGCTTCTTTCCTTTCAACAAGAAATACAGCAGCGGTTTTCTCATGCCCAGCTACGGTGACGAGACGAGTCGCGGATTCTACTTGCGTGACGGCGGCTATTATTTCGCCCTCAACGACTATATGGATCTGAAACTTTTGGGAGAAATCTATACAAAAGGTTCCTGGGGACTGAGTGCGGAGACAAACTACAACAAGCGCTACCGTTATTCCGGCAATTTCTATTTCAGTTTTCTGAAAACGATAGAAGGGGAGAAGAACATGCCGGACTATGCCGTGACCAAAAGCATGAAGATACAGTGGTCGCACCAGAAGAGTCCGAAGTCCTCGCCCAATTTCAGTTTCTCCGCCCGTGTCAATTTCGCATCGGAGAATTATGAGCGGAAAAATCTGGAGAGCATGTACAATCCGCTTTCCTATACGCAGAGCACTCGGACCTCGGCGGTGAGTTTCTCGCAGACATTTCCCGGGATCGGGCTGACGCTGTCCGGATCTACGAACCTCACGCAGAGCCTGCGCGACTCCTCCGTGTCGATGACCTTGCCGGACCTTACCATTTCGCTCAACCGCTTCTATCCGTTCCGCCGCAAGCGCATGGCGGGCAAGGAACGCTGGTACGAGAAGATTTCGATGTCCTATACCGGACAGCTCAGCAACAGCATCACTACCAAAGAGGACAAGCTCTTCAAATCCAATCTAATAAAGGACTGGCACAATGGTATGCAGCACAGAATACCCGTAGACGCTACATTCCAGTTGTTCAAATACATAAACATCTCTCCCAATTTCTCGTTCCGCGACATCATGTATGCCAGCCGCATCATGCGTTCTTGGGATGACGTGCGGCAGGAGGAGGTGAACGATACGACATACGGATTCTACAACCTCTACGACTGGCAGGTGGGTGTGTCGGCCAATACCACCCTCTACGGATTCTATAAACCCTGGAAAAAACTTTTCGGTGACAAATTGATTGCCGTCCGTCATGTGCTGAAACCCAGTGTGTCGTTCAGCTATGCCCCTGATTTCACGGTGGACCGTTACGGATATTATGCCCGTTATACGAAGACCGATGCCGCGGGACAAACCTCCGAGGTGCGGTATTCGCCTTACGCGAGCGGAGTGTACGGCTATCCCAGCGGAACGAAGCAGGGAATGGTAACCATGTCTCTCTCTAACAATTTGGAGATGAAGGTGAAGAGCGACAGGGATAGCACGGGAGAACGGAAAATCAGTCTCATTGACGAACTCTGGGGATCGCTTTCCTACAATATGGCCGCCAAGCAACAGCCGTGGAGCGATCTGAGTACCCGTCTGCGTCTGAAGTTCAAGAACTATACGTTCTCGATGGCGGCGGTTTTCGCCACATATGCCTACGAGTTCGACCAGAACGGAAAAGTGGTGAAGGGCAATCGGACGGAGTGGAGCTACGGTCGTTTCGGGCGTTTTCAGGGTATGTCGCAGAACCTGTCCTATACAGTCAATAACAAGACGTTTAAAAAACTGGCAGACTTCATCGGCGGCCGCCGGTCCGACAACAAAGAAGGGAGCGCGGCCGATGCGGAAGACGATACGGAGGACGGTGACGGAGAAGACGCCAACATCGACCCCGACCTGAAAGCCGGAAGGAAAGGCTCCGGCAAGAAGGAGAAAGCCAAAGTGGACGAGGACGGATATCTGGCGTTCTCCATGCCTTGGTCGCTGACACTCTCCTATGGAATTTCCATGTACGAGGACCGTTCCAAACCGATCAACGTTCACCGGATGCGCTATCCGTATTCTTTCAACCAGACGCTCAACTGTTCGGGCTACCTGAGGATTGCCGACGGATGGAACATCACTTTCACTTCGGGATATGATTTCGACTATCACAGGCTCTCGATGACCACGGCCTCGCTCTCGCGCGACCTGCACTGTTTCGAGATGTCGTGCTCCATGGTGTTGCGCCCTTACACGTCGTTCAATTTCACCTTCCGTGCCCGTGCCAGTGAACTGATGGACGCGCTGAAATGGGACAAGCGCAGTTCCTACAGCACCAATATTGAATGGTACTGATCAGAGATATACCCAAATACAATCACTGTAATAATATATAAAGAATGATGAAAACAATTTCCAGCCTTTTGCTTGTAGTCCTGGCCCTCATGACGAGTTGCTCGGAGAGTTCTTACGAAGCCCATCAGACGTATTTCTACCCTGTCGGAACGAATGAGAAAACATTCTATGCCGATCAGGAACTCGATTCCGTGCGGATCATTTCGCTGGATTCCTGGACATTGAATACAAGTGACTGGTTCACGGCTACGCCTTCGGCACAGAATATTCCTGCCGGAGTAGAGTTGAATACCAAAGTGAACTTGAGAACTACTCCCAATCTGACGGGAAAGCCCCGTATCGGGCAGTTGGCGGTATCTTCTTATTTCAATATCAGCCTGCCTGTCTATCAGATGAGTTGGCTGAATATCACGGTTCCCTATCCCGAATACGATATGAACGAGAGCATGGCGAACCGTGTGGCCAGTTTTAACCTGAACATCATCCCCGAGAGCGGCAGTACTTCTCCCTATATACTTTTCACGGTTTATGCCGACAATGCTACGCTGGCTTCCGATGCCGACTGGCTTGTTCCGGCCGAGACGCAGTTCAAAGCCGGCAGACATCAGGTGTCGCTTTCCTGTCCGGACAACAAGACGGGAGCCGTACGCACGGCTACGCTGAAACTGACATCCAACGGAGTTACCTCTTTAATTAAGGTGAAGCAAGAACCTGTGAAGGAGTGATGCCGGCGGCTGCGGCCAGCCTGGTATACGATAATACCTTCGGACTGAGCGTAAGAAGAGCTTTGTCCAAAGGTATTTTTTTTGTGTTTTTTCTTCGGGATTTTTTACTGTTCCACTCCTTTCATGGTCAGGGCCACGCGGTTGCGGACGGGGTCTATTTCCAGTATCCTGACACGGACACGTTGCTGGATCCTTACCACCTCCGCCGGATCGCGCACGAAGCGGTCGGCCAGTTGGGAGATATGTACCAGACCCTTTATCTTGATGCCCATGTCCACGAAGCAGCCGAAGTTGGTGATGTTGGTCACTACTCCGGGCACCACCATGCCTTCCTCCAGATCTTCGATGCCGTGCAGCGACTTGTCGAAACTGAACACACAGGCCGTTCCGCGCGGATCACGTCCCGGTTTGCCCAGTTCCGCCATGATGTCGGTGAGTGTCGGCAGACCGGCTTTTTCGGAGCAGTAGTGCGTAAGCTCGATGCCGCGGCGTTTCTCTTCCGAGGCGATGAGAGCCGGAATGTCGCAGTTCGCGTCCTGTGCCATCTGCTCCACCAGTTCGTAGCGTTCCGGATGTACGGCCGTGTTGTCTAACGGATTTGTTCCGTCCGGGATGCGCAGGAAACCGGCACATTGTTCGAACGCTTTGGCGCCGAGGCGCGGCACTTTCAGCAGTTCGCTGCGTGACCTGAAGGCACCGTTCGCCGCGCGGTAGTCCACGATGTTCTGTGCCAGTGCCGGCCCGAGGCCCGAAATGTAGGTCAGCAGGTGCCGGCTGGCCGTGTTGAGATTCACGCCCACAGTGTTCACACAGTTCTCCACCGTCTGGTCGAGCGCGCGTTTCAGCGCCGTCTGGTCCACGTCGTGCTGATACTGTCCCACGCCGATGGATTTGGGGTCGATCTTGACCAGTTCCGCCAGCGGGTCCGCCAGCCGTCGGCCTATGGACACCGCTCCGCGCACCGTGACATCGTAGTCCGGAAACTCCTCGCGGGCGGTTTTCGAGGCGGAATAGACCGAAGCGCCGTCTTCGCTCACCAGAAAAACGCTCACTTCCTTCAGTCCGAGCGATTGTACCAGTTCCTCTGTCTCCCGTCCGGCTGTTCCGTTGCCTACGGCGACGGCTTCGATCTTGTATTGTTCGGCGAGGGTGGAAAGTTTGAGACAGGTGCGGGCGTATTCTCCGCGTGGAGGATGGGGATAGACCGTCTCGTTGTGCAGCAGGTTTCCTTGAGCGTCAAGACAGACCACTTTGCAACCCGTGCGGTAGCCGGGATCAATGCCCATGATGCGTTTTTGTCCCAATGGAGCCGTCAGAAGCAATTGTCGCAGGTTTCCCGCGAATACGCGTATGGCTTCCTCGTCGGCCTGTTGCTTGCTCCGTGCGGCAAACTCCGTTTCTATGCTCGGCCTCAGCAGGCGTTTGCAGGCATCGGCCGCCGCCGTGGCCACCTGATGTTCCGTTGCTGTTCCGCGGCGCACGAAGAGGCGTTGTACGCGGGCCGTGCAATCCTCTTCATCGGCCGGTGCGATGGAGACGCGCAGGAAACCTTCGGCCTCGCCCCGCCGCATGGCCAGCAGACGGTGGGATGTGCAGCGGCGCAGCGGTTCGTTCCAGTCGAAGTAATCGCGGAATTTGGCAGCTTCCGCTTCCTTCCCCTTCACCACCTTCGAGCGGATGACAGCCGTCAGGGCGAACGATTTCCTCACCGTCGCTCTTGTGCGTTCGTCCTCGCTGATGCGTTCGGCCAGAATGTCGCGTGCGCCCTGAAGGGCCTCTTCCTCGTTCGCCACTTCCGCGTTCACGAAGGCCGCGGCTGCACGTATGGGGTCCGTATGGGGCCGTTCCAGCAGCAAGTCGGCCAGCGGCTCCAGTCCTTTCCGGCGGGCGGCCTCCGCCCGTGTCTTGCGTTTGGGCTTGTAGGGCAGGTAGATGTCCTCAAGCATCGTAGCGTCCCAACAGCTTTCAATGCGGGCGCGCAGCTCATCGGTCAGCTTTCCTTGCTCTTCGATGGTGGCGAGGATGTATTCGCGTCGGTGTGTCAGTTCGGACAGGCGCAGGTGTTCGTCTTTCACGGCAGCTACCTGCACCTCGTCCATGCCGCCGGTCGCTTCCTTGCGATAGCGGCTGATGAAAGGGATGGTGGCTCCGCCTTCGAGCAGGCGTATTGTGTTTTCAACGTGTGGTCCGCGCAGGTTGAGGCGGCTGGCAATGAGGCTGGCGATAGAAGTCATGGTGTGTGTGGAGTGGAAAATAGGTGTGACAAAGAGTTTCAGAGGGAATGCTGGCAGAAATATTTCCAGAGCGGAGCTGCCATAAGGGCTTGTTTGATTTCATCGTTTTCAAGTAAGGAGCGGACTTCGCCGGTGCTGAGCAGATGCACCGTGATGTCTTCCGTTGCCTCCAGATGCTGTTCCGTCAGCGGCTCCACGTCCTCGGCCACGAAGGTGTAGGAAAGATTTGTCATGGCCGAGGCGTTGGGCGAGAGTATGCTCAATAACCGCCAGCGTCCCCCGCCGTAGCCTGTTTCTTCAAGCAGTTCGCGCCGGGCTGCGGCTTCGGGCGAAGCGTCGCCGGGGTCTATTACTCCGGCACACAGTTCGTAGCGTGTTTCGCCCAGTCCGTGGCGGTATTGGCGGATGAGCAGAAAACGCCCGTCGCGGGTGCGGGCTATTACATTCACCCAGTCGGGGTATTCCAGAATATAGTATTCGGGATTTTCCGTTCCGTCCGGCAGGCGCACGTGGTCGCGCCGTGCCGTGAGCCAGGGACGGCGCAAGAGGTATTCGCTGCCCAGAACCTCCCACTTTTGCGGATCATAGTCTTTTTTCATGGTGTTTTTCTTTTCTGAGGCGGCACAAACATGCTGTGCCTGTCTTTTGCAAAAGTACGAAATATTTTCATTGCAGGCCCGGTAAAGAGTCCTGAGAATCTTGTTGTTTCATCGAATATGTTGGGAAATAGAAATATGTTGCTGTTTTTTACAAGGCGTGTAAAAACTTTTACAAGGCATGTAAAAAGTTTTACACGCCTTGTAAAAGTTTT
>VSQE01000016.1 GCA_009775705.1 Prevotellamassilia sp.
ATATGGAAGGAAACAGTGTCGTAGCGGAAAAGATGCTCACGGTAGAGGCTTTGCCTCAGCCTGTGCCGGCATTTAGCCTTTCCTCATCTTCTGTTTCAATGGGTGAGCGTGTCAGCTTTATCAATTCGACGGAACCTGCAACAGGATGCACCTACGAGTGGAGTATGCCCGGAGCCGTGACAGAGAAGGCCAAGACCGTCAATGCGACAGCCGTGTATACGCGCCCCGGTGAATATTCCGTTACGCTTAAGGCAACGAATGCGTCAGGTAGCCAGACCGTTACTCACAAGGTGAAGGTTATGAAGACCGCTCCGGTTGCAGACTTCAACGTCTCTACCCCCATTGTCCTTAAAGGATCTGCCGTTACTATGCAAGATCTCAGCAAATACGATCCCGACAAATGGCACTGGCAGGTATCGGACAAGGCACATGTGCTCGTTTCCAATACCATGAACAACGAATTGGTTATGGATGCCCCCGGTGTGTATGATGTCAGTTTGGACGTAAGTAATGAGTCTGGAGAATCCTCGGTAAGCAAGAAAAGAGCAGTGATAGTCTGCAATGCGAACTCGTTCACCGGACTGAATTTTACAGGCAAGGCTTCTGAAGTTGTCTCTTTTAAGAATCCTATTACAGAAGACCAGACAGGATTTACAATCGACTGGTGGATGTATTCCAAAGGCAATAAAGTCTATAGCCATAAGATGGGAAATTCCATCAACGATTTTGTCATGAGGGTGGACGGCGAAGGTGCTTTGCATGTCATTATGGGTAAAATAATCTATACTACCGCTCCAGGTTTTATTGTTCCTTCCGAATGGCACCATTACGCCGTTGTGTTTGATCGCGGAGACCTTTATATTTACAAAGATTGCAGCCTTGAGTCGGCATTCAATACTCCGTGGACAGACAA
Source organism: Prevotellamassilia sp. (assembly GCA_009775705.1). GTDB lineage: Bacteria > Bacteroidota > Bacteroidia > Bacteroidales > Bacteroidaceae > Alloprevotella. Next base: position 914 of record VSQE01000016.1, read on the forward strand.
GATGCCGGCAGTTTCCGAGAAGATGCAGATGGGAGGTAACGGCGGAGCCATGAATGCCATTATCGATGAGTTCAGAATATGGAACAGTGCGCTTTCTAAGGATGATCTTATGAGCTATGCCAATGCTCCGATAGAGGAGGTGGCACAAGCTGAGGAGCAGAGAAAACTGGCTTTGTATTATCAGTTCAACCAGAGTTCGGGCAATGTCAATGATGCTACATCCAATGGCAATACGGGCACCCGTTCCGGTTTCGGTCCCGAAGGTGATGCTTGGGGATCTTCGTTGGGTGTTTTCTGTCTCAGCACTGTTGAACGTCCGGATGTGACGGCTGACTATCTGACCAATTACCAAATGCCTTTTCTTATGACGGATGAAACGGTCAATCCTTATGATGCTGAACGTTATCGTGTTCTTTTGCAGGATTCTCCGCAGTCGGCCTGGAAAATCGAGAATCCGACGATTTTCCGTGATGTCATCACCGGAATCCATGTCGATACCAGTTTGGGACAAGCAATGGCCATCACCATGAAAATTGATGATTTCGAGGGAGAGGTGAATAACCATAAGCTTTATCAGACGATCACACTGCCTGCCGGTCATTATGCTTTTGGTGTAGAGGGGCTTACCGACATTGCCACCGATGAAGGATATGTCGTTGTTGCTGCGGGTGTAGGCTTACCCGATACGGAGAATCTGGGAAAACAGGCTTTGGCCTATTCCGAGCTTTCCAAGAAAGAAGTAGTATTTACTGTCAGCAAACCTACCGAGATTTCTGTGGGATTGTTGTTGAATGCCAGAGGAGAGATGACAATGGCTTTCCGTCGTTTCTATCTGGAGACCTTGTTCTCTAATGATGATTTCTCTTGGACTGGAATTGCTTCTCCGGGTGTCGGAGCAGAGATGTCCCGTCCGCAGATCCGGATTAACGGCCGCACGGTTGTGATCAGCTGTGGCGTACCGCAACGTGTGGCTGTTTACACCCCGTCCGGTCTGCCCGTTTATAGCGGACAGGTCAACGGAAGTGTCAGCGTGGAGTTGGCCCCTGGTGTCTATATTGTCGCAGGACAGAAGATTGTGATTCGCTGAAGAACTTTCTTGTAGCTTCATAAAGAGAAGAAGAGGCTGTTTCCTTTTTCTGGGAGACAGCCTCTTTGTCGTTTCGGTCAGGATTTGAGGAAATTTGGGAAGGAGTATGAAACCCCGTCGGTCGTATGAACAGCTCATAGAGACGAATCCGCTGTTGCGGTTCGTGCTGCCGCTTGCCACAGGCATTATGCTGGGCGAATTTGCCTATGCGGAGCTGGAAGGCAGGTGCGGGATGTTGGTTCTTGCAGTGTTGGCGGCGCTTGTTGTTTGTGCCGTGCTGTTATGGCAACGGAAGGCAGGCAGTTTTTTTGTCTTGTTGTTTTCTGTGATACTGAGTCTGGGTATAGTGGCTCTTGGAATGGCTCTTCTGGTCTGCGAGCGTGAGAGCTTACGGTGTGAATGGTCTGAAGAGGAAGGCAACTATCGTGCTGTGGTGATGGAAAAACCGCGTGAAACCGGTGGTGTGGAGGTGAGGCGGATTGTGGTGCTTGTCAGTCAGGGAAGGTACAGAGGTCGTAAGATACGACTCTCTTTGCAAGGTGGTTCCGGTCCGGTTTGTGCTGGTGATGAACTGTTTTTTCGTGCTCGGCCGGAGGAACCGCATAATGCCGGTAATCCGCATGAGTTTGATTATGCCGGATGGTTGAGACGGCAAGGCATAGTGGGGACAGCCTTCTGTAGGGACGGTCGGTGGCGGAACCGGGGACCGTCTGAGCGGATGCCGTTTCGTCTGAGGCTGTTGCGTTTTCGCGACAGGCAGGCAGAAAAATATTCCCGTTATATGAATGGACGGGCTTTGGCTGTGATTTCGGCGCTGACGCTTGGAGACAAGTCTCGTATGGACGGAGCTACGCGCGAGTTGTTTTCCCGGGCCGGTGTCAGCCATGTATTGGCATTGTCAGGACTTCATCTGGGCATTTTGTTCGCTCTTTTTCGTTTTTTCGTTCTGTCCCGCTGTCATCGGCGTGTTTTGCTGTTGTTGCTGAATGGGATTGGTCTGACCGCTTTGTGGGCATACGCGTTGCTTGTGGGATTGCCTCTGTCTTTGGTGAGAGCTGTGCTTATGTTTACCGTGATGCAAGCTGCTGCGTGTTTGCGGCGCGATACATCTTCGATCAACAATCTGGCTCTGGCGGCGTTGCTGTTGTTGTTTATTTCTCCCCAGTCACTTTTCGATGTAGGGTTCCAGCTTTCGTTTCTTTCAGTGTTCTCTATTCTGGTGTTGTTGCCCCAGTTGCCGGTTCCCCGTGTGGTAGTGCGTAATCGTTTTCTACGTCCGTTTCATGATCTTGTAGCTGTTTCCCTCTGTGCTTGGTTGGGTACGGCTCCTCTTGTGGCTTATTATTTTCATGTATTGTCGTTTTACTTTATTCCCGCCAATCTGGTGGCCGTGCCGTTGGCCTATGGGTTGTTTCTGTTGGCTGTCCTGTTTTTCGCTTGTCCTTTTCTGCAAGTTGTGACGGGGCCGGTTATGGGCATACTGTTGTGTTGGGCCGAGAACATCTTCGCTTGGGTTGCTTCCATTCCCGGTGCGGTGCTGGAATGCCGGCCTTCGGGCTGGGACACGTTGGTGGCTTATTTGTTTCTGATTTCCCTCATTGCTTTTTGGCTGATACGGCGGGTAAGATGGATCTATGTTGCGGCCGGTGTCCTGTTGTGTGGAGGGGGCTGGAGTCTGTTTTGTCAGGCGACAGTCCGGAACTCCGAGCGACTGGTCTTTTACAGACTGTCTTCCGTGACGGCAATTCATTATATACCGCCATCGGGGCGGTCCGCTTTGTGGGTTTCGTGCGATTCGGCCCGTGCGCTTAAGGCTTTATCTTCCATTCGGCGTACTTTTTGGACGGCTGAAAAGATCGTGATGCCGCGGCTGATAGAACGGCGGAAGCAGTCACGATTCCGGCGAAACGGTGCGGATTTTCTGACGTGTGGAAAATGGTCTGTGGCGATATTGTCAGGTTCATATGAACAGACTGTTTCTGAGCGGCCGCAGACGGTGGATTATCTTTATTTGTCCTCGTCTTATCGAGGCAGCCTGTCTTCCGCACTCTGTTGCTATGTTCCGCAGACAGTTGTGTTGGATGCCTCGTTGCCGAAAGAAAGATGTGAGGCTTTGAAATGTCAGGCCGAAGTCTTGTCCGTACCGGTGTATGACATGAGATTTAGCGGAGCCTTGCTCGTGAGGAAATAAGGAGGAAATCCGGAAAGAAAAGTTTTCTTTTTAGGAAAAATGGTTTGTCTTGTCCGAACGTTTTATTACTTTTGACGGTGAAAAACCAAATGTAGTCCGCAGAAGGATGCAGAATGAAAAACAGATATCGTCGACAACTTTTTCTGAGGCGGAGAGTTCGCTCTTTCCCGCTTGTTTCGTTGAGTTGCCTCTGAATACGGAAAGACGAAGAGCCGCTTTCTATCTGGCGGCAGAGGAATATGTGGCCTGTGCTTTGCCGGAAGATGTCTATCTCTTTACATGGCAGTTGTCTCCTACCGTAGTGTTTGGACGCAATCAGGTGCTGCACCGTGAATTGGACGTGGATTTTTGTTTGCGCGAAGGTATAGACATGATTCGTCGGAAGAGTGGCGGCGGTTGTATCTATGCTGACCGCGGAAACATCATGCTCAGCCTGATTACGGGCGGCGGACCTGTGGAACCGCTGTTCAGGGAATATGCCCGTTGTGTGGCCGATGGTCTGCAACAACTGGGAGCTCCCGTAGAGGTGAGTGGACGCAATGACATTGTTCTGAAAGGAGGAGGGAAGGTTTGTGGCAATGCCTTTTATCATCAGACCCGCAGAAACATCGTTCATGGAACGATGCTGTATGATACAGATCGCAGGCGGATGGCGGGAGCGCTGACACCGGATCGTTCCAAATTGAAGTCGGCCGGTGTGGCCAGTGTGAAGAGTCGTGTGGCTGTGCTGAAAGACGTGTTGGGCCGTATGGGTGTTGATGAGCTGAGGCACAGGCTGAGGAAGATGCTCTGTGACCGGAGTGTGGTTTTGGCGGAAGCCGATGTGGCGAAGATAGAGGCGATGGAACAGGAATATTATGAGCCGGAGTATTTTTACGGTCGCATATTTTCAGAAAGCGAGATGTGTTCCGGCAGAATAGAGCAGTGTGGCCGTATTGAGGTCCGTTTTTCGGTCAAAGGTTCTGTGATAGAGGACGTGAGACTGACGGGCGATTTTTTTGAGCAGGAAGATGCGCATACCGCCTTTCTCCGTGCTTTTGTGGGTAGAATGCCAACATGGGAGAGTTTGCGTAAGGCGGTCTCCGAGTACCATCCCGAGCGTAGCATTCGGCATCTGAGCGAAGAAGGGCTGCTTGAAATTCTTTCCGGAGCCTTTCGGGAACCGGATCGCTCTTAGTGTTTGAAACATTGAAAACCTTATATCTTAAATAAAATGTCAGAAAAAAGAACTTGTCTATATGACAAACACGTGGAACAGGGTGCCAAGATGGTTCCTTTCGGTGGGTTTGAAATGCCCATACAGTACACCGACATCGTAGACGAACACAACTCCGTGAGAAAGTCGTGCGGAGTGTTCGATGTTTCCCACATGGGCGAAGTGCTTGTTACGGGAAATGAGGCGGAACGCTTTGTACAGCATATATTCACGAATGATATCAGCGGAGCTCCCGTCGGTAAGATATTCTATGGAATGATGTTGCATGAGAATGGCGGAACTATTGACGACTTGCTGGTCTATAAGATGGGAGAAGCTGAATTTTTTCTGGTGATCAATGCTGCCAACATTGACAAGGATTATGCTTGGATTTCCGCACAGGCGGATAAATTTGACGTGAAGGTGGAAAATCAGAGCGACTGTTATGGCCAGATCGCCGTGCAAGGTCCCTTGGCCGAAGTTGTGGTGGAAAAGCATCTGGCGTTGGCTTGCAAGGATTTACAGTTCTATACCTTCAACACTTTGGAGATAGAGGGTGAGACCGTCATCGTCAGTCGTACCGGTTACACCGGCGAAGACGGTTTTGAGATTTACGGCAGCCATGCTTATATCCGGCACTGCTGGGACCGGCTGATGGCCAGCGGCGAGGCGAAGCCTTGCGGTTTGGGATGTCGTGACACTCTGCGATTTGAAGTGGGGCTGCCCCTCTACGGAGACGAACTGACCGATGAGATCTCTCCGATAGAAGCAGGTTTGGGCATGTTTGTGAAGCTGGACAAAGAGGAATTCGTTGGCAAAGAGGCCGTGGCACTCCAGAAGGCCGAAGGCGTGACGCGCAAGATCGTTGGCATAGAACTGAGCGGACGTGCCATTCCCCGTCACGGATATGAAGTCGTGGTGGAAGACAAGGTGGTGGGAACGGTAACAACCGGATACAATTCCATCTCGACAGGAAAAAGCGTCTGCATGGCATTGGTAGACATCGCATACGCAAAAATCGGTACACCGGTTCAGATACGCATCCATCGCAAACTTCAGGACGGAGTGGTGACCAAGAAACGTTTTTATGAAAAGAATTATAAGAAATAATATTCATTAAACCTTAAACAAAAAGATATGGCAAAAGTAATTGAAGGTCTCTATTATAGTGAGAGCCATGAATATGTACGTGTAGACGGTGAGTTCGGATATGTAGGAATTACTGATTTTGCACAGGACCAGTTGGGCAATGTAGTTTATGTGGACATGCCCGAAGTGGATGATGAAGTCAGTGCCGGCGAAGAATTCGGAGCTGTAGAGAGTGTAAAAGCCGCCAGTGATTTGATTTCTCCCGTGAGCGGAACTGTAGTAGAGATCAACGAGGCACTTGAGGATCAGCCTGAACTGATCAACCAGGATGCTTTCGAGAACTGGATCATGAAGGTGAAACTCTCCGATAAGGCTGAACTGGAGAGTCTGATGGGAGCAGCCGAGTACGAGAACGCTTGCAAGTAAGCCATGTCCTACAAGTATCACCCCCATACCCCCGATGAGGTCAGCCGGATGCTTGACCTCATCGGGGTCTCTTCTTTGGACGAACTCTATTCAGAGATTCCGGAAGAGCTGAAATTGCATAGGGAGCTGAATATTCCTTCGGCCATGTCGGAAGTGGAAGTGCGCCAGGAACTGCAACGGCTGTCCGATTGCAACCGGCCGCTGGTTTGTTTTGCCGGAGCCGGAGCTTACGACCATTATACTCCGAGTGTGATCCCCTATATCGCATCCCGTTCGGAGTTTCTTACTTCCTATACTCCCTATCAGGCGGAGATTTCTCAGGGAACTCTGCAATACATTTTCGAGTATCAGACACTGATGGCCGACCTGACGGGAATGGACATTTCCAATGCCAGCATGTACGATGGAGCAACGGCAACGGCCGAGGCTATGATGATGTGTGTGGCCGCTGCCAAGAAGCGCCGCAAGGTGCTGGTTGCTTCTACATTTGCCCCCAATGTGTTGAGGGTGGTGGAGACGTATGCTAAGTTCCACGGTGTGGAATTGGTGAAGTTGGCTGTGAAGGAGGGCGTGACGGACCGGAGTGATCTGGAAAGCAGACTGGCGGCAGGAGACGTGGCCGGAGTCATCGTGGCGCAGCCCAATTACTACGGTGTTGTGGAGGATTTCACCGGATTTGCCGATTTGTGCCATGCCAATAAGGCACTTTTCGTAATGAACACCCGTGCTTCGGCTTTGCCCGTTTTGAAGTCTCCCGGCGAATGGGGGGCAGACATCGCATGCGGCGATGCGCAGTCGCTGGGGCTGCCGCTTAATTACGGAGGTCCTTATATCGGTTATCTGTGTACAACGAAGGCTTTGGTTCGCAAGATGCCCGGCCGCCTGGTCGGCGCGACGGTCGATGCGGACGGAAAGCGGTGTTTTGTGCTGACTATGCAGGCGCGCGAACAGCATATCCGGCGTGAGAAGGCTACATCCAATATCTGTACCGCGCAGGGTGTGATGTGCCTGTATGTGGCGGCCTATCTCTCACTTATGGGGCCCAAGGGCATGCAGGAGGTTTGCGGACTTTCGTATGGCGGTGCCCATTATCTGCATGACCGGTTGCTGGCTACTGGACAGTTCGAGGAAGTTTGCCCGGCTCCCTTCTTTGACGAGTTTGCTCTACGCTATAAGGGAGATGCGGATGCGCTTCTCAGGGCTTGTGCGCAGCAGGGCTATCTGGCCGGAGTAAAAGCGGAAGGGACAACGGATGTCCTGCTGTTCGCTGTGACCGAAAAACGTAGCCGAGAGGAGATTGAAACTCTGACAGAGATCATAAAAGAATTTGGGAACTAACCGAAAATAATATCCCGATATGAATAATACTTATTACGGAAAGTTGATTTTTGAACTTTCGACACCGGGACGTGTCGGTTATTCACTTCCCCGGAATCAGTTTCCCGAGCATAGCCTTTCCGAACTGCCTGAAAATTTGCGGCGATCGCAAAAGACGATTCTGCCCGAGACGGACGAATTGACCGTTGTACGCCATTATACCAATATGTCTAACAATAATTTCGGCGTAGATACCGGGTTCTATCCGTTGGGCAGTTGTACAATGAAATACAATCCCAAGATCAACGAGGAGGCAGCGTCTATGCCGGCTTTTACGGCTTTGCATCCGTTGCAGCCGGCCGAGACGGTTCAGGGAGCGCTTGAAGTCTATTACAATGTACAGACCATACTTTCCGAGATTGCCGGTCTGAGTGAGTTTACGTTGAATCCGTTTGCCGGAGCTCACGGCGAACTGACAGGTCTGATGGTAATCCGCTCTTACCATGCGGCTCGTGGAGACCTGAAACGTACGAAGATCATTGTGCCCGATTCCGCCCACGGCACCAACCCCGCTTCGGCGGCCGTCTGCGGGCTTCAGATCGTCCAGGTCAAGAGCACGCCTGATGGTACGGTTGATGTAGAGGATCTGAAACCGCTTTTGGGCGATGATATTGCTGGCATGATGATGACCAATCCCAATACGTTGGGTATTTTCGAGAAGAAGATACCCGCCATAGCCGAGCTGGTTCATGGTTGCGGAGGCCTGATGTATTATGACGGAGCAAATCTGAACCCGATGCTTGGCGTATGCCGTCCCGGCGACATGGGATTTGATGTCATGCACATCAATCTGCACAAGACGTTCTCGACACCTCATGGTGGTGGTGGCCCCGGTTCCGGTCCTGTCGGAGTGCGCAAGGGGCTGGAGGCCTATTTGCCTAATCCGCAGGTGGAACGCCGGAGTGACGGCACGTTTGCGCTCAGGGACGGAGCCGAGGCCTTGGGATCTGTTTCCGCATTTCTCGGAAATTACGGTATCGTGCTCCGGGCTTACGTGTATTTGCTGACGCTTGGCAAGGAGAATATCCCTATGGCCGGAAAACTTTCCGTACTCAATGCCAATTATATCAAGGAAAGTCTGAAGGAATACTATAAACTTCCGATAGAAGGGGTGTGCAAGCATGAGTTTGTTTTCGACGGTCTGAAAGACGAGTATGCCGGCGAACATGACGACCCTATGCATGTCACAACGCTGGATGTGGCCAAACGACTGCTTGATTATGGTTTTCATGCGCCCACCATCTATTTCCCGTTGCTCTTTCACGAGGCCATGATGATTGAACCTACGGAGACGGAAAGCAAGGAAACGTTGGATGAATTCATTGATGTGATGAAGCGCATTGCTTTGGAGGCTGGGAAAGACAAGGCCCTTTTGAAGAATGCTCCGCATCATACTCCGGTGCGTCGTCTGGACGATGTCCGTGCTGTGAAAGATGCCAATTTCACCTACAAGGATTTGTGTCATGCAGAATGCTGATCTTATCATTATCGGAGCGGGTCCCGGAGGCTATGAAGCTGCGGTACGTGCGGCCCGTTCGGGCCTGAATACGGTCATTATCGAACGGCGGGCCGTTGGCGGAACCTGTCTCAATGAAGGCTGCATTCCTACGAAGTGCCTGTGCCGCAGTGCCGAGGTGCTCGAAGATGTCCGTCAGTCTGCCTGTCACGGCATAGCTGTCGGCGAAGTTTCGTTCAACCTTGCCGAGGCCATCCGTCGCAAGGATGAAGTTGTCGGTAAGCTCTCGGCAGGTATTCAGACACTGATGAAGACCCCTGGCATTACCTTCGTTCAAGGAGAGGCACGTTTTGTCGATGCGCATACGGTTGCAGCCGGTGAGAATACCTATACAGCGCCTCATGTGATCTTGGCGACGGGCTCCGTCACCCGTTTCCTTCCCATCGAAGGAGCACGTTCCCGTGATGTTGTTACGTCTACCGAGATGCTCGACTTGAAGGAAGTTCCGCAACGTCTGTGTGTCATCGGCGGCGGTGTCATCGGATTGGAGTTTGCCTCCATTTACCGTTCCTTTGGTTCGGAGGTAACCGTGGTGGAATATTGCAAGGGGGTGCTTCCCGCTTTTGACCGGGATGTGGCCAAGCGTTTGCGTATGGCTCTCAAAAAACGGGGTATCCGGATACATACCGCCGCAGCCGTTACACGGATTGAAGAACTTTCCGAAGGTGGCAGCGAGGTCTTCTTTGAGGAAAAAGGAAAGACGGGGACCGTGCAGGCCGATCTTGTGCTGATGGCCGTGGGACGTGCAGCCAATATGGATGTGCCCGGTCTGGACAGTCTGGATGTCAGAAAAACACCGCGCGGCATCTGTGTTGACGAGAATATGCAGACTTCCGTTCCGGGACTTTATGCCGTGGGCGATGTCAATGGGTTGTGCCAGTTGGCCCATGCTGCAACCTTCCAGAGCTATCGTGCCCTGAACCATGTTTTGGGCCGGAAGGATGAGACTCCTTTGACGCTGGTTCCGGCAGCGGTATTCACCGTTCCGGAAGTGGCTGCGGTGGGAGTTTCCGAAGAGCAACTGGAAGCCGAAGGCGTGACGGACTATAAGGCTTACAAATCATTTTATCGTGCCAATGGAAAGGCTTTGGCCATGGATGCAGGCGATGACGGTTTCGTAAAATTGCTGGCTGCTCCCGACGGACGCCTGCTGGGGGCACATATCCTCGGAGCACATGCGTCCGATCTCATTCACGAGGTGACGGCATGGATGCGTACGGGAGCCGGTATGGATGCGTTACGAACAACCATCCATGCTCATCCGACGCTTAGCGAGTTGATCCTATCCGCAGCTGAGGCGTAATTACATGAAAAGACCGGTCCTGCCATCAATAAGAGTAGGACCGGTCTTTTGTTGCATCGCTACCCTGTCAGGCGAGGACAGGACCGGAGCAATTATTATTTCTTTTTGTTGTACTTGAACAGAATCTTGCCTCCTGCTGTATGTGCGAGGCTGTCACCTTGTACCAGCAGGGTATCGGTCATTTCGCAGGTGCTTCCGTTTCCGATACTTTTTCCCGAGACAAACAAGGTGTCACCGCTTTGTTCCCAGGATTCGTAGACAAGTGTGGCTCTGTTGATGGACGCGGCTTTCCCGTCGGCCATGATGCTGATGCCTTCTTCGCCGCCTATTCCGGGAATGGGCTTTACCCAATCGCCCAAAGCGGAAACTTCTTCTTTTGCTTCCGGAGCAGGTTCCGAAGCCGGTTTTGACTGGTTGCTGCACGATGCCATTGCTCCCAGGCATGCGCAGAATGCAAAAATTGAAATTGTTTTCATGATGTAAATATGAATAAGTTAGGTGATTGCTAAAATTCGCTCGTAAAGTGGAAGCGGATATGCTCGAAATCGTGTTGGGCCATTTGCAGGACGTAGCCGGAGTCGGCCAGGAAAACGTCGCGCCCTTCTCGGTCTTTGGCCATGAACTGATACTTGCGCTTCTTGAAAGCCTCCAGTTCGGCGGCATCGTCGCTTTCTATCCAGCAGGCTTTGTACAGCGATACCGGTTCCCAGCGGCATTTGGCGTTATATTCGTTCTCCAGACGGTATTGTATGACCTCGAACTGAAGTTGACCGACGGTACCGATGATCTTGCGACCGTTGAATTGGTTGACGAACAACTGTGCCACACCCTCGTCCATCAGTTGTTCGATGCCCTTTTGCAACTGTTTTGTTTTCATCGGGTCAGCGTTTTCTATATATTTGAACATTTCGGGCGAGAAGGAAGGCAGACCGCGGAAGTGCAGCGCTTCTCCCTCGGTCAGTGTGTCTCCAATCTTGAAGATGCCGTTATCGGGCAGGCCCACGATGTCGCCGGGCCAGGCTTCTTCGATGGTACTTTTGCGCTGCGCCATGAATTGTGTGGGGGAAGAGAAGCGGACGGTCTTTCCCTGTCTTACGTGCAGGTAGGGGGCATTGCGCACGAACTTTCCGGAACAAACTTTGCAGAAAGCAATGCACGAGCGGTGGTTGGGGTCGATGTTGGCGGTGATTTTGAAGATGAAGCCTGTGAACTTCGGCTCTTCCGGTTGCACCTTGCGTTCTTCTGCCTGTGTGGGGCGCGGATTGGGAGCGATCTTGACAAAGCAGTCCAGCAGTTCTTTTACTCCGAAGTTGTTCAGGGCCGATCCGAAGAACACCGGTGCAACGTCGGCCGAGAGATAGGTGTTCACATCGAATGCCGGATAGACACCGTCCACAAGCTCCAGGTCTTCGCGTAGTTTTTCGGCATCCGTCTCTCCCACGTTGGCTTCCAGTTCGCCCGGGGCTGTGATGTCTACGGCGATTTTTTCCGTCACTTTCTGCTTGTCGGCGGCAAAGAGGTTCAGTTGTTGCTCATATATGTTATATACGCCTTTGAACCGTGCTCCCTGGTTGATGGGCCAGGAGAGCGGGCGCACTTTGATTTGCAGTTCCTGTTCCAGTTCGTCCAGAAGGTCGAAAGGGTCCTTTCCCTCGCGGTCCATCTTGTTGATGAAGATGATGACCGGAGTTTTTCTCATCCGGCATACCGTCATCAGTTTGCGTGTTTGTGTCTCCACGCCTTTGGCACTGTCCACAACGATGATGGCCGAGTCCACGGCAGTGAGGGTGCGGAAGGTATCTTCGGCAAAGTCCTGATGGCCCGGTGTGTCGAGGATATTCACTTTATATCCCTCGTAGTCGAATTCCATGACAGAGGTAGTGACGGATATTCCGCGCTGTTTTTCTATCTCCATCCAGTCCGATGTGGCAGTTTTCTTGATCTTGTTGCTTTTCACGGCTCCCGCCACCTGAATCTGTCCTCCGAAGAGCAGGAGTTTCTCGGTCAGTGTGGTCTTGCCCGCGTCCGGGTGGGAGATGATGGCGAAGGTACGCCTGCGTTCTATTTCCTGATTCATTGTTTATGGTTTGCTTGTGATGTGCCGGACCTTTGGTCGGGCTGTATTCTAATGTTTACAGTTTGCAAAGGTAATACTTTTCCGGCTTGTTCGATCATTCGGGATGTAGGTTTTGACGGACGATTCGTCAGAAGTCGATGTTCAGGCGCAGGTTGATCTGCCGGCCCGTCAGGTAGTTTGGCACGGCGTATTGCGTATTCGTGATGTCCGTCACCCAGTAGTAGGAGTTTACGTTTTTGATGCCCAGCAGGTTGAAGGCATCCAGGCCCAGCCAGGCATTCTTTATCAGGCGGCCGATGCCGCGGTAGATATGTTTGTCCTCGTTCGAGACGAGGCGGTAACTCATGCCTACGTCTACGCGTTTATAGGCCGGTGCGCGGAAGGTCTGTGTCTCGCGGCCGGAGTGGGGCGGGCCGAAGGGCAGACCGTCGGCGAAGGCCGCCTTCAGCGTGAGGCGCCAGCGGTCTGTGCCCGGGAAGTAGTCTGTGAAATGGAGCGAGAGGTTGTAGCGCTGGTCCGTAGGGCGGGGCAGCCATTCGCCGTTCAGCTTTTCCTGGGTGCTCATCAGCGAGAAGGTGATCCACGAATCCGTGCCCGGAACGAACTCGCCGAAGAGTTTGAAATCGATACCCGTGGCGTAGCCCTTGCTCATGTTACGACCGTAGTAGACCACCCGTACGTTGTCCACACTGTAGGGGATCAGGTTGGAGAGGGCCTTGTAGTATACCTCCGTGGTGAACTTGAAGGGACGGTCCATCATGCGGAACGTGTAGTCGCCTCCCAGTACGAAGTGGATGGAGCGTTGCGACTTGATGTTGTGGTTGAGGCGTACTGTCGAGATACCGGCCGTCAGGGTCGTGTCGCGCAGTTCCTTGTAAAAGGGAGCCTGATAGTAGAAGCCGGTGGCGAAGCGGAATGTCCAGTTATCGAATCGTGAGGGCAGCAGCCCAACCGAGAGGCGCGGCGAGAGCAGGGTCTCGCTGTTCCAGTCCCAGTGGCTCATGCGCAGACCGTAGGTCAGGTTAAAGAGCCCGATGCCCGACTTGATGCGCCAGGTGTCCTGTGCGAACAGTTCCAGCCGCGTGGTGTTGATGTCGCAGTGCGAGCGTTGGCTGTAGATGAGTTTGAGCTCGTCGGGTGAGTAGGGCAGCGAGTAACCCATGGAGTCACGCATTTCCCATTCGCGGGCGTTCTCGCGTATGTGTTGCCGCTGCCAGTTGAAACCGGCTTGCAACACGTGGCCTGTCAGGCGGGTGCGGAAACGCAGGCCGGTGTTTACCACGGCGGCGCGCAGGCGGTTGCGGGCGTGTTCAAGATAAGTGCCTACACCGAGCTGTTCCTGCGTGGTTGCCTCGTTCAGCCAGTATTCACCTTGAATGTCGTAGGTTTCCTGTTCGCGGGTGCTGAAAGAGGAAACTTGCAGGGCCAGGTACGTGTCGGGATTGAAGTGGCGCGTGAGGGTAGCGGCACCGAAGTAGGTGCGGAAGAAGTCCTTTTCCTGCCCGTCAAAATATACCTTGAACGACTTGGCGTCCATCATCGTGCCGAAGCGTGTCTCGCGGTCCTCCGGTTCGAAGTTGTAGTGGTTGTCGGAGATGTTGCCGATCAGGTCGAAGCTCCAGCGGCGGTTGGGCTGCCAGGACAGGAAGGCCTGATAGTCCAGAAAGTTGGGGCGGTATTCGCCGTTGGTATCCATGGAACCGAGCAGGTAGCGGGTGGTTTTGTAGCGCACCGAGGTCATGAGGCTGATGCGTCGGTTGCCCCATCCCACGTAGGCACCTGCGCCCAGCATGGACGCCTGAGCCGAGGCCTCGAACTTTTCGGGACGCTTGTAAGTGATGTCCAGTACCGATGACATGCGGTCGCCGTAGCGCGCCTCAAAGCCGCCGCTCGAAAAGCCGATGCTCTCCACCATGTCCGGATTGATGACGGAGAGCCCCTCTTGCTGTCCCGAACGAACCAGCAGAGGACGGTACACTTCGATACCGTTCAGGTAAACACAGTTCTCATCGAAGGAGCCGCCGCGCACGTTGTACTGCGATGACAATTCGTTGTGCGTGGACACTCCGGCTTGTGTGGCTATCAGTTCTTCCACACCGTTGCCTGTGGTGGAGGGTGCGAGCCGCGTGTCGGCTGGAGAGAGCTTCTGCACCGTTCCGGTCTGTATCTGCCGGCCGGTCACTACGGCTTGCCCGAGTATTGCCCCCAAGGCAGGAATCATCACATCCATGCGTACCGAGTCTTTCGGGGCCGTCAGGGTGCGTTTACGTGTCTCGTAGCCTATCATGGAGAATACCACCGTTATGGTGTCGCGCGAGGTACAGTAGAAGGAGTATTCTCCGCGCAGGTTGGTCACCGTCCCGATGCCCTGTCCCTGCACCCTGACATTGGCCAGTTCCACGGCTTCTCCGTTTTCGTCTTTCACGGTACCGTAGAGGCGGACACGTTGTGCCGCAACCGTGGCGGCCACCGTCATCAGGAGCATCAGAAGCATCACTCTTCTGATGGCGGAGTTTATGGATGGATGTGTTGTCGGATTCATATAGAGTATAAACGCGCGATTTGTATATATTATTGTGTGGCTGCCAGTCGTGTTGCTCCTTTCTGCCCGGTTCCTCTTCTGCTTCGGAGCGGGGAAGGCGGAGCGGAGGGAGTATCTTGTGTGTTTTACAAGGCGTGTAAAAGTTTTTACATGCCTTGTAAAACTTTTTACACGCCTTGTAAAAAAGCTTGGATTCTTTTTTGAAAGGTAATAATTGGGCTCAGTCCCAGTTATAGCACTCTTCGTAACAGTCGAACTCCACCGGATCCGTAGCGCCATGTCGGGTCAGAATGTCGGCAATATCTTTCTGTATATCAGGTGGTAGCAAATATGTGCCTTTGCGTGTACGGTAGTAGAATCCGAAGCCATATTTGCCTTTGATTTCTTCCGCTACACTCTTGATATTGCCGGCGGGCACCGTCTTGAGTGAATTCAGGTAGCCACGGGCCATGCGTACCTTGATGGCTTCGCGGTATGCGGGGCATTGTCCTGCGGGAGCGGTTGCTATGTATGCGGGGTTGACACAATGGAGCACCTCGCGCCGGGGATCCGTCTTCTTTCCGGCAAAGTAGTGCAGGCAGGTTTCGGCCTGCGGGCAGCATGCGGCAAAGCAGTATGCGAAGTCACCGGGTATTTTGTTTGCTTCTTTTATCATGATGGTTCTATCTGTTTGTGGGGTAAGTTTTGGGTCAGTCCATGCGGTCGCGGTAGTCTTCGTAGTGGAACTCCCGGAGCACTGTCGTGCGGCCGTCCGTGCGGAGCAGGACGATGGAGGGATGGTGGATGCCGTTGAACATCGTGGTCTTCACGGTGGTGTAGTGAATCATGTCCTCAAAGGTTACGACGTCGCCTGTGGTGAGCGGAGCAGGGAAGCGCCAGTAGCCCATATAGTCGCCCGAGAGACATGAGTTGCCGCCGAGCCGGTAGACGCAGGGATCTGTCTCTTGTTCTGTGGCAGCCTCGCCGGCCAGTGTCTCGGCCCCGCGTACGGCGGGATGGTAGGGCATTTCCAGACAGTCAGGCATGTGACAGGTGAAACTTACGTTCAGGATGGCGGTCTTGATGCCGTGGTTCTCCACAATGTCCGTCACCTGTGCCACGAGCGGTCCTGTCTGCCAGGCAAAGGCCGATCCCGGTTCGAGGATGACGTGCAGGTTGGGATGTTTGCGGCGAAGGTCCTGAAGCACGCTGACAAGATGCTCCGTATCGTAGTCGGCACGGGTCACGAGATGCCCGCCGCCGAGGTTCAGCCATTTGAGCCGGTCGAGCCAGGGGCCGAATTTACTTTCGATGTGTCCGAGGGTGCGTTCCAGTGCGTAGCTGTCGCTTTCGCAGTGGCAGTGGCAGTGGAACCCTTCTATTCCTTCGGGCAGTTGCTGCGGAAGGTCGGAGGCCATTACGCCGAAGCGCGATCCGGGAGCGCAGGGGTCGTAGAGAGCCGTCTCTATCTCACTGTGTTCGGGGTTGATGCGCAGCCCGCACGAGACACCGGCGGCCCGGGCCTGCGGGGCGAAGCGGGCGGCTTGAGTCAGGGAGTTGAAGGTGATGTGGCTGGAGCAACGCACAATTTCGCCGAATGTCCGTTCTTCGTAGGCTGGTGAATAGGTGTGCGCTTTCGATCCGAATTCCTCGTAAGCCAGTCGTGCCTCGTAGGGAGACGAGGCTGTGGTGTGGCTTATGTATTCCCGGAACACGGGAAAGGTCTTCCAGAGCGCAAAGGCCTTGAAGGCGAGAATGAACTCTACATCGGCACGGCGGGCGAGGTTGCTGATGAGGGCGAGGTTGCGGCGTAGTTTTTCTTCTTCTATTATATAATAAGGTGTGGGCAGCGGTGCCCGGAGGTTGTCCATTGTCTTGTCTTCGTTGGTTGTGGTGTATACGGAAAGGAGCGGAAAGTCGGTGTCCGGCCGTCGTGGCGAGGGGACGCGGGCTTTCCGCTCCTGCGCGGATGCTATGGTTGTTGTCTGTTGTTACATGATACCCTTCTCGCGCAGTACCTTCTGCCAGTTCCAGGCGGAGGAGAGGGCTTCTTCAAGGGTGTGGACAGCTTTCCAGCCGAGTACTTTATTGGCTTTGTCCACGTTGCCCCATACTTTCTCTATGTCGCCTGCGCGGCGGGCCACAACTTTGTAGTTGAGTTTCACGCCCGTGCATTTCTCGAAGGTGTTGATCAGTTCGAACACGCTCACACCGTTGCCGGTACCTACGTTGTAGATTTCTACCGGTTCGGCATTCTTGCCGTCGAGGATGCGCGCCATGGCTGCCACGTGGGCTTTTGCCAGGTCGAGCACGTAGATGAAGTCGCGGATGCAGGATCCGTCGGGGGTGTCATAATCGTCACCGAAGACGCTCAGACACTCGCGGATACCCATAGCCGTCTGGGTGAGATAGGGGATCAGGTTGGCGGGAACACCGTTGGGCATTTCGCCGATGATGCCGCTGGGGTGGGAACCGATGGGGTTGAAGTAGCGCAACAGAATGGCGGAGATAGGGGCACCGCTCTTCACGTAGTCCTGAACGATTTCCTCGTTGATCTGTTTCGTATTGCCATAAGGACTCTCTGCCTTCTTGATGGGAGCCTCTTCCGTAACAGGCAGGTTCTCGGGGTCGGGCTGGCCGTAGACGGTACAGCTGCTGGAGAAGATGATGCCTTTTACATCGTATTTGGGCATGAGTTTGAGCAGGTTGATAAGGCTTACGAGATTGTTCTCGTAGTACTTCAACGGCTGCTCCACGCTTTCGCCTACGGCTTTGGAGGCTGCGAAATGGATGATGCCGCTGATTTCGGGATATTTCTGGAACACACTTTCCAGTTTGGGCAGGTCGCAGCAGTCCACTTCTTCAAAGGCGGGACGGATGCCTGTGATTTTCTCTATGCCGTCGACTACGTCAGCTTTGGAATTGCTGAGGTTGTCAATAATCACTACGTCATAGCCTGCGTTTTGCAGTTCGACGGTGGTGTGCGATCCGATGAAGCCGGTACCGCCGGTAACCAAGATTGTCTTTTTCATGAGGTTGAATTTAAAAAGTCGGAATATTTATGTATGTATGCAAAAGTAGTAAATATTTTGCTTATGTGGCATCCGTGTCTCCCTTTTTATGGGAAAAAGATGCGGACGGGCTTATTGTCCCAGTATGAGAACCCTTCCATAGGAATCGCAGGTCCCGTCGCTGCGTACTTTTGCACGGATGTGACAGGAATTGTTGGCCGGCGCATGGAGGGATTTCCGGAACAGGTAGGCATTGTTCCTGTTGACGAGGCCTGTTTCGCCGGGATGTCTCTCCCGTGCGATGACTTGTCCGTCGGCTTCGACCGATACTTCTTCTATTTCCAGTTTGTTGGCTCCCCTTGTGTATTGGAATACCACGCCTCGTAGCGTCCGGAGTTTTGAGGCGGGAAGGGTCCACGAAATTTCCTGCCATTCTGTTTTTAGACCGGCCGGCGTCCATTGTCCCAGTTCTTTACCTTCGGTCTCGGTCAGCAGGGCCGGGGTGATGCGGGAGGCGCGTTGCAGCCATGTGCGGCAGGCTTCCATCGGGTCTTCATAAGGGCGTGCGGGAGATATGTCTTTCCGTTTTTCTACCCAGTCTCTTTCCCATGCGGCAAAGTTGAAGGGAGTTCCTGTCCGTCGGCTCTCGAAATAGTGCTTCCAGCGTGGCATGTAATAGTCGCGGATTAGGCCTGACCAGATTCGTGCCGAGTAGTCGTCGACAGGCGGCCCCCAAATGGTGACGATACGTCTCGCGTTGCGTTCGTAATAGTCGGCGAGGACGGAAGTCTGTCCTTGCCGGCGGGCAAAGTCCAGCCATCGGTCCAGCCTGAGAACCGGGTGCGATGCCAGCAGGCGGTCGGTTGCTTCAGCCAGGCACAGGAATTCTTCTTCTAACTGACGGGTCTGTGCAGTATCGCCGGCCAGAAAGGTCTGTGCGGCTGCCTGGACAAGTATTTCCATCTTCCCGCCCAGGTAGTGGGCGGTCATTTCCAACATATCGGCGCGGAATAGCGGGGAACGGTTGAGGTCGGGTATCGCCTTGGCCAGATGCTCTATGCCTTTGTAGAAGGATTCGTCTGCCCGTATGGACCCTTTGCTGATCCGCCCCGGCCGGAACTGCCAGTTGTATCGGGGGTGGTCTGTGAAGGATCCGTAGACGGACTTCCGCAGGTTGTTCCAGAAAGCAGAGAGGTTGTCGGTTGTCTTTCCGTAGCGGCAGGTATTGTAGTTTTCCAGCCATTTGTCAAGGTCTATGGGAGCGGAGGTCCATCCGCCGTCTGTCACCAGTTCGTAGATGATTTCGTTGTTTTCGATGCCTTCGGGAGCCATGCCGTAGCCCGTGAGTTTTCCGTGGTTGGGAGAGTGTAGGGCCTCAATGCGTCCGTTGGCATAGAATTCCAATACGCCGGTAAGACCGGTTTTACCTCCCATGTTGGGAATGACGCTGTAGACCCACGGCTTGTTGAAATATCCGCGATAGAAGTCCCAGTTCGTTTGGCTGTGCCAGAAATGCTTGTTATAGTCAACGGCCAGGTCAAGCAGTAACATACGGTCATCGGGTACGCGGCTCACCAGCGCTTTCAGGGTTTCATAGTCCCAGATGTCTCGTTGGAAACCGAACATCCAGCCCTGCATGACCCACGTGGCCTTCGGGTTGCCGGCCCGTATGGAACTGTACACCGCTTCTCCGTAGTCGGCCATCATGCGGTACCGCTCGGGCGATCCTTTGGGCGGAAATGGAATTTCCATCTCATTGAAGCTGTCAACAATGTAATAGTCGTTGCTTCCGAACTCTTTTTCCCATTCGTTGATGAACAACTGTCCGATGCGTCGGAACAGCGGATGGTCGGGCATGAGCATCCAGTTGTGGAAGGAACCTGCCCAGGAGGTTTCCACGATGTTGATGTCGGGATAGAGACGTTTCAGGGCTTGCGGAACGAAACCTGCGAATCCGGGACATATCGGTTTCATGCCAAGCGCTTTCATCCGGCGCAGAATGCGGTGCTGGAGGGCGATTTGCTTTTTGTGCCAGGAGGCGGGTAATGGCCCGTCAATGCCGCTGATGTTTCCCATGCGCATCCATGGAAAATGCGCGGGTCCGACAAAATAGGCACTGATCTCTTCATCAGTCAATCCTAATTTTTTCCAGACACGTGCCGATATGGCTTCGTTTGCCACAAGGGCCAGCGGCATGTCGATGCCGTGCAAGGCCATCCAGTCTATTTCGCGCTCCCAGCGTTCCCAGTCCCAATAGGGCATGGAGTAACCATATGTCACAACGTTGAGATAGTAATGGTGCAAGTAAGGGGAGCAGGCCTGTACCGGAGGACTGTCCGGTAGCTGGTCGGGCAATTCGCAACGGTTTCCAGTCCACGACGCTATGCCGGCCTTGTTGGCTTTCAGGTAGTCGTAGAAGGCTCGGCACAAGGCCACTCCGCTGCTTCCGCGCAGGGAGAGACGCCCGTTTTCTGCCGAATATTCGTAGCGGTCGAAGCCGTTGTCCTTTCCAAAGGAAAGCGATAAGGTCATGGGGATTTTCTTGCCGGAAAAACGTTCGATGACACTTTGGGCCTCTTTGATGTCATGCCCGTACAGGTGTTGACCTGTGAGAAGTGCCATGAAAAGAATTAAAATGTTGATCTGTAGATGCTTCTGTAATTGGGATGGTTTTCGGAAGGTCATTATTGAAGTAGATTTATAAGGTTATTTGATGATGTGCAAATGTACGAAATTTTTTCCATTGTGCGGTTACGGATAGACATTCCGGATGGAACGTAGGCGGAGGATGTAACGAAGTGGCGCAACGGACAACGAATGGTCAGAGGCATTTATATAATCTGTTGTGGGACAAAACAGAAGTAAGATCTCGAAAAAATTGGCTACTTCTGAATAAGTTCTTATTTTTGTACCAAACTAAAACAGCCATACCAAAATGACTAAACCCAAGATATCTCTGAAGAGTGTCAGGGAAGATGTGCGCTATCTGCGTCTGTTGGGGCGTGATTTCCCTACAGTGTCGAGCGTCACGACCGAAATAATCAATCTGGAAGCCATCCTGCATCTGCCCAAGCCGACCGAACATTTTTTGGCAGATCTGCACGGTGAGAACGAGGCGTTCCGGCATGTCCTGCGCAATGCCTCGGGAAATATCAAGAGGAAAGTGAACGAACTGTTCGGCAATACGCTGCGCGAACAGGAGAAGAAGGACCTTTGTACGTTGATCTATTATCCCGAGCAGAAACTGGAGCTGGTACGACAGCACGACCGGAACTTGTCGGATTATTACCAGACTACGCTGAACCAGTTGATTACGGTGTGCCGCAGCGTTTCTTCCAAATATACGCGTTCGAAGGTGCGCAAAAGCCTGCCCGAGGAGTTTGCCTATATTATCGAAGAACTGCTGCACGAATCTTCGGATGACCGTAACAAGCAGGCCTATTTCAATGTCATTATCCAGACGATCATCGGGACGAAGCGGGCGGATCATTTTATCGTGGCCTTGTGTTACCTGATCCAGCGTCTGGCCATTGACCGGCTGCATATCCTGGGCGATATTTACGACCGGGGGCCGGGAGCACATCTTATAATGGACACACTTTGCAATTACCATAACTGGGACTTGCAATGGGGCAACCATGACATTCTGTGGATGGGGGCGGCTGCCGGAAATCCGTGTTGTATTGCCAGCGTACTGCGCCTTTCGCTCCGGTATGCCAACACCCAGACGCTGGAGGAAGGGTACGCCATCAACATGGTGCCTCTTGCGACGTTTGCCATGGAGACGTATGCGGAGGATCCGTGTGTCGTGTTCGAACCTAAGACTGACCCGGACACCGAAGAGCCGGACCAGAAAACATGTCGTCTTATCGCACAGATGCACAAGGCCATCGCTATTATACAGATGAAGTTGGAGGGCGTGCTTTATGCGGCTCATCCGGAATGGAACATGCAGGACAGGAGATTGCTGGATTTCGTGGATATGGAGCGTGGAACGGTGGTGCTGGAGGGAGAGACGTATGAGCTGACCGATAAAAGGTTTCCTACCGTTGATCCGGATGATCCCTATCGTCTTACGCCGGAGGAAAACGACCTGATGGAGAAACTGAGACGATCCTTCCAGATCAGCGAACGCTTGCAGACCCATGTGGCGGAGATGCTTCAGCACGGCGGTATGTTCGGAGTGTATAATTCCAATTTGCTTTTCCACGCCTCAGTGCCTTTGAACGAGGACGGCTCTTTGCGCGAGGTGCAGATAGGCGATGCCGTAGTGAAGGGAAAGGAGTTGATGCAGCGCGTGGAACAGATGGTGCGTACAGCTTTCGATGATGCTGCGGATGAGGAGGAACGCAGCATGGCCTGCGATTATTTCTGGTATCTCTGGTGCGGTCCGGATTCGCCTTTGTTTGACAAGTCCAAGATGTCTACGTTTGAACGTTACTTCATTGAGGACAAGGAAACACATCATGAGGAAAAGGGCTGGTATTACAAGTTGCGCGATTCGGCAGATGTATGTGACCGGCTGATGGATAATTTCGGTGTGACGGGTCAGCATCGGCATATCATCAACGGCCATGTTCCCGTAAGAGCGGGTAAAGGAGAGAATCCCATTAAGGCCGAAGGAAAACTGATGGTGATAGACGGAGGATTTGCAAAGGCCTATCACGACACAACGGGCATAGCGGGTTATACGTTGGTTTATCACAGCCGCGGATTCCAACTGGTACAGCATGCTCCCTTCACTTCAACGGAAGAGGCTATTCTCAACGGAACAGACATCCGCAGCACGACACAGATTGTGGAAATGATGGGACAGCGGGAGATGGTGAGCGATACGGACATGGGACGGAAACTGCGGGAGCAGATTGCCGATTTGGAGAAACTCCTGACGGCATACAGGAAAGGATTTATCAAGGAAAGATGAAGGGCGGAACCCTTCCTCATAGGTTTTCCGAAAAATGAAAAACATATAGATTATGAAAAGTCTGAAAGAACTATTTAGAATAGGGCATGGCCCGTCGAGCAGTCATACAATGGGTCCCCGCAGCGCGGCGGAAAAATATCTGGAACGTCATCCCGACGCTTCAGTCTTTCGGGTGACACTGTACGGCAGTCTTGCCGCAACGGGTAAGGGACACCTTACAGACAGGGCCATTTATCAGGTACTGGGTGAGGAGAGAACGGAGATTATATGGCATCCCGAAACGATCCTGGACTTTCATCCCAATGGAATGAAGTTTGAGGTGGTGGATGAATTCGGTATGCTGCTGGATCCCTGGACGGTATTCAGTGTGGGAGGCGGAGCTTTGGTCGAAGACGGCGTCAATCAGTTGGAGACACCGGAAGTATATGAACTGGATCATTTGCTCGACATCAAGGACTGGTGCGAAGAGCGCGGACAATCTTATTGGGAGTATGTGAACTATTGCGAAGGTCCTGAAATATGGGACTATCTGGCCGAGGTGTGGCAAGTGATGCGTGAATCCGTAGAGCGGGGCCTTGAACATGAGGGTGTCTTGCCGGGAGGACTGAATTTGCGTCGCAAAGCTCCCCACTATTATATCAAGGCCATGGGATACGGCAGCAATCTCCAGACGCGCGGACTGGTCTTTTCGTATGCCCTGGCCGTGACCGAGGAGAATGCTTCGGGAGGCCGCATTGTTACAGCTCCTACTTGTGGCTCGTGTGGAGTGGTCCCGGCTGTGCTTTACCATATAGCCAAGAGCCGCAAGTTCACGGACAAGCGGGTTCTGCATGCGTTGGCTACGGCTGGTCTTGTGGGCAATATTGCCAAGACACGAGCCTCTATATCTGGGGCGGAGGCCGGATGTCAGGCCGAGGTGGGTGTGGCATGTGCGATGGCTGCCGCAGCGGCCAACTATATATTCGGCGGAAGCCTGGCCGCAACCGAGTATGCGGCTGAAATGGGGTTGGAACATCATTTCGGGATGACTTGTGACCCCGTTTGCGGGCTTGTGCAGATTCCCTGTATAGAGCGTAACGCCCATGCCGCAGCCCGCGCGTTGGATGCCAATCTCTATGCAACGTATGCAGAGGGCATTCACCGCATTTCGTACGACAAGGCGGTGGAAGTCATGAAACAGACGGGACATGACTTGCCGTCTCTTTATCGTGAGACCAGTGAGGGCGGACTGGCAAAGGAATATGAAAAAAAGGAAAGACGGAGAGCATGACAGATAACGAAATACTGAATAACTTGGGGCTGAAGAAGCTCAATCCGATGCAGGAACGGGCCGGACAAGCGGGCCGTGACGGGCGGAATGTCATTTTACTGTCGCCTACGGGAACCGGAAAGACATTGGCTTATCTCCTTCCTTTGGTACATCGGATAGATTTCCGCTCCGATGAATTGCAGGCCGTGATCGTGGTTCCTTCCCGTGAGTTGGCCATGCAGTCTGAAGAGGTTTTTCGTAAGATGAAGACCGAAGGCAGGGCTTTGTGCCTGTATGGCGGCCGGCCGGCCATGGAAGAACACCGTAAAATCAGGGAGGTGAAGCCTCAGATCGTATTTGCTACTCCCGGACGACTTTTGGATCATCTGGAGAAAGAAAACATCAGGGGTGGTTCAGTTTTCCTGCTGGTGATAGACGAGTTTGACAAGTGTCTGGAACTTGGTTTTCAGGCTGATATGGAGCAGATCCGCTCCCATTTGTCTGCCGTAAAGCAATTGCTGCTGACCTCAGCGACTGATGCGGAGGAAATTCCGGCATATATGGAAAGATTTGGCCGGGGCAGTCGGATCGATTTTGTCAGACTGGATTACTTGGATGGTCTTCAACTTGAAGACAGGCTGATTGTAAAGACTGTTCCATCTCCGGTCAAGGATAAACTGGAGACTTTGGCGCAACTTCTCACGTGGGTGCAAGGCAAGCCTTCTATTGTTTTTGTGTCCCATCGGGAAAGTGCCGAAAGGATTGGCAAATATTTGAAAGACAACGGTTTCTTTGCGGAGATCTATCATGGTGGAATGGAACAGGAGCGCCGTGAAAGAGCTTTGTATAAGTTCCGTAGTGGCAGCAGTAATGTGCTTGTTGCCACCGATCTGGCGGCCCGTGGTCTGGATATACCTGAAGTGGAGGTGATTGTTCACTATCATCTGCCGGCTACGGAGGAAATCTACATACATCGTTGCGGCCGTGCCACCCGCTGGATGTCTACCGGAGAAGTCTATTTGCTGAAGGGTCCTGACGAATATATTCCGGAGTTTACAGGAAATACCGAAGACTTCGGTGTGGATGGAACAAGCATCGTTCCGGCGGTTCCTCTTTGGGTTACTTTATACATAGGAAAAGGAAAGAAAGATAAGTTGTCCAAGGCCGACATCGTGGGCTTTCTTTGCAAGAAGGGAGGCCTGAGGGGAGAAGAGATTGGAAGGATTGATGTCGGAACGCATTTTGCATATGCTACGGTAAAACGAACGAAGGTAAAGGTTGCGATGCGGTCTTTGGCAGGGGAGAAGATAAAAGGAAAGAAAACATTAATAGAAATAATGAGAAACTGATGACTGAGTTGTTGAAGGTAACGATAGAGGAGAAAGATGTGAAAGAGGCGGCCGGAGAAGGTACGGATGCGTTCGTCAATCTCTTTTTCCGTAGAATTTCGGCGGCAGCAGGAGGTGAACTGAATGCCGAAAGCATGCAACGGCTGACGGGCGACCAGATTACCCTGTGGGCTTTTTCCATCCTGCACGAAGAGATTATGGACGGCGGTTTTGTCCAGTTGATACATAACGGCTATGGGCCTTTCTTTTTTAGAAATCCCTTTGCCAAGGCTATGCGCCTATGGGGCTTGGACGAATGTGCCAAATTGATCAATAAAGCCAGAAAACTATATGATAAATATGGTGGGGAACTGACAGTGGAGTGTAGCGACGAGGAGTTCATGGCTCTGTTTGAACGGTTCCCGGTTTTTGACGAACTGGATGACAGATTTGTCGAGGAGGAAGAGAATATGGTGGCGAGAGTGGCCTACTATATAGATGAACATATCGGGAATTTTGCAACAATCGTCTGAAATATAGAGTATGGCATCAAAGAACAACAAGTTGTCTCCGGCAAGGATAAACATCAAGAACAAACGTGCCGAGTTCGACTATCTGGTAGTGGACAGGTACACGGCAGGTATCGTGCTTACCGGAACGGAAATAAAAAGCATCCGCGAGGGAAAGGCCGGACTGACAGATACCTATTGTTATATATATAACGGTGAACTCTGGGTCAAGAACATGTATATATCGGAATATAGTCTGGGATCTTATAATAATCATTCTACGAGGAGAGACCGGAAACTTCTTTTGAACAAGAAAGAGATCCGGACCTTGCAGAACGAAACGAAATCGCCGGGATTTACGATTGTTCCGTTGCGGATGTACATTGATGAGAACGGCCGTGCAAAACTTGTGATAGGGCTTTGTCGGGGTAAGAAGGAATATGACAAGCGGGCGACATTGAAGGAAAAAGATGATCGTCGTGAGATGGACAGATTTTTCAAGAATCATTGACATGGGCTGTACGCTACAGGAATTGATAAAGGAGCGCATCCTCATATTGGATGGGGCGATGGGCACGATGATCCAGCAGTTTCATCTGACTGAAGAAGATTTTCGCCGGGGAGATTTACAGCAGTTGCCTGTTTTGCAGAAAGGCAATAATGACATTCTTTCTCTTTCGCGCCCCGATGTGATAGAGACAATACACCGCAGCTATTTGGAGGCTGGTGCCGACATCATCGAAACCAATACGTTCAGCGCGCAACGCATTTCAATGGCCGATTATCATTGTGAGCATCTGTGCCGCGACATCAATCGGGAAAGTGTCAGAATCGCCCGTCGGCTCGCCGATGAGTTTACTGACCGAACTCCTGAGAAACCGCGTTTTGTGGCAGGATCGGTGGGGCCGACCAACAGAACATGTTCCATGAGTCCGGACGTAAACGATCCGGCTTTGAGAAATCTGACATTTGACCAATTGGCCGAAGCCTATCGCGAGCAGATGGAAGTGATGTTGGAGGAAGGAGTGGATGCAATCCTCATAGAGACGATCTTTGATACGCTGAATGCGAAAGCGGCCCTTTATGCAGCCGAAGAGGCTATGGCGAATACTGCAAAAGTTGTCCCTCTTATGCTTTCCGTCACGATTGCGGACAAGGCTGGCCGTACTTTGTCCGGACAATCATTAGGAGCTTTTCTCGCTTCCGTTTCCCATGCTCCGATTTTCTCGGTCGGATTGAACTGTTCCTTCGGAGCCTCGGAAATGAAACCGTTTCTGGAAGAATTGGCCAGACAGGCACCTTATTATATTTCGGTATATCCCAATGCGGGACTGCCCAATTCTATGGGAAAATATGATCAGACGCCTTCAGAAATGGCGGAGATGGTAGAAAAATACATAGAAGAGGGACTGGTGAATATAATAGGCGGTTGTTGCGGGACGACCGATGCTTTTATTGCGGAATATCCCGGGTTGTTACGTAAAGACGGTATGTGGCGGCCGCCACATGTGCCTGTCCCGTTTTCAAAAGACTTGACATTGTCGGGACTGGATGTTTTATCAGTCAGGTCCGAGAATAATTTTACCAACGTAGGAGAACGGTGCAATGTTGCCGGATCGCGAAAATTCCTGCGTCTTATCAGGGAGAAAAATTATGAGGAAGCGATAGGCATAGCCCGTCAGCAGGTGGAAGACGGGGCGCAGATTCTGGATATAAACATGGACGACGGCCTGTTGGAGACGAAGGAAGAGATGGTGCATTTTCTCAACCTTCTTGCGGCAGAGCCTGAAATAGCCCGTGTTCCTCTTATGATAGATTCCTCCCGGTGGGAGGTCATTACGGCGGCATTGAAATGTGTTCAGGGAAAATGTATCGTAAATTCGATTTCTTTGAAAGAGGGGGAAACTGCCTTCTTGAATCATGCGCGCGAAATCAGACGGCTTGGAGCCGCAGTCGTGGTGATGGCGTTTGACGAGAAAGGACAGGCCGATACTTTTGAGCGGCGCATAGAAATATGCGAGCGAGCTTATTCATTGCTGACAGAGAAAGTTGGATTCAATCCGGCGGATATCATTTTTGATCCTAATGTTCTTGCTGTCTGTACGGGAATGCCAGAGCATGACAATTATGCTTTGGATTATATCCGGGCAACTGCCTGGATTCGGCAGAATCTGCCCTACGCGCATGTGAGCGGAGGCGTCAGCAATCTGTCATTTTCTTTCAGGGGCAACAATTATGTCCGTGAGGCAATGCATGCCGTGTTCCTTTATCACGCTATTCGTTCCGGTATGGATATGGGTATTGTGAATCCATCATCTTCAGTTCTATATGGTGACATACCGAGAGACTTTCTTGGATTGCTGGAAGACGTAGTTCTCAATAGGAGACCGGCTTCTGAGGAATTGATCGCGAAAGCGGAGGAATTGCAGTCTGAAGCGGCTTCGGCGTTGCCTCGGAAGGAGGCCAAGAACCATGACGGATGGAGGCAGGCCTCATTGGAGGAACGTCTGCACTATGCTTTGTTGAAAGGGGTGGGCGACTGCTTGGAGGAAGATCTTGCGGATGCGATCGGAAAATACGATCATGCTGTGGATATCATTGAGGGTCCCTTGATGGAAGCGATGAATGATGTCGGCGAACTGTTCGGTTGTGGCAAGATGTTTTTGCCTCAGGTTGTCAAGACCGCCCGGACCATGAAAAAGGCTGTCGGTATTCTGCAACCGCATATCGAAGCGGAAATGACGGTGGGGAAAAAGGCTGGCAAGGCTGTTCTGGCAACGGTGAAAGGGGATGTCCATGATATCGGGAAGAACATAGTCTCTGTGGTTCTGGCCTGCAATAATTATGATATTACCGATTTGGGAGTCATGTGTCCGGCTGAGACAATCGTGGAAGCTGCGTTGTCGGAGAAAGCGGATTTCGTCGGGTTGAGCGGACTGATCACTCCCAGTTTGGACGAGATGATCAATACCGTGCGTGCCATGAAACAGGCAGGATTGTCGGTCCCTGTCCTGCTGGGTGGCGCTACAACCAGCAAGATGCACACCGCTTTGAAAATCGCGCCTGAGTACGACGGGCCGGTGATATGGGTGAAAGATGCCTCGCAGATGGTTCTTATTGCGGCCCGTCTGATGAGTCCGGCAACAAGAGGCAAGTACATAGAAGAAATAAGAGCAGAATACGCGGAGCTGTGTGCTTTTGCCAGGGATAGAGCCGGCCGGGAAATCGTGCAGCTTGAAGAGGCCCGTAGGAACAAGTTGAATTTATTTTAGACAAGTATTTAAATACCATGGTTTAATTATGAAAATCCGTAGTTTTTTTGTTTCAGTGCTTTTGCTGGCAGTGTCGTTTTCCATGATGGCCAGCTCCTTTGTCACAGCCAGCGGCGGCCATTTGTACCGTGACGGAAAACCGTATTATTTTATTGGAACCAATCTTTGGTATGCTCCGATATTGGCATCCGAAGGTGAGGGAGGAAACCGCGGACGGCTTCTCTCGGAACTGGATATGCTGCACAGGATGGGGGTCAATAATCTGCGTATTCTCGTCGGAGCTGATGCCGGAAGTGCCAATGCCAACAGCGTAGTGCCTTGCTTGCAGGCAAAGCCGGGTGTGTTGAACGATACGCTGCTTGCCGGACTTGATTATTTGCTGGTCGAGATGGGGAAGCGGGATATGACGGGAGTGTTCTATCTGACCAATTCCTGGGATTGGAGCGGAGGTTACGGATATTATCTGCGCGAAGTGGGCTATGGAGATTCTCCGGATGCTACCGCCCACTACAATGCCTATGTGGACTATGCAGCCGACTTTTTGCGTGACGGAAAGGCCAGAAAACTGTACCTTGATTTTGTGGAACGTATCGTTTCCCGCACCAACCGTTACACAGGGGTGGCCTATAAGGACGATCCTACCATCATGTCCTGGCAGATCTGCAATGAGCCGAGGCCGTTCAGCAAAGAAACAAAGGAGAGCTTTGCCCGATGGATTTCCGAAACGGCAAAACTCATCAAACGCATAGCACCCCGACAGCTGGTCTCTACAGGCAGCGAAGGCTTGTATGGCTGTGAAGTCGATGAGCAGTTGTGTGAGCGTATCCATAATGATCCGAACGTGGACTATCTCACGTTGCACATCTGGCCCATTAACTGGAGATGGGCCACATCCGACCGTCTTTTTCAGGCGTTGCCGAATGTATATCTGAGGTCCGGCGAATATATAGACATACACGAGCGTATTGCCCGTAACATCGGGAAACCGATGGTGATCGAGGAATTCGGTTATGCCCGCGACAACAATTTTTACTATCCGGGAGCCGGAACCCGAAGCCGGGATTCTTTCTACAACTTCATCTTCTCCAAAGTGCAGGAGAGCAAAGAGAACCAAGGACCTCTGGTCGGTTGCAATTTCTGGGGCTGGGGAGGTTCCGGCCGGCCGGCCGGAAAAACGTGGAAGAGGGGTAACGATTATCTGTGCGACCCTCCTCATGAACCGCAAGGCTGGTATTCTGTCTATGATTGCGATTCGACAACGCTGTCTGCCATATCGGAGGCGGTACGGAAATTGGAGAAATGAGGACTTGTCCGAACGCGGGAAAGGAAGAAAAGCATTTCCGGACAACTGTCTGGTTGTTGCTGTTTTGTGTCGGATTGTGCCAGACCGGCTATGTGAAAGCACAATTCGAGAGGCGGGTCAGGACTTCTACGGACATATTGATGTTCGTGCCGGGAGTGGCCGGTGCAGTGGCTACTGTGGCCCTGAAGGACTACGAGGGAACCAAGCAACTGGCTCTGAGTGGTGCCACCGCGCTGGCGGCCAATTATCTTCTGGAGGCATGTATCCGCAAGTCTCGTCCCGACGGCAGCGGGTATCATTCGTTTCCCTCTACCCATAGTGCCGCGGCTTTTGTGGGAGCCGCGTTTGTTTCCCGTCGTTACGGCTGGCGCTATGGGGTTCCGGCTTATCTGTTGTCCTCGTATGTGGCCTGGGGACGTGTGCGCAGTCGCCGGCATGACTTCTGGGATGTTTTTGGCGGGGCGGCATTGGGAGTAGGTTGCGGTTACCTCTATACGCGTCCGTTTTCCCGAAATGTCCGGATGTCCGTTTTGCCTGCAATTCCTGAAGGTGGGGGATGCTCCGTGCAGTTCAGGGCTGAATTTTGAAATTCGGCAGGCAAATATTCCTGCACGTTGTGAAAGAATTTGTAGAAAAAATGTCAAAATGCTTTTTCATACAAATATAATCCGTATATTTGCAACTGAAATAAAGAATAGATCGTAATGATAAGAAGTTTGTACATATATTGGTGGCGCGCCTCGGATTTGTAGCAAAGTCGTGAGGAAGCAAGTCTATTGTGTATAAACAACAAGAAACATATAGGGACCTGTCGTACTTACGGCAGGTCCCTTTTCTATATTGACAACAGAATCTGAGTATGAACCGATAAAAAAGAGAAATCATGATGAAATCCTATCAAGTGAGCAAAGACGGCTTTTATGGGGAGTTTGGCGGAGCTTATGTTCCGGAGTCCCTTTCTTGTGCCATGAACGGGCTGAGAACTGCGTATCTCGAAATTCTTGAAAGCGACGATTTCCGGAAAGAATACCACGCGTTGCTGAAAGATTATGTGGGCAGGCCTTCGCCTTTGTATCATGCGGAGCGTATGAGCCGCAAATATGGTTGCCGCCTGTATCTGAAAAGGGAAGACCTGAACCATACTGGGGCGCATAAAATCAACAATGCGATCGGACAGCTTCTTCTGGCCCGCAGGTTGGGAAAGAAGCGCATCATTGCCGAAACCGGTGCCGGACAGCACGGAGTAGCTGTCGCTACAGTCTGTGCGCTAATGGACATGCCTTGCCGCATTTATATGGGAGCCATTGATGTGGAGCGTCAGCGTGTAAATGTCGAACGGATGAGAATGCTGGGAGCCGAAGTCTGCCCGGTTTGTAGCGGAGGCAGTGCGCTGACCGAAGCCGTGGATGTGGCCATAGCCGACTGGTGCGAACATCCTGATGATACATTCTATGTCATCGGGTCGGCAGTCGGTCCGCACCCTTATCCGGACATGGTGGCGCGTTTACAGAGTGTCATCAGCAAGGAAATCAAGGAACAACTCATGGAACATGAGGGACGCGATTATCCGGATTATCTGATGGCCTGTGTCGGCGGAGGATCGAATGCTGCCGGAACCATTTATCACTACCTTGATGACACGAGGGTGAAGATTGTGCTGGGAGAGGCCGGAGGACACGGAGCGGAAAGCGGAGAGACGGCAGCGACGATGTCGTGTGGCACTCCGGGCATCATACATGGGAGCCGTACGCTGGTGATGCAGGATGACAAAGGCCATGTGATGGAACCCTATTCCATATCGGCCGGTCTGGACTATCCGGGCGTAGGACCATTGCATGCCCATCTTTCGCAGACACGCCGTGCCGAAATCATTTCGGTGAACGATGACGAGGCTTTGAGAGCGGCTTTTGAACTGACACGTATGGAAGGCATCATTCCGGCTTTGGAATCTTCCCATGCGTTGGCCATGCTTCCCAAAATGAAGTTTCGTCCCGATGACGTGGTGGTGCTCACCGTAAGCGGGCGGGGAGACAAGGACATAGAGACCTATCTGGCAAAGAGGAATGAAATAGAAGTCTGAATCCGCCTGAAGGTTATTTGCCGGGAAAAAGAGAACCCCGCAGGGCCGTATGTTTTGTTTACATGCCCTGCGGGGGATTTTCTGAATAGGCTGGAAGGCTATTTATTCTTCCACCTCTATTACTTTGTTTACTTTTTTGATGGCTCCGGCGGCACGGGCGGCACCTTTGAAGATTTCATCCTTGCGGTCGATGGTGAAACGGCGGAATTTTCCGGCAATGCGGGTCAGTTTTGTTCCGTCCTTGCTGAGGGCTTCGCTGTCGGTGATCCAGTTCTCGGCAGCGTAGTCTCCGGCATTGATGTCGTCATACAGATAATGGAGGCGGCGCATGGTGATGCTGAACTTTCCGTCTTCAATCTGATAGACCAGCTGATAGTAGAACCGGACTCGGTGCATGGTCCATGCCTTGCGTTTGAAATAAAGGTATTCCTCAATGCTGGCAGCGATGATGCCGTCCTCAGGATTGTCCTCGGTGATGCGGGCCTGTTCAAGATGGTTCTCGCCTTCGACGATGACTTTCTGGGTATATTCCTTCAAGAGGCGGAACAGCTCGGCTTTTGAGGTTCCCGGCACTTGATAGGTTTTCTCAAAGTACACGTAACCGTCGCGTGTGGTGACGGCGCCTGCCAGATATTTGGTGTCATTCTTGGCCTTTTGGGCATTGAGAACCACGGGCAGTGTCAGCAGAAACAGCAGGAGTATTTTCTTCATATTGTTTTGTAGTTTTGAATGATGTTGACTACAAAGGTAGCTTTTTTGTAGGAAATGCAGATAGTAGGCGTGTTGTTTTTTGGAATTTATTGTTAGCTATGTCTTTTTCGGATTCTGGAAAAAGTGTATGTCTCGCTTCCTGTTTAGCAACGATAAGAAAAAAGTGCATTTGCTTCCCGATTAAAAATAAGTTAATTAACATTTGCATTTTGTCTTCGGATGTAGTAAATTTGCGATAGCAAAGTAGAAGACCCTTGAAAAGCCGCCTAATGGGCGGCTTTTTTCGTTACTTAACGTGAAAAAAACATAGGATCTTGTTGAAAAAAGGTCCTATCTTTTTTGAAAAACATACTATGTTGTAAAAAAAAGGTCCGTTCTTGTTCAAAATCCGTTGGGGCTCAAAGTTAAACTTTGGATGTATACGTTAATTTTTTTGTACAAATATTTTTTCTAAAAAATTCCGGCATGCTTTTTGCCGGGATATTTGGAGCAGTGAATCCTCCGTAAAAATTTTTATTACTGTCCGCTAAACCATAAAAAGGCGAGTCCAACTTCCTGAACGGCAGAAGTTGGGCTTACTTTTTGTA
>VSQE01000017.1 GCA_009775705.1 Prevotellamassilia sp.
CTTAACGTGAAAAAAACATAGGATCTTGTTGAAAAAAGGTCCTATCTTTTTTGAAAAACATACTATGTTGTGAAAAAAAGGTCCGGTCCCATTCGTTTTCCGAAAAACCTACAGGTTAAACTTTGGACATATACGTTAAAGTCTGTATACAAAATTTCTCAAAAAAATTCGGAATCTTTTGTGCCGGAGACGTTGTCTTCAGAACTGCCATGCCGTTTTTTATACCGTACCTCCACAATAAAGAATGAATGAGGGGGGGGAACGGTAAACTGTAGTGACTGGAATCTGGAAAATCATGCTTTTGCAATGACAATTCAATCCGAAAAGAGCTATCCGCTTTCAAGTCAGGCTGTAGTTCCTCCGGTACACCTGAAAGTCTTACAGCAGAACCCCGGAAAAACGATCAAGAGATTTTTCCAATCATTACTTAGCGAATATGTTTTCGAGGTTCAAGATGGATATTGACTATAGTGGACGAACCGAGAGCCTTCTTGATGCGGCTTTCTATCTCTGAGGCAATATCGTGCGCCTTAACAAGCGGCGTCATTCCTTCCATACGTATGTGCATTTCAACGGCACAATAGTTTCCTATACGACGGGTTCTCAAATTATGAGGGTCGCTCACTTCTGGAAAATCATTCAAAATGCCGAGAATTTCCTTTTTTGTAGCTTCGGGCAATGATTTCTCCAACAATTCATTAAAGCACGGTACCGTTAACTGCACAGCGACCTTGCAAATAAAAATACTGACCGCCATTGCAGCAATAGGATCAAGAATAACCCATTTGTCACCCAAAAGAATAGCTCCTCCGATGCCTGCCGCCGTGCCTATCGAAGAAAAAGCATCACTTCTGTGATGCCAGGCATTGGCTATTACGGACTGAGAATTCAGTTGCCTGCCTTTGGATATTGTATACCGATAAAGTATTTCTTTCAGAAGAATAGAAACAATGGCTATCACAAAAGCCACTGTGCCTGGGCTTTCTATATTTTCTGCCTTGAAAAGAAATCCGTAAACGGCTGAAATGCCGTTGTAAAATATACCTGATCCGACAAAAAACAAAATTATGCCGATAACAAGAGTTGCCAATGTCTCAAATTTTCCATGTCCATAGTCATGCTCTTTATCCTGCGGCTTGCCTGAAATGCGGACAAAAAACACAACAACGATATCTGTAATAAAATCAGAAAGCGAATGTATGGCATCGGCTATCATGGCCGCAGAGTTGCCAATCGTTCCCGCCGCAAATTTAAGAACAAGCAACAGCGCATTAACCAAACTGCCCTTCATTGTTACCCTATAGATAGCTTTTGCCCTTACATCCGCCTGACCATTATGCTTTACTTCACTCATTATATATTTCTTAAATTTCTTCGGTTGTCAGCAAGTTGTTAAATCTGTAATCAGCACACAAGAGCCCCATAGACCTCTTGCCATAAACGGCGGGAACAGCATCCGGACATACGGCATCTGCTGTTCCCGCTGTTTGTTATAGTTATCGAGACCAACGTCTCCCCCCCTTACTTCCGGAATTTGTAGCTGCGACTGCCCACCTGCAACAGATAGCAGCCATCGGGCAACCCGCCCGCCGGAATCGTACACTCGCTTCCGGCAACGGCTGGAACGGCAGTAGAGAAAAGCACCCGTCCGCTCAGGTCATGAAGACTTACGCTTAGGGAAGACGCGGTAGCGTCACCCGGGAAAAGGATACGCAGGAATTGGCCGTCGTATCGCAGGACTGGAGGCAAAGCAGAGGAGGAAAGCGGGGCCGAGATACCGGTTTCCCTAAGCACGCATTTAAGTCCCTCGTAGGCATCCATTTTTCCACGTCCCCACGTGCCGTTTCCTTCTCCTGACAGGGTTCCGGTGAATTCATCGCGCACGGCGGAGGAGGAAAGTATGCCACGTACCGCCGAAGGGTCCAGTTCGGGAGCGGCCTGCAACCACGTAGCCAGCACTCCAGCCACAAAAGGTGCCGCCATGGAAGTACCTTGCATGTAGGCATACGGATAGGCTTTTCCGTC
This sequence comes from Prevotellamassilia sp., assembly GCA_009775705.1. Classification (GTDB taxonomy): domain Bacteria; phylum Bacteroidota; class Bacteroidia; order Bacteroidales; family Bacteroidaceae; genus Alloprevotella. The sequence continues at coordinate 2,026 of VSQE01000017.1, forward strand.
ACGCTCCACAGCTCCGGCCATCGGAAGCGACGTAAGCGTGGCATCGTGAGAGGAAACAGCCGATGCGATCATGGTTCCGGGAGCCGCGATGTCGGGTTTGACGCGGCCGTCGGGCCGGGGTCCGCGGCCCGAGAAAGTGGCGGCAGCTCCCATCACCTCGCCGGTGGTTTCCTCGCGGGTACTGCCGGCCGGGGTATAGGCATTGCGCGTAGTGTAGGCTCCTACTGAAATGATCCCGTCGCCGGTGCCGCCTATCTCAGCAATGGAACAATCGGAATCGCCGTCCTGCCAGCCTTCCACACCGGCATCGGTAAAGCGGACATAGACATCATCGGCCCAGGCATGGAGCGTGCCGGCCGAGCGGGGCGTGACAACAAGTCCGGCGGCATATCCGCTGCGGAGGTTGGTGACATTGAGCGTAAGCAACGTATGAGGCTTGCCATTGAGCGGATTTACCTCGGTGGAAATAAGAATCTGTCCCTTACTGTTTTTCGTAAGTTCAAACACCTCCGTGGAACCGCCGGCGGCCGAGGCGTCCATCACCGGAGACGAAGCGATTACCTGACCGGAAGAAGTGCTGACCACAACGGCCTGAATGTCATATTTCAAATCCTTCTCTCCCCAAACGTCTACCTGCCCGCCGTAATTAATCGTGGTGGGTTTCTGCTTGAAATCGAAAAAGGTACGCAAAGGAGCGGCTTCCGCTCCGGAAAAGGTGCGGCTGACGTGTATTTTCTCATGTCCGAAATTACCGGAAGAGCCGACCAGCAGCCTGCCAGGTCCTTGCAGACGGTCGGCCACACGGTCGAAAACGGACGTGCCGTCATGCGGACCGATCTGCGTGCCAAGACTCATATTGATGACACAAGGCTTACCCACACTCTCGGCATAGCGGTAGATATAGGCAATGGCATCGGAGATATTGGCACTGTTCTCGGCAAGTTCTCCCATGCTGACCAAAACGATGTCGGCATCGGCCGCCACTCCCTGCCAACCGTTTCCAAGAGAAGCACCGGCAGCAATGCCGGTTACATGTGTGCCATGTGAATTGGTTGAGACATCGCCACCCGCAGCCAAGATGAGGGATGGGGAATCAAACTCTGCACCATAGGCGAACCCTTCGGGCGGAGTTCCGCCGGTATAGCTCTGCTCCCACACACGCCGGATGCGAAGCGTCTTCCCCTCACTGTCGAAGAAGGCTGGATGGGTATAGTCGAAACCGCCATCGATGACACCGACAACCACGCCCTCGCCTGTATAGGAACGGTCCAGCCCCTTACCCGATGCCACTAAATCGGCACCGGCGGCCTCGCGGGCCTTGTCCATCATGGGACGGACCGGAACAGACATCTGGACATAGCGGACAAACGGAAGCCGGGAAAGAGCCTCAAGACTATCGGCCGGAACCTGAACGGTCAGTATGTCGCCCAAATTGAGATTCACACTGACGCCTAAAGAACACAACTTCGTGAAATCCGCTTCCTTTTCAAGACAAAGATAGGCATTCACTCTCTGTTCCCCACCGGAACGGACGGGCCGCACGGAACGGGTCAGCAGATAATGGCCCGCATCGGGCGATAGTTTGTTCTGAGCCTGAGAGGGGGATATATACGACAGAAACCCCAGACCTGCTAACAAATATTTTTTTAACATAATGATGAAGATTTTTTCTATTGAGAGAAATGAAAAAGAACGGATCTCCATGAAGTCTATCCTGAGACAATACGTCTGAAAACAAATTCATGGAAATCCGCTCTTCGGACTGTGTCGGTGAGACTGAACCAGGTTATTTCAAAACCACTTTGCGGGCAGTTACCGTTCCGTCCGCATTGACAATACGAACTACATAAACACCGGAAGCCATCCGCTCGCTACCATTGGCAACGATACGGCGGACAAGTTGTCCGGCAGGGGTGTATACTTCGGCCACTCCTGTTCCCGTGACACTGAGGTCGCGTCCGTTGATCACCAGACGTGCCGAAGGTGTATCGGAAGCTCCGCTTATGCCTGTCGACGTTCCGGTCAGACCGATTGATGCACTGTTATAGACAACACACTGCAAGGGAGACGCTGCCGCATTGCTGACAAAAGCCACCAGAGACATGTTGGCAGGAACTGCTTCAAATTCCGTCTTTCCTTCGTAGGAAGACTGTATCTTTTCGGGAAGGACATAATGGAAAGTCTTGCTCGTTGTCCTGCCCTCGATAAGGTCGACAACCACGCCCCAGTCTCCGGTGAGACTGCCCCGGAAGACATGGTCATGCACATACGCACTGCCCGCACCGCTCTGGTAACCGGCCAGCCCGTCCTGCACAAGGAAGAGGTTGAGCATGTGCCGGGCGTCGGAGGGAACGACAAACGTATGGACATTCACTGTAATGTCGCCTTCACGCGTAGCTTCGTCAAAACTATTCAGCAACTGCAAGGAAACATAAGGAGGCTCTTCGCGAAAAGCCTTGACGGCCGAAGCCAGACTCCGGGTGTCGGTGGTGGCAAACACAACAGAGGCAAGTCCGTCGGCAAAGGGCGCACGGTTGAACATGGCCGCCGGCGCAAAAGTACGTCCGCCATAGAACCACGTATAACTGATGTCCTCATTCATGGTAAAGGCATCGGGGTTATAGCCTGAATGATGGGTTACCTGAATGAACTCGTCTTCTATTCCAGCCAGAGCCGCCTTCATATTGGCATGTCCTGTAGGACAGTTTCCACAAGTCTGTCCGGTGAAATTCTCTATCAGAACTTTCTTCTGCACCCAAGAGGGATAGATGTAAGTATCCGCCACACTCAGATTGTCGGTAGCATCATCGTCCTCAGTACCATTGATGTTGGAAACGGAAATCTTGAAGGGAAGTTTTCCGCTTTCGCCGGCATTGTATTCGGGCAGGCGGAAATCATACGTTTCGCCGGATGCCAGACGCACATTCCGCACTTCGGTCACAACGGGTTCTCCATCGCCCAGCTGACAGGAAATGTCGAAGGAAGTGACGGAGCGTGTGCCGAAATTGAAGATCTGTCCGCCGAAAGAATAGGAGTTCCCTTCCTTGTAGTAACCGCTGGCATCCACAGGCTTGATGATAAGATCCGAGAACTCGGGAGCACTCTCCAGATTGACACGGATATTGGGAGCACCATAGCCTCTTCCGGTTATGTCTTCCCAAATTCCGCCATTATATGCCCATGCAATCTGATGACCGAAGTCCGTACTTTCATCAAACAGAAGGGGACGGTATGTCTCAAGCACGGAAAAGGTATAACCCACATAGAATTCGTCTCCGTCAATCGTGACGGGATTGGAAAAACGGAAGTCCTTCCACGACGTAGTGGCCCCGGAAACGTCCTCGCAGTAAAGCGGCTCAGCGTTCAGGTCCTTTGTCACAAAGATTTTCAAGTCGGACACCTGAGTGGTGGCAAAAGCTGTCTTCACACCGGTGATCTTGCATCCTTTCAGCATCCCAGCCTTCTCGGCCGGAATGCGGATGGCCATTCCCTGGGTGGTACCGTTTCCAAAACGCACCCCGTTCTTGCGGACCACGTTACCATTGGAATAACCTATAAAACTTTGTGCATTGAGCAAAGAATTTCCCGTCAGCAACAATGCACAGAAAAAAAGTCCAAATACTCTGTTCATTATTTTTTATACAATTCAGGTTTATATAAAAAAGCCAATGTGTCACGGGCTGGAAATAGCATTTCCTTCCCGCCACACATCGGCATGGTCAAACTTTTAGCGGTTAATGCTGACTTTTATCTTTACCTCTTTGCCACCGGCTGTTATGTCCAGCACATACACACCTTCGGCAAGCGAAGAAATGTCAAGAACGTTTCCGGCCGTCTGTGCCACCTTGGCACCTGCCATATTATAGGCAGCGATGCCGCTGACATTCTCACCCTGCACCTTGATAGAGGAAGCATTACGGACAATGCGTACAGGAACGTCCGTCACTTCGTCAATGCCGCTCGCGAGGTCAATGATAAACGTTACGGCGCCGCTGCGCTTTTCGCCTACACCGTTTCCATAAACCGGATTGACACGGAGCTGGTGAGGACCGTCGCTCAATGCTCCCGTAGAAAATTCATTGGCATCGGCACCGACAGTTCCCTCGATCTTGTTATCTACATATATATTATATTGCTCAATAGGCAGAGACTTGGGATTCTCCGTTTCAACGGCAAGACCGATCATCCAGTTTGCATTCTTTCCGCCCATCATGGAAAGCGACAGGAAACTATTTCCGTCATCCATAGAATAAAGGTCGGAAACCGTAGCGTATGCAGGTTGGTCGTCCAGACCGACAGGAGCCGTATTGGGAGTAACGTCATAGCAGTCGAGGATGAGGAAATATTCCATAAAACGGTCCAGCGTGATAGGTTCGGGCAGTTTGATGGTGTTCCAACGGTTTAAGACATAGTCTACACCGCGCGTCAGTTCTATACGGGCCAGTTCTTTGCCATTCTCGCCGGCTTTGAGAATGAAAGCAAATTCGGCATCGCTGAGTGGATAGAAGCGGAAGCCGGAAATGCGGAATCCATCATAGTCAACCAGTTTGTTTCCGCTGTACTTCGTAGCCACCATATAGCTGTACTGGTTGCTCTCCGTTCCGTTCAGACCACCGGTGCTCCTGTTGCTTGCAAAAGATATATAGGACTCGTCATTATCCAAAGGAGTTTCCCACGTAGCCTTCACCACATTCTTCGTGATGGCCACTTTCGGTGTAATCGTGCGGTAGATGTCCGTGTTCTGCTTCATCGTGAAATCACAGGCATCCTTCTCGGAAGCCTTTCCGCTCGCATAGACTGCGGCCACCTCGAATTTATAGTCGCCGTCCGCCAGATTTTCCTGACGATACTTGTTGGAAGTCGTTGCTCCAAGCTCCACTCCGTTCGAGTAGACCTTGTATTCCTTAACTTCTCCTTCCGCTGCATCGGCCTTACCCATCAACATACTGATTGCCCAGGAAATCCGATAGGCCATAGCTCCCTGAGAAGCTGTCATCGAAGCATCATACAAAGAGTAGAAATCCGTCTCACTGGCCTGACGCAGAAGATCGCTATAGCCAGGTTGCGCATTGGAAACAACCATTCCCATAACTTCATAACCGCCAAATCCGGTTGCATCCACCTGAATGCCCATCACCACATCCTTGCCATCGGGAATCGTGACAGGTTTAGCCAGATGGAAACGGTTCTCCTCGCCATATACCAGGTCTTCCGAAGGAAGTACCTCCGTGTAGAAAGGCACCATGCTTCCTTCTTCATAGAAAGCCACCGTCCAGCTTTTCTGGCGGGACTGGGGAACAAAAGCTACATCCGTAATCTGATAGCCATCAGACTTGTAGTTTGCCAGAATTTCCTTGTGCATACGTATCGCACATTCGAAGGAAACATTATCACCGCCAAAGGAAGAGAATTCCTCACCCGGAGAATAATATCCCAACGCAGGCTTATTGCTGTATGGAGCACTCCATACCAGACGGACATCATTCAGACTGGAATGAATGGCTTTCAGGTTACGGGGCTTCATCAACTGGAACTCCTTAACCGTCACTGAAGCCGCTTCGGACATTTCGGACTCCTCCGTACCATACAAAGCCGATATGGCATAGACATAGTCACCGACAGCAAGAGCCTTATCCATATACAGCAAATCCGTCACCGGTTCGGTATTGATTTTCGTACCGTTGCGATAGATGTTGTATCCTTTGACAGCCTTGACATTGGCCAAAGGCGCCTTCCACGTCAGGCGTACGGTGTTCACACCGTCCAGCAACTGGCTTTTCAAAGCCACCGGTGCCATCTTCATGGTGTCCACATCAAGTCTGAAAACAAGAGAACGGGGAATATCTTTGGCATCCATAGCTAACAGTCCGATTGTCTTTCCGTCGGCTGAAGCACAATAGGCATCATAGAATGTCGGATATTTGCCCAACTTCAAGCCCTTCGACAGCAGATAGTCGCGCAGATTCACCTTATTGCCGTCCGCATCGTATTTGATGGTGGCATGACCGTCCGCATTGTCAAGAGAACCGTATACGCAACCTTCATTGTCGACATCGTTCAAAGAAAAATTCAACGCATCGGACAGCTCTTCATATACTACAGAGGTGTTATCCTCTATATTATAGCGGCAATTGAAGGCTATGGCATATTTTCCGTTCGGCGAGATTTTCCTCACATAATTGAACGGGCCTATCAATGACTCGTCCACCAGAATCTTCTCGTCATACAACTGATCTTTCGTTTTCCAGATACAAGCCGTACGGTTTTTCTTTTCCGGGTGATTGGTCCATCCGGCCACGATCTTTCCATCTGAAGACACTGTAAAGATAGACCCCACATTATCATCTACAATCCGGACTTTTCCGTCTATCCATACAAGCGGCAGATATCGTCCGTTGATGCTTCCGATACCTCCGAATGTCGTACCGTCGTTGCTGACGGCCTGCACCAGTGCGTCCTTGACAGCATATCCTTCTTCCGTCTCCATGCTGAGAACGTGCCATTTCCCGTTTTGGTAATAGCCCGGAACTTCGATCGGTGTGTTGTTGGGCGTATTGTCCGTCGAAGTGAAGATGCCGGCTATCGTTCCGGCATCATTGATGCACATGGCAAGCGAGGTAGAACCGGCGACCGACAACTCCGTAACCTCACCGGAAGTAAGATTCCACAGAAAACCGCGGTAGCTACCTTCGTAGATGTTTCCACAAGCCCACTTTCCATTGGGAGAGATGGACACTACCTGATATTCGACATTCAACTCGGGAGTCGACAGAATCAGGTTACCCTTTTGTGCATACATGCCTATTCCCAGCATGAGCATGCACAATAGCGAGTAAATTTTTCTCATAGTGTTTACAAATATATGTTAGTTATAAAATTATTTTCTTCACTGTCATTTTTTTGCCCTGACTGACACGAACAAGATAGCACCCCTGTCCCTGGAAGGCAACATTTGCCAACGGTTCCGTCACACGACGTACCGCCAAGACACGTCCCGTCACATCCATCACTTCCACCTCGCAAGGAATGTTTTTCCGGGAGAGGCTGATTTCTATGCCGCCGTTCTTTCCCGGACAAACAGACACCGGAAGGGCTTCTTCCTTCACACCGTGTCCTATCCCTGTCTGGGTATCGTCCGGTCTGACTTCGGTCGTATTCAGGACTTCGCCTTGCTCCACATCCAGAACAAACGCCACGATGGCAATGTTTTTCTTATCCGACACGGTTGCCGGTATTTGGATACGGGTACGGAATGTATGGGCACAGCCGCCCTCAATCTGCCGGGGCAGACTGTTTTCCTCTCCGGCAAAAGCACTGGGAGTGCCTCTGACCACATCGTGATAGAACATGAAATCCTTTTCTATAGGCGAAGACATCTTGCTGTATTCCTGATTGCTCAGGAGCGTGGCATTATTTTTCTGAAGGTTGTAAGGCAGTTGCAGTCTTTTCTCTATAACGGCAAAACCGATACGGAAATGCCCGTCCTCATTGTCCTGATCGCCGGCAAAGACTGTCTGTGCGGTCACATCTATAAAGTTGTCATCCGCCGTAGCCGCCTCCAGTTCAATGAGAGCACGGGTGGGCTGGAGCAGAATTTTCCGGAAAGCATCGGTGTAGCCGGCCGAATACTGCGGAGATTTCAGATTCCGGTTGTAGAAAATGGCCGGATAATTCTTGGTGTCCAAAGCATTGTCATAAAGTTCATAGGCCAATCCCGAGGTGTTGATATAGGCGGAATGAGATTCTATGCAAACCAGTTCATCCCTGTATCTTTCCTTTAGTTGGTTGATATAGGGAATCACGTCTGGACAAGACGTACACCAGGTTCCGGTACATTTTTCTACAAGGAGGGTGCGGGGAAATTCAGAACAGATGATGCTGTCTTCCATCAGTCGGGTCGTAGTACCGTCGGACGTAACCACATCAATGGCATAACGGGTAGCCTTGCCCACCTCCACCGGAACATCGAAGATGAACTCTGTCTCCTCCGCCGTGGCCATCGGGGCATTTCCGAACTCCCGGGCATACGTATGCCCGTCTCCCAAGGTGCAAAGCAACCGGTCAATCCCGACTGCCTTTCCGTTGTTCCGGAACGATCCGCTCACTGGCGCCGTCCCCGTATTGCCGCAGAAACGCCGGCTGCGGTCGAACCCCTGAAAAGCGGGTTGCGAAAACTCTCCCACAAACAGATTGTCGAGCGCAAGGATAAAACGGCTCTGACTGTTATGCACGAAAGCTATGTAAATGTCCTTTCCCGTAAATTCGCGTAATGGCAACAGACGGTGATTCCAACCGTATGTCTCCTCCTCTACTGTCAGCACTTCCCGGAAACTTTCGGGATCGCTACCGGTCTCGGAAATCATGACTTTATAACCGTCGCGCAGGTCATAATGCAAGGAGCGGGCATCCCAAGCCAGCCAGATGTCGGGCGAACCGATCGAGAGTTTCGGAGTGATCAGCCAATTGTCCGAAGGCAGGTCGGCAATACGGTGCGAGGTGCTCATCGCGGCCTTTCCGTTCGTGCCGAACACATCACCGCAAAACCACTGCTGGCCCACATAAGTTCTGAAACCTGTCCCGACAGGCAATTCGGCATAGTCCTCCACGATACATCCCGCAGGAATACCGGCATCAAAATCCGCCTTAAAACAAGTTATCTCCTGTGCCCGGACAGCCGATGACGCCAATACGGGCAACAAACAAACCAATATTTTTTTCACATTCGCAACCATGAATTTTCTACACAATAAGATTATGAGAATAAAAACAATGTTTCATCTTACCTCTCCAGCCTTTCCTCTCCTCAAGGAACCTCCGGTGAAAATCGCCAAAGAGTATATTTCTTTTTCGTTTTACAATAAAAATAAAATTGTTGCAAAAGTACAAAAAAACAAGTATTTTACAATACTTTTTCTGATAATTTGAATAATCGCTTTCAAAAAGTTTTCCGAGGGCAAGAAAAAATATCGTATCTTTGTCTCGCCGCAAACCGTGTGACCACTGCTGCGGACAATCTACGAACTAAAAGAAAAAACGATGGAAAACAAACTTTCAGGCTATCCCGTCAGCCGCTTCGACGGGGCCACCAAACGCTACTGCCAGACACTCGACCTACGCGACGATCCCGAACTAATCGCCGCCTACCGCAAACTTCATTCTCCCGAAGGCATCTGGCCCGAGATCATGGCCGGCATACGCTCCGTAGGCATTCTGGAAATGGAGATATACCTTCTCGGAACCCGCCTCTTCATGATTGTGGAAACTCCGGCCGATTTCGAATGGTCCGAAGCCATGAGCCGCCTCTCCACCCTTCCGCGCCAGCCCGAATGGGAAGCCCTGACCGCCCGCTACCAGCAGGCTTCCGCCGAAGCCGCCTCTTCCGAGAAATGGCAACTCATGGAACGTATTTTCCATCTTTACCGCTGACAGCCGGTCTCCTCTTCGGGAGCCGGCAGCACGGTCAGCGTCTTTCCGGTCTCGTTTTCTATCAACCGCTCTATGGTTCGCGCGAAATGTTCGCCCGGCCACAAACGGTTGTCCGGTTCAAAACAGCTGTATACCACACTGCCGTCTTCGGCCGTGCGGCTCTCGCGGATGATGTTGTCGTAGCAGATACGGGTACGGGCCGTCAGACGGAACTGGCTCACGGCCACCATACCGGCCGCCGCCAACACAAGAGCCAACGTCACCGTCCGTTCGCAAAATCCTCCGCCCCGGCAGTTCCAAAGACGCAGCAACAACACGATGGACAGAGCCTCAATTCCGAAAAGTTGTCGAGCCGGAGCACTGATGCCTATCAGAAAATTAAAGCCCACAAGGATCAGCAGGGCCTCCACATAGAAACGGTTCCGCAGATAAAGTTCCCGCCATGCAACGCGGCGGCACAAGGTCAGCCATACCACATAGACGACAAGCAGAAGAAATGCCCTTGAAAATCGCAGGAACACGGCGGCCGATTCCGGCAGTCCGACGCTGGTACGTCCCGCTCTGGCCAAAGCTCCGGGCGAAAGGCAGATCAGCAATGTCCCGAGACAGAAAGCCGCCGCCAGCCACCGGAAACCGGACGGTAAAGACCGCCGACGCATCACATGCAGCAGCAACGCTCCGCACACTCCGATGTTCAGCGCTTCCTGTCCCCATCCCGCCACCAAACCTGCCAACGCCAGCAGCCAGAGCCTGCCATATGACAGGCTGTCGGCACGGAAATAACAGGAAAGCCACCAGAAGACCAGCGTGAACATCCACACGTATCCCACCTGACAGGTCGGTGTGAAACTGGTATTGAAAGTCAGCAGCGTCAGTCCGCAGGCCAGTGCCGTCAGTCCGGGCCGTTTCCGCCAGCCTCCACCTTCAAGATCCACCTGCCGCAACAGCGTCAGCACGAACAGCACATACATCAGTCCGTTCGCCACGGCAAAGAACGTCTGGCCCATCAGCGGATTGATGATCTGCACCAACGTATGTGCCACTGTCCGCCCGTTGATATTGAAATAATGATACCACTGTGAAACGGCCACATCACGCAGCCCCGTCACAGCCGGTCCCGAAAGGTCGGAACTACCGTCCTCGGCCATAAACCGATACTCGATGTCATCACCCACCCACGGAGCCATGCCCGAAAGCAGCAAGGCCCTGAGACCGGTCAGCACCAGCAACGCGACTGCCACATTGCGGCTGGAAACAAGATTTTTCAACCCGCACATTCCGCTAAACGTCTTTTCCATTCACCTTGTCCACTATATATACGGGTCTGCCCTTCGTTTCGTTGAAGATACGGGCGATGTATTCCCCAATGATACCGATCGAAAGCAACTGGATCCCGCCCAGAAACAGGATAACGGTGATCAGCGTGGGAAATCCCTGCACCGGCTCTCCCACTACCAGCGTCTTTCCCACAATGAAACACAGGTACAGGAAAGCAGCCACCGACACCAGGCCGCCCACCACCGTGGAAATGCGCAAGGGAGCCGTCGTGAACGAGGTGATGCCGTCAATGGCCAGATTCAGCAATCCGGCCATGCCGAAGGACGAGCGGCCCGAAAGACGGTCGGCCGGATCGAAAAAGATTTCTTTCTTCCGGAATCCAATCCAACAATACAGTCCTTTCGTGTAGCGCTGCCGTTCACGCAACTGGCACAAGGCACGTACACAACGACGGTCCAGCAACCGGAAATCGCCAGCATCGGGCAGTACATCCATCCGCGTGGATCTCTGCAACAGGCGGTAATATATCTTCGTAAGGAACCGCCGCACCGGAGGCTCGTGGCCGCGGTCGCGCCGGCGGGCATACACATCCTCGTAGCCGGCTTCGTATTCCCGCAGCATCTCGGGAATCACCGACACGGGATGCTGCAAGTCGCAGTCCATGACCACCACGGCATCGGCATCGGCATAGTCGAAACCTGCCAGCATGGCATTTTCCTTGCCGAAGTTGCGCGACAGCCTCACATACGTCACACACCCGTCTGCGGCGCGCAAGTCCGCCAGCACCCGGGAAGTGCCGTCACTGCTTCCGTCGTCCACAAACAGGAAAGTCCACTCATAGTTTTTCTGCTCCTCCCTCAAACCACACAATTGCCGGTACATCTCGGGCAACGAGGCCTCCTCGTTATAGGCGGGAACAATAATGCAAATCTTCTTCATGGCCAGACAAAGGTACGGAATAAATTCCGTTCACACCCTCACCGGACACGCCGTTTTTTCACCTACCTCCGTACCACTCACCCGCCGGCAGTCCCGACGGCGCTGCAGAAAAAAACGCCGGCAAGCCGATGGCCAATTCTAAATTCTCTCCTATCTTTGCACCGTCCAAACGAAAAACAGCATGTATTACGTCTCCAAAAGAATAGAAGTAGCTTTCGCACACCGGCTTTCCCTGACCTACGAAAGCAAATGCAGCCGCCTCCACGGCCACAACGCCATTGTCACGGTCTTCTGCCGCTCCGAAAAACTCAACGAGAACGGCATGGTCGTGGATTTCAGCCACGTAAAAGAAATGGTGCAGGAGCAGCTTGATCACCAAAGCCTCAACGACCTCTTCGACTTCAACCCTACGGCCGAGAATCTGGCCCGCTGGATTTGCGAACAGGTACCGCACTGCTATAAAGTGGCGTTTCAGGAATCGGAAGGCAATGTAGCTGTCTACGTCCGCAACGGATTTGAACACGAAGCACTATGACCCGATACCCCATCAACGAGATTTTCTATTCATTGCAAGGCGAAGGCTACCATGCCGGTACCCCGGCCGTATTCATCCGTTTCGCCGGCTGCAACCTGAAGTGTGCTTTCTGCGATACGGACCACCGCCTCAGGCAGACGATGAGCGCCGCCGAAATAGCCGCGGCGGCAGCTGCCCATCCAGCCCGCCATGTGGTGCTGACGGGAGGCGAACCGTCGCTTTTCGTCACGGACGAACTGCTCACCCGGCTTCATGCCGCCGGCAAGTTCATCGCCGTCGAAACCAACGGCACTCATCCGCTGCCCGAAAGCGTAGACTGGATAACACTCTCTCCCAAGGACCCTTTCCTTCCCGATGCCACGCCGGTTCTCACCCGTTGCGATGAACTGAAATGTGTCTATACCGGCCTTCCCGTCCCCGCCTATGCTCACATAGCTACCCGCCACCGTTTTTTGCAACCTTGCGATACCGGAGACAAGACGCACGACCGCCGGCTGCTGGACGAGGCCACGGACTTTTGTCTGCGCCATCCCGAATGGCGGATCTCGCTACAGTTGCACAAGATCATCGGAATCAGATAGCGGACCCCCTTTGTCACGGAAAAACATCCCTAAGCACTTTTTCCATAGCCAACTTATTTCCCCATGAAAAATAAAGCGAACATAGGTATTGCGCTAGTTATCATCTCTGCCTCCACCTTGATGGCAGGAGTTATTCTGCATCTCAAAAGCCACGGAGCATAATAAAAATTATTCACTATGCGTCCGGCTATACCATGGCCACACTTTGCTTTATTCACTGGACACAATTCCGCAAAATGCTGAAGGCTCTGAAAAAGAAATCCATATGGTTCTATGCCGACACCCGCTTGCTGACCATGCTGCTTATGGCAACCCTGCTGACTGAAACCGTCAAACTGCTTTCGCCAGTCAGGATCCCCCACTTCGGACTGTGGCATTATGGCATGGGTATTGCCATGAGCATTACCACATACACCTCGTCAGGGGTGTGCCCTCTTGGAACAGATTGCGAAAATCCCGCAGACAGCCCCGTCTTTCAATCCCTGAATCCTGAATAATGGAACCAAAGAAACTCTGCCCCACATCTTTTTCCGAAAAAAATCAGAAAACGCTTGGTGCGTATCAAATAAAGTCCTACCTTTGCAACCGCAATTGAGAAGCGATGCCGAAATAGCTCAGTTGGTAGAGCAATTCATTCGTAATGAATAGGTCGCCGGTTCGAGTCCGGCTTTCGGCTCACAAAAAAGACAGAAGACAATGCGGTCTTCTGTCTTTTTTATTGACAGTCCGCTGCGGGACAGGCAAACCGAAACAAAATAAGCCATTTCGGATGAGGCAGCGGTTATCTTTTTGACCTGCCGAGTGTCCGATATATACGCCCTTACCGGCAAAACAACGTATCGAACTCGTATGAATACAGAATGACTACACGGCTGATTATCTGACACTTCATGCGTTTGGGATTTCCCTACAATATACGGTCCTTCTTTCCTGAGAAAAAAGGACCGTATATTGGCAGGAAAGTTCCAACCGGCTATTTCGGCTTCGGGGGGGGGCAGATCAACCTGGCCCCAGGGGGCATCCGCGCCTGGGTTTTCCAACGTGATTCTTTTTTTGAAAAACCGGAAATCCATATAGCAATGATTTTACGGAAAACAGAAGAGTCTTCTACTTTTTATTGTTAATTTTTCGCGCAAGAATTTAACATATCTGTCCAATGTTTAACTTGGAGGTTTTTCGGAAAAACTCTGGGAACGGACCTTTTTTTCACAACATAGTATCTTTTTTGAACAAGATGGGACCTTTTTTAAAAAAGATCGGATGTTTTTTTCACGTTAAGCAACGAAAAAAGCCGCCTATCGGGCGGCTTTTCAGGGTTCTTCTACTTTGCTGGTGCAAATATAATACATCAAGGGGCGAAATGCAAATTCCGTTTAACCTTCGTTTACATTTGGTCCTGCAAGCCGTTTTTTCCTATCAACGCCAAACGTGAAGCGACACCCCTTCCTTTTGCTCCCTATACAGTTTTACCATACACCTATAAAATAAAACTTCGTGCGGCGGACTTCTTTTTGGCTATCTTCGGAATCTTTTCTGATTTTCGTCCGGAAATTTGTAACTTCGCTGCCGGAATCATCAACCCGTAACAAGATATGTTCAAAGAAAACAAAGGAGAGGTGATGCACGGCATCCTTCTCATCGTCCTGTTCTCCTTCTCGGCCTTCTACATTGCCGAGTTCGACTTTGTACGCAATCTGTCCTTCAGTCCGCTCATCGTCGGTATCATCCTGGGAATGCTCTATGCCAACTCCCTGCGCAACCGGTTGCCCGAGACATGGGTGCCGGGCATCAAGTTCTGCTCCAAAACCATTCTCCGCACGGGTGTGGTGCTGTACGGTTTCAAACTGACTTTTCAGGAAGTGGCCGCCGTAGGATTGCCCGCCATCGCCGCCGATGCCATCATCGTTGCCGGAACGCTGGGGCTGGGACTGCTCTTGGGAAAACTGCTGAAGATGGATGGCGAGACAGCCCTCATGACCTCTACCGGCAGCGCCATCTGCGGTGCGGCAGCTGTTCTGGGAGCCGAACCTGTTGTCAGGTGTGAGGCCCACAAAACGGCTGTCGCCGTATCTACGGTAGTCATTTTCGGAACGCTATCCATGTTCCTCTATCCCGTTATGTACCGCTCGGGACTGATGGACGGTCTCTCCATGCAGGCCATTGCGGTCTATACCGGCTCCACCCTGCACGAAGTGGCCCACGTCGTGGGAGCGGGCAACGCCATTGACGCTGCCGGCGGGAATGTGGCGGACGCTGCTACCATCACGAAAATGATCCGCGTCATGATGCTGGCTCCCGTGCTGGTGGTCATGAGCCTGTGCCTGAACCGGAGATCCAAAGCGCAAGGAACGGAAGGCTCTGCAAAAAGCAAGATCACCATTCCCTGGTTCGCGTTCTACTTTCTGGCAGTCATCGGTATCAACTCCCTACTGCAAAGTTCCGGTTTCATCCCAGCCGAGACGCTCCACAGCTGCATCAGCTTTATCAACAACGTGGATACTTTCCTGCTGACAATGGCCATGACCGCACTGGGAGCGGAAACAAGCATGGACAAATTCAAACAGGCCGGTGCCAAGCCTTTCCTGCTGGCCGGCGGTATCTACATCTGGCTGTTGGCCGGCGGATATTTCATTGCCAAAGCCATTGCCTGATCTGAAAAAACACCCCGTAAAAACGCAACAGAGATGAAGTTCGGTTCTCTCCGGTCTAAAAAGCGCAAATGGGTCGGGCCGCTGGTCGGCTGCCTGATTGTTCCGGCCCTCTTCCTTTTATTTTTCCCACCCCGTCTGGAACGACAGTTGTCCGCCTTATGCCGCGTGGAAGCCTGTAGCGTATACAGCCTGGCAACCGCCGAAGGCGACACCCTGTTCTTCTCGTCCGCCACAGACAGCACTCTGACAGGCCTGTCCACGCAACGGGAATCCGCCGCAAGCGACACTGTGAGGCGCATGGGGTTCTTTGTTTCCGAAACGGGCAACGTGGTCACGGCACTTGCCGAAAAAACCGTTGTTCCCGAGAACGGGAATTTCCAAAAAATCCTCACCAACGAGAAACAGCGACTGACAAGGCTGCACCGCATCCTGACAGACCAGCTGGAAGAACTGGAGGAATACGCACACACCCATTCCGTCACCGATGAAGGCTATAACGATGTGATGACGCTGCGTGAGAACTACATCCGCCGGTATACGGAGACCGAATCCCTGCTGCGGATTACGGAACGCGCACTCGCATCGGACGGAGATTTCCGGATTCACCGGGAAGAGACTTTCACGGTCCGCTACGTCTGTCCGGACGATTCAGGAAACACATCCCTGTACTGTCTGCCCGGCCGTAAAGTGGCCCGCCGTGACGGACTGATGCTGCTCAGCACCACAGGAGAGTTGCCGCCGTTCGCCCCTTATCTGTCCGTCTACCTTCTTTCCCCGCGCCATTGGTGTCCTTCGGCCGACCGTCTGTTTTTAGGACTTCCGCAAACAGCGCTCGATGCTCCCGATGCGGTGGCACTGCTGCCTGACGCCATCGAAGTCAAAGCTCTGGACGGCTGCACATATACCGCCGACGGTTCTGCCGTCATCAACCGGCTGGGCCGGCTCACAGGCATCGTTGCCGACGGCCGGATTCACGATGCGTCCGCCGTGGCCCGCCTGCTCTACGAACACCGCAGCTACCCGCTCCGCCTCCTCTCCAACATCGGGAAAAAAGCCATACGTTTCTTCACCTTTAAAGAACCGGAAAAGCCCTGTGCCACCGAAGACGCAGAAAAGCAGATGCCCCGCAACATTGACGGCTATGCCGGCACCCGCCACCTGTATGGCCGCAAGACATACGGAACAGGCACCTACTGCGGCCGGCTGACAGAGGGAAAGCCGGAGGGATTCGGCTATATGCTCTATCGCGAAGGAAACAGATACGAGGGGCACTGGAAGCTGGGCCGGCGCGAAGGCTACGGACTGCTGACGGACACCACGGGAAGAACGGTGTGCGGCATCTGGCAGGCCGATACCCTGCGGGCGGGAAACATCAGCAAGGGTGACAGTCTGTACACCGGCGAGCTGAACTCCCGTCTGCGTCCCAACGGCTACGGGTGTCTCTCGGCCAGCGAGGGTTACCTGTACCAAGGCGAATGGAATGACGGCATCCGGGAGGGCTTCGGCATCTCCATCGAAAAAAGGCAGATCGTGAAATGCGGCACCTGGCGGAACAACAGATTCCACGGCGAGAGAATGGTCTATACCGCCGACCGCGTCTACGGCATCGATATCTCGCGCTACCAGCACGAGATAGGAAAAAAACGGTATGGCATAAACTGGAAGCGCCTCCGCATCACCCATCTGGGAACTTTCGGAAACAAACGCATCCACGGCACTGTCAACTATCCCGTCTCCTTTGTTTATGTCAAGAGTACACAAGGTACGAGCATCAGAAACCGGTATTATGCCGCCGACATCGCCCAGGCCCGCCGGCAGGGCATCGCAACCGGAGCCTACCACTTCTTCTCGACACGCACGACCGGCCGGCAGCAGGCCGACTTTTTCCTGAAAACGGCCCGCCCGCAACGCGGCGACTTGCCACCGATGCTGGATCTGGAGCCCGAAGACCGCCAGATTGCCGCCATGGGCGGACAGGAAAAGATGTTTGCCGAGGTGCTCACATGGCTACGGACGGTCAGAAAACATTGCGGCACCCTGCCCGTACTCTATGTCAGTCAGCTATTTGTCAACAAATACCTGCAACAGGCTCCCGAGGAACTGCATGAATACCCCGTATGGATTGCGCGCTACGGCGCATTCCGGCCCTACGTAAAACTGAAATACTGGCAACTCGCTCCCAACGGACGGGTAGCAGGCATCCGGGGATACGTGGACATCAACCTTTTCAGCGGGACGCACGAACAGTTTGAGGTCTACCGCCGGGCGGCTGCCGTGAAATGAGACAAACCCCTATGAAGAAATGAACCGACTCACGAAAACCATCATCGCCGGCTGCGCGGTCCTGTCCGGACTGTTGGCCGCACATCACGGCATGCCCGTGGATGGCTCCGCTCCCTCCTATGCAAAGGAGAAAACCGTTCGTCACTCTCCTGCATCACCGGTCCGCACAGCATCCGGAGAGCGCCGGCCCGAATTACCGGCACGCATGAAAGGTGTTCCCGAAAGGATCGTGGAGCATACTGGCTACACCCTGTCCTTCAACCGCACACACAACCTGCCCAACTGGGTGGCCTGGGAACTGACAGCCGAGGAAACGGAAGGCACCGTGGCACGCAGCGACGATTTCTGTCCGGACCCGTCCATTCCTCTGCCTCATCGCGTCACCACGGACGACTACCGTGCCAGCGGCTACGACCGCGGTCACATGGCACCCGCCGCCGACATGAAGTGGAGCCCGCAAGCCATGAACCAGTGTTTCTATATGAGCAATATCTGTCCGCAAGTTCACAGCCTGAACAGCGGTTCCTGGGCCACGCTCGAAAAAGCCTGTCGCCGCTGGGCCGGCAAAGAGGGCAGCATTTACATCGTATGCGGACCGGTTTTCAAAAAAGGGAAGAAACAGAAAAGCATAGGTCGGGAACACCGCATCACAGTGCCCGACGGATTCTTCAAAGTGATACTGTCTTTGCGAAAAGGACACGAGAAAGCCATCGGTTTCTACTATGCTAACCGCGCGGGCAAACAGCCGATGCCACAGGCCGCCATGAGTGTGGACGAGGTGGAAAACATGACCGGCATCAATTTCTTCGTGAACCTGCCCACCCGACTGGAACAGCGCTTGGAGGCAGAATACTCGCTCCGCCTCTGGCAATAGCCCACCGTATAAAAAAGGAGCGTCCCGACATATAGCGGGACGCTCCTTTTCTGGCCGAATTGGTCAGGGATTTGTTCTTACCGGTTGCAACGCTCGAAAAAGCCGATAGCTTCCAGTTCGGCCTTCATGGAGGCCTCTTCCTCGTCCGTCATGTTGCGGAAAGGAGTTCTGTTGGGACCGAGATCCAGACCGATGAGTTTCATGATACGTTTTCCGCCCACAATATTGCCTCGGTAACGGCAAATCACGTCAATCACGTCCTGCGCAAAATTCTGCAACTCGCGGGCACGCTCCAGATCGCCGTCCTTCCAGGCATCCAGAATACCGGTCAGCACCCGTCCGTTGTAGTTCGTTGTGCCACCGATACCTCCCTGAGCACCGCCCATAGCCAGACAAGGCAAAATGGTCTCGTCCTGTCCGTGCAGCATGTCGAACTTCCCGTTCTTATAGCGCCGGCAACGGTTATACTCGTACAGACTCTCGAAAGTGTACTTGATGCCGGCAAAGTTGGGAATACGTCCGTCCACGGCTTTCAGAAAATCGAGCATGGACAGATAGGCATGATTGAACGCGGGGATATGATAGTAGTAGAAAGGCAAAGCGGGAGCCCCCGAAGCAATTTCCTCGCAATACTTCACCAGTTCCTCCACCCGGCCTATCTGCGGGAAAGGAGTGGCCATCGCCCCGATTCCCCAGGCGCCGATCCCGGCGGCGTGTTCGGCCAGCCGGCGGCTGCTTTTCGCGCAGGTGCTGCCCACGTGTACGATCACCTTGAAACCTTCGGGCACCACCCTCATCCACTCTTCGGCCAGCTGCATACGTTCCTCTTCGCTCAGCAGATAGCCCTCTCCGGACGATCCGTTAATAAAGACTCCTTTCAACCCGTTACGCACCAGCAAGGCGGCATAGGCCTCGATGGGTGCCAGATTCAAGCTCCCGTCGGCATGCATCGGCGTAAACGGAGCATCAATTAATCCTGAAATCTTTTCCATACAGTTTTATATAGTTTACAGAAATTTGATTCGGGCGTAAAATTACGTCTTTTTTTGCGTAGCAAAGCCCCAGCATCGGTTATTTTCAAAGGAAAGTGACGACCACTGCTACCGTTTTGCCGCCCTCAGGCGACTGAGGGTGGAAAGTGTGATGCCCAGATAGGAGGCGATGTAGCCCAACTGCGCCCGTCGACATACCTGAGGAAACTGGTGACAGAAGGCTTCATAGCGTTCGGAGGCAGAAAGTGCCAGCCGGTCACGGTGAGAACGGTGCAGACGGCGATACTCGTTCTGGTGGATGATACGTCCCCAGTTGGCCAGTTCGAGATTGGTCGCGAAAAGACAGTTCAGGTCGGAAAGAGCCAGACGGTAGGCCGTCACCTCTTCAAGCGTCTCCACATACTCCTCGCTCACCTTGTCATAATACAGTTCGTCCATGCTGAAGACAATGCCGCCCTCACAAGAAAAGGAAGTGGTGAATTCCTCTCCGTCCACCACCCAATAGGAGCGCGTCATACCTTTCTCAATGAACCAGGCATGACGACTGAAAAAACCGGCCCGCACCAGCTGGCGCCTTTTAGGATAGCTACAAGGCGTCACCAACTGTTCGAGAATGCTCACCGTCTCGTCCGAAAGCGAACAGACTGCGCGGATTCCGGCTATGACATTTTCCATACGGTTCTTATCCTGAAAAGAAGAAACTCAACCGTTCCGTTGCAAGGCCTCCAGCTCCTCCAGCGATGTTTCCCAGGCAGATTCGGCCTCGGCCAATTGCTTCTGAATGGTTCCGTAGCGGCCGAACAGGCTGGAATCCTGCATGTCCGCGGGTGCGGACATCTGTTCTTCGAGCGCGGATTTCTCCTCCTCCAGCTGCATTACGCGCGCCTCGCACTCCGCCACTTTCTTCTCGGCCTTGCGCAACAACCGGGCCTGTTCTTTCCGCTGCTCGTAGGAGGAGGCTCCGCCCTCCTGTTTGTCCGTGACCTGACGGGACGGTTGCGCCGGAGCCTTTTCCTTTCGAGAAGGAACCGCCTTCAGTTCGTCGAGCGAATCAATCTCCTTCTTCCGCAGAAAATCGTAAATGCCTCCGATGTGCTCGCGCACCCTGCCGCCTCCGAACTCATAGACTTTGGATACCAGTCCGTCAAGAAACTCACGGTCGTGACTGACAACAATGACCGTACCGTCAAAAGCCCGAATAGCCTCTTTAAGTACGTCTTTGGTACGCATGTCAAGATGGTTCGTAGGTTCGTCAAGAATAAGGAAATTCACAGGTTCAAGCAGAAGCCGGATCATGGCCAGACGGCTGCGCTCTCCGCCAGAAAGCACCTTGACTTTTTTGTCCGAAGCCTCTCCACCGAACATGAAAGCCCCAAGGATGTCGCGTATCTTCAGGCGGATGTCGCCTTTCGCCACACGGTCGATGGTGTCAAACACCGTCAGTTCGCCATCAAGCAGCTGTGCCTGGTTCTGCGCATAGTAACCGATCTCCACATTGTGCCCTATCTTGAGCCGTCCACCGTAGGGGATCTCGTCCATGATACACTTTACCAGCGTAGACTTTCCCTCGCCGTTCTTGCCTACAAACGCTACCTTTTCGCCGCGTCCGATGGTGAGATTCACATCGCGGAATACGCAATGTCCGCCATAATCCTTACGCACGTCCTCACAGATGACGGGATAGTCGCCCGAACGGCTACAGGGTGGGAATTTCAGATGAAGCGAGGAATTGTCCACCTCGTCCACTTCGATGGGCACGATCTTTTCCAACTGCTTGATGCGGCTCTGTACCTGAACGGCCTTTGTCGGCTTGTAGCGGAAACGCTCTATGAAATCCTTGATGTCGGCAATCTCCTTCTGCTGGTTCTCGTAGGCCCGCAACTGCTGTTCGCGCCGCTCGGCGCGCAAACGCACGAAATCGTCGTACTTTACCTTATAATCCGTAATGCGGCCGCAGGAAATCTCAAGTGTGCGGTTGGTTACATTATTGATGAACGCACGGTCGTGGCTCACCAGAATAACAGCTCCGGCGGACCGCGAGAGAAAAGTCTCCAGCCACCGGATGCTCTCAATATCAAGATGGTTAGTAGGTTCGTCAAGCAGGAGCACATCGGGCCGGCGCAACAGCAACTTGGCCAGTTCTATACGCATACGCCAGCCGCCGGAAAACTCTTTGGTGGGACGGTTGAAATCGGTGGGGAGGAATCCCAGTCCCAGCAAGGTCCGCTCCATCTCCGCACGATAGTTCATTCCACCCACCATCTGGAAACGCTCGCTTTCGCGGGAGAAACGCTCCACCAGCCCCATATATTCCTCACTCTCATAGTCTGTTCGCTCGGCCAGTTCCGCGCTCATTCGCTCTATCTGTTCCTGCAAATCGCTGATATGCTCGAAAGCCTTCTCGGTCTCCTCGATGACGGTATGCTCGTCGGAAATCACCATGACCTGAGGCAGATAGCCAAGGGTTACGCCACGCTGCACCGACAACACTCCGCTGGTGGGCTGCTGCGTTCCGGACAGAATCTTCAGCAACGTGCTCTTTCCAGCTCCGTTCTTACCCACCAGGGCAATACGGTCCTTCCGGTTCACCACAAAAGATACGCCCTCAAACAACGGCCTGGCTCCAAACTCTACGCTTATATTCTCTACTGAAATCATTCCTTACAATTATTCTGATCCTCTGACGGATAATCCGGCACAAAATTACATCTAAATTCCGGAACAGAAAAAAGTTAGGAAAAGAACCTCGCGCAAAAGCAAACCAGCGGCCGATCAGAGATGCACGGAGATGTCTATCCCGAAGTGGGCAGGCAGACCGGACTGGGCGAACCTGCGTGACATGCTGTCGAACATGAAAGCATTGTAACGGGTGCCCGTCAGGTTCTTTCCCCAAAGGCTGACGGTGATGTCTTCCGGCAGTTCCACGCCCACACGGGCTCCTACCAGCGCATAGAACGGCTGGCTGTAGGTGTTCGCCTCGTCCCAGCGGATGCGTCCGGCGGCCGTCAGATTCAGCCCTGCCGTCACCTTGCGCACCACTTTGCCGCGCAAAGGCTGGCCGAACACCACGGAAGCCCCCAGCGTATGTTCCGGGATGTAGGGCACATAGTTGCCCGTGTAGTCCACTCCGTTGCCCAGGTTATGGCTGGCGAAAACGGAATGGGTATAGCCGTAGTTCGCTGTCATGGACAGACGTTTTTCCAACAGGAGCGAACGCAATCCCAGCTCCAGTCCGCAACTGTGGCTCTTGCCGGCATTGACCATGACACGCCCCATGCCGCTGTCCGAGAAACGCGCCAGCTGCTGGTCGTGCGTCTGCATGAAGAACACGGCACAATCGGCGGTCAGCATCCTGTCGAAAAAATTCAGATGGGCCCCGGCTTCATAGTTCCAGGACTGTTCGGGCTTGTACGCCAGTGTCCCGAGGTCGGGAACCGATGGAGTGACCCGTTGCATCACGGCATTCATTCCGGCAATGGCCTTGTCTTTCGTCTCCTGCGGCAAATAGGGGATGCGGGAGATGAAGTCCGTGCTGTACTCCTTCACCCCGAGCATGATCTCGCGGCGCAGCAGCAGTTGGGACAGGTCCGAATAGGACTGTATGTTATAGCCGCCGGACCGGTAGCCTTTCGAAACGGTCACGTACACGTTTCCCCTGTTCCGGGGCAACTCATACTGAAGGCCCGCTTTGGGAAGCAGCTGCCACGAATCATCAGACAAACGGCCGTCCTGCCTGGGATGGGCCGAGAGGTCCGTCTCTATCCGGAAGCTCTCCATAGCGAAACGATAGTCTGCCGGCGCGTCCATATAGGACGACAAGTCTAAGGAGCGGCGGTCATAGTCCAGTCGCACACCTGCCGTAAGCGACAGGCCGCGCAACAGGAAATCGCGGAACACGGACTGATGGAAAACCGCGACATTGTCCGAAGGAGTCCGCAAACGGGCGTTGAACGGCAACCGGTTTCCGGTCAGTTCCAACGACATCGGCATCTGCTCAGGCATAGCCGAAGCGATCTGGCCGTTCAGAAACTCCACTCCGTCGGCATAGAACACCACAGGACATCGCGTGGTCATGGACTGGTGCATGAAGAAGGCACCCGCGGTCCATTGCCAGCGGGACGCGTCGCGGCTCCTCAACGTGAATTCCTCCGTAAAGGTCTGCATACGCTGTTTCTGTTCGAGCGTGAAAATATCGGCCGCAATGAAATCCTGATCCATGAAAAGCCTGTCGGCCAGATACTGCCAGGAAGTGATGGAGGAAAGCAGGAAACGGGGAGCCGCCCACTCTACACTTGCTCCCGTATTGAGCATATTGCGCTTGTAATGGCTCGGACGGTTGGAGGTGATCCGGTCCAATCCCTCCGCAGCTATCCCGGACAAACTGCCGTCACCCTCCACCCGCTTATAGGGACAGGCTCCCTCATCGCTGTATTCGTAGGATGCATTCCAGTCAATCCGTACATTTTCCGTAGGACGGTAGCCCACCTTGATCCGGCCGCCGGCAGCATCGGAGGCATCGGCATGACGCCCCGTCGTCACATTGCGGAAAAATCCGTTCTGTCCGTCATAATAGGCCCCGACCGACAAAGCCAACTTGTCTGCCGGACGGAAAAAAGAAGAGAACGAAGCCCTGCGGCCACCGTTCCGGGTTGAGGCTCCCAACGAGAGGTCCGTGCCCTGACGCGCAAAGGGGTCGGCCGTAAACACACGCATCAGGCCTCCCATCGTGTTGCGCCCGTACAATGTTCCCTGCGGCCCGCGCAGAATGTCAACGCGATCCACATCCAGAAAATGAAAATCGTAAGAACTTTTGTCCACATAAGGAACATTATCCACGTAAAGGCCCACGGCCGGCGTATTGATGCGCGACCCGATGCCGCGGATATACACGGCCGAAGTAATGCGCGACCCGTAGTCCGGCAAAAAAAAGTTGGGGGCTACGGCAGACAGTCCCTTGATGGCGCACACATCGTTTTCTCTCAGCGCCTCACGTCCGAAAATGGAAACCGATACCGGTTGTCTTCTCAACTTTGCGGTCTCTTTGGGCGAGGCCACCACCACCGCTTCCTCCACATCTATGTTCACCAACGTGTCCGCCGGCACATTGTCCGCCTCTTTCCCTCCGGGGCACGACAGCAAAAGCGCAATTGCCAGAACTGAGTACATATATCGTTTTCCTTATCCTGATTAATTAATACAAAAAATGAATTGACGGCTGCAAAGTTATGACTTCGCAGCCGTCTCCGCAATCCCTATTTATTAGGATAAAAAGCTTTTCTGACAGTACGCGAAAGAACCCTCACCGTTTCACGTTCAGTGTCGATAGGCAAAAAAGGTATTTCGGGCCGAATGTAAATGTAGGTTAATTAACATTTGCATTTCGCCTGCTGAGGTGTTATATTTGCACTACCAAAGTAGAACACCCCTGAAAAGCCGCCTATAGGGCGGCTTTTTTCGTTGCTTAACGTGAAAAAAACATCCGATCTTTTTTAAAAAAGGTCCCATCTTGTTCAAAAAAGATACTATGTTTTTCAAAAAAGGTCCGTTCCCGTTCGTCTTCCGAAAAACCTACAAGTTAAACTTTGGAGAAATATGTTAAAGTTTGCACAAAAAATATTTCAAAAAAATTTACGGCACACTTTTTTAGCCGGGACATTTTTCGCGTGCATCGCACTTCCGCATGCCCCATGAAATATCCCTTCCGGGAAAAACGTGGTCTTGTCCGCCGGAAACTCAGTCTTCCATGTCAAAATCGAAATCCTCATCCAGAAAAACGGGAGCGTTAAAATCGTCCAGTGCCCGACGGTCTTTCTTCGTGGGCCGGCCCGTCCCTCTCGCACGGTCCACAAAACCGCTGATCTTGCTCATTTCCAAAATCTCGTACTGCTCGGGAGCGGTGATGTTTTCCAGAATTTCGGGCAGCACTTTGGCACCCACACGTTTTTCTATCGGCTGCAACACCCGAAAAGTATAGGTCACGGGAGACTTCCTCACCCCTACCTCGTCGCCCGCCCCGACCATGCGCGACGGTTTGGCCTGCGCTCCGTTAATCGTTACGCGGCCGTTCTTGCAGGCATCGGCCGCCAGCGTGCGGGTCTTGAAGATGCGCGCCGCCCACAGCCATTTGTCCAAACGCGCCTCAGCTCTCTTCTCGCTCATTTCTGATTAAAATGGTTCATGGTAAACTGTATGCCCGAAAGTGCGAAACTACGCACCATGTCGCAGGCCACACTGATGCGCTCGTCCATGTGCGAAAGATCCTCCGGCCCGAACTCGCCCAGGACATAATCCACCTGTCCGCCCCGCGGAAAATCGCAGCCTATGCCGAAGCGCAGACGGGCATACTGCTGCGTTCCCAAGACGGACGTGATGTGGCGCAGTCCGTTATGTCCGGCCTCGCTGCCACCGGGCTTCATGCGCAGCTTACCGAAAGGCAAGGCCAGATCGTCCACCACGACAAGAAGGTTCTCTACCGGAATCTTCTTCTCCCCCATCCAGTAGCGCACGGCGTTGCCCGAGAGGTTCATATAGGTGGAAGGCTTCAGAAGTATCAGCGTCTGGTTCTTCACCCGCAAGGTGGTCACAAACCCGTACCGCCTGTCCTCGAACGTGAGACCGGCCTCCTTTGCAAGGGCATCCACCACCCTGAAACCTATGTTATGGCGCGTGGCCGCATATTCATCTCCGATATTGCCCAAGCCTACAATCAAATGATTCATATCAAACTTACTGATAAAGCATTCTCAAAAACAGATATGCCGATGCCACCCGGCACCGGCATATCACCTTATTCATTCTGATTTTATGGGGAAAACAGAAAAGCCGGAAACCGGTTTCCTTATGCCTTGGCTGCTGCGGCAGCGGCTCCCATGGCGGCACGGGTCATCTTCACGGAGCAAACGATGACTTCTTTCGGAGTAACGAGTTCGAGACCCTCGAAGGAGAGATCGCCCACCTTGATGGATTTGCCCAGTTCAAGTGCCGTCACATCGATATTCAGTTTTTCGGGAATGGCATCATAGAGCGCCTTCACGTTGAGCTTGCGCACCAATGTCACCAGACGTCCACCGGCACGTACACCGACAGCCAGACCCTGGGGAGCGATGGGCACACCCATCACGATGGGTTTCTCGGCGTGTACTTCAAGAAAGTCTACGTGAAGCACGTTGTCCTTTACGGGATGGAACTGCACTTCCTTGAGGATACCTTTATGGTCTACGCCGTCGATGGTGATGTCCACGAGATAGATGTGCGGAGTATAGATCAGTTTGTTGATCTCCTTCACCGAAACCTCAAAGTGAATGGCCTGGGGATTGCCGTTTTCGTCCTTCTTCTCGCCATAGATGACGCAGGGGACATTGCCGTTTGCACGAACCTGTTTCGTGGCTTTCTTTCCGAGTCCGGTACGCGAAGTGCCGGTGATTGCAATTTGCTTCATTGTTTTTTGTGTTACTCTAAATTAAGTGAATGTTTGCTTAATTCGCCATCACACGCAGAGCCTCTGCATAAAAGGCTCACGCAGGCCAAATCGGGTGCAAAAGTAAGGATTTCCCTACATACCCACAAGTTTTCAGGCATCTTTTTCCGCCTGATTTTCACTGTACACGCTTTTTCGGGACACGGCAGGCCGTTATATCCGGTTTCTCGGGCGGAACGAAATGGCCGCAGATTCACAAAATTTCAGGAAAAGATTTGCGGGATTACGCAAAAAAGGTAACTTTGCCCCTGCATCCCACGCCGGAGCCTTTGTAACGAAGGCGGCTGGGTGGGCTACATATTTATGGAAAGGCGTTTACTTTGACGCTTGGTTCTTGACACTCTGAAACCTGAGAAATTTCAAATTCGTCGGAGAACAAGGCAACAGTAGATGCTCTCGGGATGTGTTTATCCGCATTTCCCCGGCCAGTTGTCGCCGAATTGTATTCTGTCCTGTCTGCTGAAGCATTTGGACGGAGACGCGGCGTGATGCAGGCAGGGAGAGACGGTATATACATATCGGCGTGGGCTCTGTTGTTGTCCGTTCAGACGAATTGGGCAATCTCAGGGCCTCAGAGTGTGGAACGGGCAACGGGTACGGATCTCCCACGCTTTTTCGTATCTATGCACATTTCTACATCAAAACAAAAAAAAACATGGGGACTGAAGGGAGATTGCAGGCCCGCACAAAAAAACTTCACGCTATGAAGAAATTCTTATCTGCTGTGGCTACGGCCGCACTTTCCCTGTTCGCACAGGCACAAAACACCGATGCGCCCATGGCCACCCTCCAGCACGGAGACCAGACCCGCGTATGGATGGGTGTGGATGCTTTCATTAAAGCCTACGAGGCTGCCGCCGACTCGGCCGATGTCATCACGCTATCGTCCGGCAACTTCCGGGTACCGAACGAAATCAGCAAATCGTTCCGGCTTTACGGAGCCGGATGCGAGGACGATCCGGCAACAGGGACGAAGGCTACGGTACTGAACAGCTCTTTGCAGTTTATACCTGCTGACATCACAAACGAAGATGGAGAGACCGTCAAAGCCGGACGCAAAGTGAACGGACTGCATCTTGAAGGTGTACAAGTACAGTCAATATACTTCAATAATAACCAATTGACACCGGTAGAAAATCTAACGATAGCAAAATGCAAAATAACAGACAGGATAAATTTCTATCATGATTCCAAAAACATGACTATCAGACAGAGTATTATAGCCTATGGTATAGATAATTGTAATACACATTGGGGACATTATAATCTACTCATCACGAACTCCCACATTTGGAGCTTACCATACTCTTATTCTGAGAGTTCCATTCATGTAGATCACTGTATCGTAAGAACTATTTCCGGCCGTGTCCTTTGCACCAACAGCATTCTATATAATCCACTCCGATCAGGTAGCACAAGCAAGAACAATATTTTCGTAGGCACCGCATCCATCGGTAACGGCGTGCAGGACAGCAACAACAACTGGACAGGCATTGCCAATGCGGGTGTGTATGCTGCCGAGGGAGAGGACGGAACTTATGCCGAAGACAAGACCTTTGAACTGAAATATCCGAAAAAATACGTAGGCACCGACGGAACGGAAATAGGTCTGTACGGCGGAAACTATCCGTGGAACAAGATTCCTTGCACCCCGCGCATCATGGAAAGCAACATCGACACCAAGACATCGGCCGACGGCAAGCTGAAAGTGAGCATCAAGGTTGAAGCACAGACCAAAGACTGACGGACATGAAGAGACTGAGAAACCTTGCTTTTCTTGCCACAGTTCCGCTGTGGGCTGTCCCGGCCGCGCAGGCGCAGGTGGCCGCGCCGCAGAACGGCGAATACTGGATAGACCAACAGTTCGACCGACGGAAAAGCGTAACGATAGCCGGCGGATGGCAGACAGAACTGGACGTATCGGCCCTCGGCGAAGGAATGCACTCCATCTCCTTCCGGGCCTCGGACACACGCGGCCGCTGGTCTTCGCCCGTCACGCGATACTTCCTGCGCGCTGTGCCGTCGCACGAAGGGAATCTGCCCGCCACATACGAGTACTGGACCGACGGCCATTTCGACAAGCGCGTAACGGGACAGCTGGCAGAAGGCTGCGCCGATCTGCAGATTGACTGCTCCGCGCTTGTGCCGGGCATGCACGTGTTCAATATCCGCACGGGTGACGCTTACGGCAACTGGAGCGCACCGCGCACCCGGTATTTTCTGGTGCCAGCCCCCACGTTTGCCGACAACGCGCTTGCGGGCTACAAGTACTGGATAGACGGCGCATATGACCGAGCCGTCTCAGGGGTCATGGGAGAAACGGGCACGATTGATTTGCAACTCGACCTGCAGAATCTGTGCAAAGGCCTCCACACGCTGAGCTATCAGGTGAGCGACAAGTGCGGAAAGACCAGTGCGCCGGTGGTGAGGTACTTTATCGTGCCGGACTTGCTTCCGGCCGGTAACAAGATGGCAGCCTACGAATACTGGTTCAACACCGGGCCGCGCGTCCGCGTAGAAGTGGAACCGGAAAATCCGTTGGCCTTGGACAACCTCGTCATAGAAATCAAAGATGTCGTGCCTAACGAGATTCCCGCCGACTACCGCTTCGATGCCGCAACGGAAACCGTCTATTGCGCGGACAACGTATTCTTCGGAATGGCCGCCTGCGATCAGGCCGGCAACTCCAGCGCCGCCGTTCTGTCGGAAACCTTCCCGATGACCGTCCCCGTCCGCCCTGCCTTTGCTGACCTGACGGAAGGAACGCCCATGGAGTTCGAAGCTCCCGGCCCCGGCCGCATCTGCGGCTTCCGCATGGACGCCACAGCCGGCGACAGCATCGCCTGGACCCTGAACAGTGTCTGCACAGCGGACTTCTATGACGGCAACGGCACACGCCTGCCGGCGAAGACGAAGACCGACGAGGACGACAACACGATTTACGAAATGAAAACCGCCACGAACAGGACATACGCGCTGCTGCACCACGCCTCGGCCGTGGTCCGCGAGATGGGCATCGCCTGCACAAGACTACAGACCACCGGCATAGCGGAAACGATGTGCGGAGGCACCTTCCGAGCCGCGAAGAACAGTCTGACGGTAGACACACCGCACGGCGGCAGGCTCAGAGTTGTCTCGGCCGCCGGGCTGTCCGTTGCCGATGAGAACATCAGTGCGGGAACGACCCGCCTGTACCTGCCCGCCGGCATCTACCTGCTGCAATGGGAAAACGAAGCCGCACGGAAAATTTTCATTCCGTAAGGATCTGCTGACAAGTTCGCGCCAACGCGGACCTGCAAAAAACCGGCCGGCGAAACTACTGCATACAGTTTGCCGGCCGGTTTTCAGGTCTACACGTCCGCCTTAGTCCAAAGCAAGGAAGTCCTTCAGGTCCCCAACGGAGAGAAATCCCTGCCGGCAAAGGGCCTCGAGCATTCCGCGGGACATGCTCTCGTTGTCGCGGCGCGTATATCTCAAATCCGTAAAGATCTGCGCCAATGTCTCTTTTCCGTTCAGACGCACAAATTCCCGATTCTCGGGGAGAGCCTCTTTTGCCGCATAGTCCCTGTCGATTTCCGCGGCTCCGGGCTTCACATAACGCTCCCGATGAAGAACGGCCGAAAGAGGCAGACGGTCCGTCTGCGGCGGATGCTCGGCCGGCCACCCCACCGTGACAGTCGCCACAGGCATGACGAGCGAAGGCAATGAAAGCACTTCCGCTATCTGCGACGGGGTGTAAAGCGTAGTGCCGAGATAACAGACACCCAGTCCCTCTGCCTCGGCCAGTGTACAGAAAGTCTGGCAATACAGCAGAGCATCGGTGGCGGCATTCATGAACGAGAGAAAATTGTCATAGCCGGGATCGGCCTTACGCAGCCGGCACCAGGTCGTGGCCCGCTGAAAATCCGCGCAAAAGGTCAGCACCGCCGGAGCCTCTTTCACCATCGGCTGGTTGAAATGACAGGGAGACAATTTGTCCTTCATCCCCTCGTCACGGGTCAGCACCACACTATACAACTGCATGTTTCCCATTGTCTGCGTACGTTCGGCCTCTTCCAGCAAACGGCAAAGCAACGCCTCGTCGACTTCGCGACGGTCATACTTTCTGATGGTCTTTCTGTTTCTGATACAATCCATTTTCTGTTTTTTCAAAAAAGTCCCCGTCCTAAGACCTGCGGTAATCGGACGGTGAGATATTCGTGGCATTCTTAAAATATTTCCCAAGGAAACTCTGATTCGGGAAATTCAGTTCCTGCGCGATCTCTTTGATAGACAAATCCGTATTCCGTAGCAAGACCTTGACTTCCATGATGACCAAAGTCGTGATCCACTGCCTTGCCGTCTTTCCGCTGACGGCCTTCACCGCTTCCGAAAGGTACTTAGGCGTCAGGCACAGCTGGTCACTGTACCACATGACATTCCGCTCCGTCTTGAAGTGCATTGACAGCAGGCGGATAAAACTATCGAAAAGGGCACAGCTGCGCGAGTGCTTCGCATCACACTGGGGACAACGTCGCGAAAGAATGTCGCAGATGTCAAAATAGAACGTCCGCATCTGGGCGATGATCGTCTCGCGGCGATAGCGGTGGGAGCGGTGGCGCAAACGCCGTACCAGCAGGTCATAGCTACCCCCGACTCTCCGCTGCTCCTCCTCGGACAGATGAAGCACGGGGTGATCAATCACATACAGCAGATAAGGCCACAAATGGTAAAGTCCTACAATACTCTCCTGCGAATACCTGCGGGAAACAATGATGATCACACCATTGAAATCCGGACTGGTATGGCAGTCCTCGAAAATCTGTTCGCCCAAACCGATAAGAAAGTCACCGGCCTGCATCTCCAGCCGTTGCGTGTTGAGCAGGAATCCGGCCTTTCCCGATCGGCAAAAACAATACATGATGAAACCGGGCTGCAAGGTCTTGTTGGAAAAATCCATCCTGTCAAGATTGTCAAGAACAAGCAGCTCGTCATTCTCATCCAACGTATCGGGCGCGGCATACTGGCGGGCATAGTCCAGGCTAACCTGTTGTATCCTTCGATCGGACATATTTAATTTATTGAATAAATACGGCACAAAGATGCCTATTTCCAACCAATCTCACCTCAGTTTTCCCGTTAAAATATGATTACATACAAAAACTTTCCCTGGAAATTTTGCACATACAAAAATAAATTGTAATTTTGCAACGTCTTTTATCAGGACCCTCGGAGAGATGGTAGAGTGGTCGATTACAGCAGTCTTGAAAACTGCCGTGCTGAAAGGCACCGGGGGTTCGAATCCCTCTCTCTCCGCAATAAACGCTGAAAATCAGCAAATTGTAAAATGAACACCCGATTTTACACCCAAGAATGTAAAATCGGGTGTTTTTGTATTATTTAAGAAAACTGCCGAGCGACTATGCATTGATCAGTGATTCTTTCGGATCAGTCCGAAAACCCTGTGGACATAATATTTTGAAAAAATTCCAATATTGCAATGTAAGAATACAGATTCTTTTAAGGCATTATAAATTAAGTATGTCAGACAACCGCTTGATTGGGTACCAGTATTATAACTCATCGTTTACGATTAATCACCCACATGGTTTT
>VSQE01000018.1 GCA_009775705.1 Prevotellamassilia sp.
TACAAAAAGTAAGCCCAACTTCTGCCGTTCAGGAAGTTGGACTCGCCTTTTTATGGTTTAGCGGACAGTAATAATTTTTTATTGAGAAGATTTTCATAAGTCTGTGAATTGTAGACTTTATCCAGGGCTTCCTCCATCTGCATGTTGTCGCGTTCCATGAGCAGCCCAATAACGTCTCTTGTGGTGCATTCCACCATATATTGAAAGTCGCTCATAGTTTTATCAGATAATCAATTGCTCTTTCTGTTCCGGAAAAACGATACTCTCTCCGGTTCCTGCATGAAAAACGACGGGAACCGAAGAGGGCATCGAAATGCAAGGGATTCGCGGAGGGGATCAGGAACGGCTGATCTGCAAACCGGTATGCGAGATGCTCATTTCCACGAAACGCGAGGTGGAGGTCAGAGGCTCGGCCGTAAGTGTCTGGCGGATGCGTCGTGCGGCCTCGGGGTCTTTTGCCACCATGTACATGAATCCGCCGCCGCCTGCGCCGGGTAGTTTGTAGCCCATGCAGAGGTCGTCCACGCGGCGGCATAAGGTCTTGATGACCGGAGGGTTGGTGCCCGAGTCGAGCGCTTTGTTCTGTTCCCATGTGGTGCGTACCAGTTTGCCGTAGCGTTGCAGGTCGCCTTGTTGCAGCACCTCAAAGAGCGTAAGGGCATGTTGCTTCATCTCGTCGAGCAGGGCGAGGTGGCGCGTATTGTTCAGGAACATGCCCCGGACAATTTCGGTGAGGATATGTTTGGCCGTGCGTGTCACCCCGGTGTAATAGAGCAGGTGGCAGAGGCGCAGTTCCGGATCCGTGAAGAGGGTATCGGGGAGCCAGCGGGCCGTGGCGTTCTGGTTGAATCCGGGTTGTGTCTGCAAGAGTTTCAGGCCCTGAAGCACACCTCCGTACTGGTCCTGCCAGCCGCCTCCGGTTGTCAGCAGCTGTTCGAGGATGAGGGTGCGGTTGCATACCTCGTATTTGTCCCATCCCAGTCCGCAGAAGTCGCTGAGCGCGCCGAGCACAGTGGCGGCGAGGATGCTGCTTGTTCCGAGGCCGCTGCCGGCGGGAATAGCCGAGAGCAGGGTGATTTCGATGCCACAGCCGAAGTCCTCGAGTTGTTGGCGCAGGGAGGGATATTCCGTGACGCCGAAGCCCGGCAGGAAGCCGGCCAGCGTGAGCGCGGCCTTGGGGATGGAGAAGGGGGAGCCCACCTTGTTGTAGCTGCGCAGTTCCTCATACGTCTCGATGCGTTCGATGGCTCCGAGGTCGATGGAGCGGCAGATGACGACAGGCTCGTTGCAGGGTTTGACGTAAACCTGTAGAGGAGGCTGGCCGTTGAGTTCGATGGCCAGATTGACGACATTGCCGCCTGACAGAAGGCTGTAGGGCGGGGTGTCGGTCCATCCGCCGGCCAGGTCGATGCGCACGCTGCTGCGGCCCCAGACGATCTGGTCGCTACAGGTGGTCATGCGTGGAGCCGTCCGGTGGCGCAGGGCACTCTTGGTCAGTCCTTCACGCAGCAGGGCGAAGGCGTGGTCGGAGTATGCGTCTTTCCGTTCCGGGTCGTTTCCGGTGGCTTCGCTGCGGAACATGGCATCGTGGATGCGCGTCATCAGCGGGCTGTCGGCGGGCAGCGCATCGGGCAGTTGCAGACCGCCTGCAGCAAACTTGCCGGCCATGTCTTTCAGGTTGGTCTGGTAGAATACGCTTTTAGGCCAGTTGTGTGCTATCTGGGGCAGGTTTTTTTCCAGCAGTCTGCGGCGTTGTGCGGTGAGGCGGCGCAGGTTGGCATGGATGGAAATTCCGTCGGCGGAGAGACGGCGCAGCGTGCTCCAGCGTTCGGTGAGGGAAGTGTCGGGCTCCTCGGCCGTCATCCAGGACAGCATCTTTCCCATCTCTTCTATATCCTCCATGACGGGGAAGAGCAGTGCGGCCTGTATGTCGTCGGTGCGTCCCAGCAGGTCGGGACTGATGCCGTGTTTTTCAAGCCAGAGGGTGAGCGGAGCGTTCAAGAAGGTAGTATGCGGATTGTTGATGTCGCCTCGGAAGGCATCGTTGTAGCCGTAGGGGCGGAGCACGTAGGA
The DNA here is from genome assembly GCA_009775705.1 of Prevotellamassilia sp. GTDB lineage: Bacteria > Bacteroidota > Bacteroidia > Bacteroidales > Bacteroidaceae > Alloprevotella. Next base: position 2,074 of record VSQE01000018.1, read on the forward strand.
CGTTTCGCCTACAGGCTCGATGTCGACGCATATTCCGTCGGCCAGTTTTACGGTCCAGTTGTTTTCCGGAATGCCGGTAATGATGTTGTGCGAGGAATAGCGCCAGCCTGTTCCAAGAGCCGAGTTCTCCACCCAAACGAACTCGTTGCTTCCGTCCGGACGGTTGGCGATGACGGAGTTCTGGGTAAAGACAGAGGACTGGTGCTTCACGCCTTTCTGAATGATGAAACGCTGGTCCTTTACGAGATTCTGTATGGACACGGACGAGGAGATCATTTCGGGTGCGGTGCCGAAGTGGTAGAACTCTCCGCCCGGAAGCGGCAGGATCGCCACGCTGAGCGAGGCCAGTTCTTCGTCTGTCTGCGAGGGATGGCTGCCCAAAGCGCAGCCGAAGGTGGAATAGAGATCGTAGAAGCGGATTTCCCCGTTTTTGCCTGTGGAGCGTTCATGAAGCAGTTGCACGGCTCTGTCTGAAAGCAGCCACACCCCGATGTCCATGAGCGAGAAGTGGGTCTGCATCAGCCGGGCCTGTTCTTCAGTGGAAGGCTTTTGCAGCATGAAGTCGAGCTGGGTCGGGTGTTTGCGGTCCATCATGAAGACACCGTGATGCGAGGCCTGGCTGGGGTCGGCCCATAGTCCGTAGCAGACGACATCGGCCTCGGGAATGTCCTGTAGCGGCTCGGTGGCGCGCAGGTAGACGTCTCCGCTCGCGATGAGTGTCCGCAGACTTTCCGGAGCTTTTTGCATGATGCGCTCGTAGAACGGCATTTGCAGGTCGAGCAGGTTCTGGTCGATGTGTTGTCCGCGTGCCCACCGGAACACAGGCACGGGGGTGAGCACTTTGCCGCTTGGTGCGTATGCCGGCAGGCGGCGGCTTTGTCCGCCGGCATGGAGCAGGATGCGTTTTTCACGGGACAGCCATGTGGCGAAATCCGCCTCGGGAGCTTCGGCCTTGCGGCAGGCATCCAGTAGCCAGGCCGTGCCGCCTCCCGAGCCGAGTTTGCGGTCGGCTGGATCGGAGGTACAGAAATATTCTCCGGCCGGCAGACTGGTAATCTCGTGGAAACAGTTCACCACGTTGGGCGGAAGGGATAGAAGTTTTTTCATATTCGGATGTTTTGACTTTTCTGTTTGAAAGTGATGCGGCGGTTGAACACGTAATTGCTCAGGGTGTAGGAGCACATTCCCAGCAGGTAGGAAACGGTTTCGGGCAGTAAGAGAAGCAGCAGGCGGAAAATGCCCCATTGCAACAGCCAGCAGCAACCGGCTCCGAGGAAGAACAAGACGCCTTCACGGACGGGTCCGCTTTCTCTTGAGCGGAATACCCAGAATTTATTGCATAGAAAACTGTTGCACATTCCAGCCAGATAACTGAGCAGGTTGGAGATGTCGATGTCTGCGTCGAAATGTCGCAGACCGGTGAAAACCAAGAACGTGATCAGGGTGTTCAGCACTCCGGTAATGGCGTAGCGGACGAAACGGGTAAGATCCTGTCGGCTCATGGTGCTTTATTGGTCTTTGTTCCTGACATATCCCCGGTGTCTTTCTGGCAGAGCCGCCATGATGGTTGCGTATGCCTGGTCCATTGTTTCCTTTATTGCGTCAGGCTCTCCTGTTGTCGGGAAGATTGGACGGTGTATGACCAGACGCATGGGGTGGCGGTGTACAAAACCGAATCCTTCCATGCGGGTGAGCACATCGAAGGAACCGTCTATGGTCAGCGGAACGACCGGCAGATTCAATTCCTCGGCCAGCTGGAACGCGCCTTTGCGGAACAAGCCCATATGGCCTGTGAAAGTGCGTGATCCCTCGGGAAAAACGACCAGCGAGGTTCCGCCCTGCAATGTCTTGCGGGCGTGGCTGATGGTTTCCTGTATCTTTTTCGGACCGGATTTGTCCACGAAGATATGTCCCGCTTTTGCACAGGCATAGCCCACGAGAGGCATCCGCCGCAATGCCTTTTTCATCATCCATTTGAAGTTACGGCCCAGAAAACCGTAGATGAGGAAGATGTCCATAGGTCCCTGATGGTTGGCCACGAAAACATAGCTCTGGTGGTGGTCAATGTTTTCCCTGCCTTCCACTCTTACGGGCAGGAGCAATATCTTGCAGATGGCCCAGGCCCAGCATTTGCCGGGGTAGTAGCCCCAGAAATGGGCATTGCCGATGATGCTCCCGGCGCTGGTGACCAGTGATGTGATGACGGTTACAGTCAGTATTGCCGGCAGGGCAATGAAGAGCTGGTAGATTCTGTAAAGGATGGTCCCGGCCGTCATCGGGACCGGAGCTGTATTGAGGTTGTGTTTTCTTTTGGACATAAATGATGGAAAATTTAAGGATGTTTGGTTTGCAGTTCTATGACGTTGATCTCCGGCCATGCTCCCAGACGGAACGGCAACAGTACTTCTCCGGCTCCCAGACTGACGTAGAGTGTCTGCCCTTTTTCCGTATAGGCACCTCCCCATTCGGGATAGAACCAGGCGGCGGGCGAGAAAGAACCCATCTTGAACTGCATTCCGTGGGTATGGCCGGCCAGCATCAGCGGGATGTCCGTTTCGGGCAGGACGCGTCGCCGCCAGTGTGAGGGATCGTGCGAGAGAAGCACTTTGAAGCAGTTGTCTGACAATCCCTTTTCCGCCGCCGGCAAGTCTCCCAGTGCGGGAAAAGGAGGGCTGCCGTCATTCTCTACGCCGAGAACGGCAATGCTGTCGTTGCCTCGTCGGATAAGAACGTGTCCGTTGAGCAGGAGTTTCCAGCCGATGGCCCGTTCGTGTTCTTGCAGGAGGCGGATGTTTTGCCGGCGTTCTTCCTCGCTCTTCCAGCGATGGTAGGCCATGTAATCGTGGTTTCCCATGATCGAGATGACGCCGTCGCGGGCTTTCAGCCGACGCAGTTCGGGTTCAGCCTCGAACAGTTCTTCCGCACGGTAGTTCACGAGATCGCCCGTAAAGACGATCAGGTCTGGGTGCCGGGAGTTAACGGAGTCGACGATCCGGCGTACCACGTCATGGTGTCCGTGAAGGGTGCCGAGGTGTAGGTCCGACAGCTGGACGATGCGATAGCCGTTGAAAGCCTGTGGAATCCTTTGGTCTGTGTAGGTGAAATCCTTCACGATGATGTGCCGGTAGCCGATGGTGAATCCGTACAGCAGCAGGCCGAAACAGAGCAGTCCCGTTGCCGCTGCCAGTTTGCCGAAAGCGTTTCGGACGGACGGGCGCCGCCGGCTGAAACAGCTGCCTATGGCGAGCAGCAGGGCCGCCAGTGTCTCGGGGATGGCCAGACACATCACGAGCGTCAGGAGCAGCCCTTTCAGATAGGCGGCTTCGGGTGTATAGCTTTCGTTTGCGGCCATGGCCGTCAGTCCCAGTAAGAGCAGCAGGTTGGGAAGGAAGAACAGGATGCGCGTTGTGCGGTTGCAGCGGCTTTTCAGCACGGTGCGGTCTATCCCCCATGCGGGGAGTAACAGCAGGAGGGCCAGAAAGAAAAGGATGCGGAGTATCATCTGTTTTTTGTCTTTTGGGTTGTCAGGTTGTGATTCGGGAGGCCAGAAAGCGTCTGATCTCTTCAACGCTCCGTTCCCTCCGGCGGGCATAGTCCTGCAATTGGTCTTCGCCGATCGGGCCGATGCCGAAATGGCAGGCAGCGGGATGGGCGAACATCAGACCGCAGGTGGAGGCGTGCGGCACCATCATTCCGTTTTCTGTCAGGCAGATGCCGATGCTGTCCATTTGCAAAACTTCGTGGATCGGGAATATCAGGCTCAGGTCCGGCAGGGAAGGGTAGCCTATCGCGGGGCGCAGTCCCTGGTATTTTTCGGCGAACAGCTCTGCGGCCGTCAGGCATTCGTTGGGCGCGTAGCCCCAATGGCAGCGCCTCACTTCTTCGTGCATTTTTTCGGCAGCGGCTTCCGCCAGTCTGTCGCACAGGATCCGGGCCAGCAGGTGCAGGAAGTCGTCATCGTCGCGACATGGCGTTACAGCCTCTTCGTTTACCGTGGTGGCGAACAGGCCCAGACGGCCTGCAATGTCTCCGCCGTCCTGCCATGGAGCGATGAAATCGGCCAGACACAGGCAGGGAGAACCTGCCTGTGCCGTCTGCTGTCTTAGAAAGGCAAGGCGGACGGTATGCTCTCCCGAAATCAGGATGTCGTCTCCTTCGCTGCGGGCCGGAAAGAGTCCGAAGCGCACACGGGCCTTCAACAGCCCGGCATGTTCCCGCAAGAATTTCCGCGCTTCGTCAGTAAGGCGGAGCGCTTCTCTTGCCGGATTCTTGTCTTCTTCCGGCAAACTGTCCGTCCATCTGTTGCGGCAGGCCGGACAGTCGTGAATGTCCGCTGCGGCGGCAAAGCGGGGCGGTATGCCCCATGTGTGAAAGAAATAGGTCCAGTTGATGTAAGGGATCAGTTCGCCGACGGTATAGGTCAGAGTGCGGATCATCGGTTGAAGGTGACGGGCTGCCCGCGGAAATTGTGGTCCGTGATATATCCTTTATTATATAGGAGGAATCCGTTGCAATAGGTCTGTTCCACGCGCCATCCGAAAGTATGTCCCTCCAGCGGGCTCCAGTTGCATTTGCTTTCGATGCGGTTGGGGGTGAGGGTCCACGGACTTTTGGGGCGCACAAGGACTATGTCGGCTTTGTAACCTTCGCGCAGGAAACCTCTGTTCTCGATACTGAAGATGCGGGCCGGGTTGTGGCACATCAGCTCCACCAGTCTTTCTATGCCCAGTACCCCTTCGTCCACAAGATCCAGCATGGCCGTGAGCGAGAACTGTATCATTGGCATTCCCGAGACGGCGGCAGCCGCTCCGCCTTTTTTCTCGCGGAGCAGATGGGGGGCATGGTCGGTGGCCACGGTGCTGACAATCCCGGTGCGGAGAGCCTCTCTCAGAGCAAGGCGGTCGGCTTCAGTCTTGACAGCCGGGTTGCATTTGATGCGGGTGCCGAGCCGTGCATAATCCTTTTCCGAGAAGAGAAGGTGGGGCACGCAGACCTCGGCCGTGATGTTAGGAAAGTCGGGTGGGAAAAGGCTCAGTTCCCGTTCCGTAGAGACGTGGGCTACGTGCAGGCGTGTGCCGTAGCGGCGCGCCAGTCTGACGGCCCGTTCGGTGGAGGCATAACAGGCTTCGGTCGAACGGATGGCCGGATGGAAACGCACATCGGGGTCGTTGCCGTGAAGCTGCCGCATGCGTTCCAGGTTGCGGTTGATGATTGCGGACGATTCGCAGTGCACCATGATGGGGAGCCGGCTGTGTTCAAAAAGGGTGGACAGTGTCTCTTCATCGTCCACCAGCATGTTTCCCGTAGACGATCCCATAAACAGCTTGATGCCGCATACCTTGTGGCGGTTCAGCTTTTCCATCGTGGCGATGTTGGTATTGGCCGCGCCGAAAAAGAATCCGTAGTTGATGTGGCAGTGTTTCGCGGCGATGGCCAGCTTTTCGTCGAAACTCTCGGTAGTGACTGTCTGCGGCACCGTATTGGGCATGTCCAGTACGGTGGTGACTCCGCCGGCTGCCGCGGCGCGGCTTTCGCTGCCCATATCGGCTTTGTGGGTCAGTCCCGGATCGCGGAAGTGTACGTGTTCGTCAATGATGCCCGGCAACAGGTAGCATCCGTCTGCGTCTGTCTCTTCGTCGGCCGGAATGACGGGCCGTTTGTCCCGTCCTTCGATGATTTCCTCTATGTGGTGGTTCTCGATAACAAGCGATCCTGTGAAACTGCGTCCTTCGTTGACGATGACGGCGTTTTTAATCAGAGTCCTTTTATGCATGTTCTGAGTTGTTTGTCAGTTGGAGGGGGAGAGAATGTCAGTCCTGATGGCGTGGTTTGATCTTTCCTGTCAGGGCGGCCCAGCGCAGGCGCATCACGCCGAACAGGGCTTCGCCGAAGATGCCGCCGCTCATCTTGCTGGTTCCCAATTGGCGGTTGACGAAGATGACGGGAACTTCCCGGATTTTGTACCCCAGCATGTAGGCGGTGAATTTCATCTCGATCTGGAAGGCATAGCCTTTGAAGCGGATGGCATCGAGGTCTATGCTTTCAAGCACCTCGCGGCGGTAACATTTGAAGCCTGCCGTTGTATCGTGAACGGGGATGCCCGTCACCAGGCGCACGTATTTCGAGGCATAATAGCTCATCAGTACACGCCCCATAGGCCAGTTCACCACATTCACTCCGCTCACGTAGCGCGAGCCTATCGCGACATCGGCGCCTTTGTCGGCACATGCCGCATACAGACGAGGCAGGTCATTGGGATCGTGGCTGAAGTCGGCATCCATCTCGAAGATGTAGTCGTAGCAGTTTTCGATGGCCCATTTGAAGCCGGCGATATAGGCGGTGCCCAGACCCAGTTTGCCTTTTCTTTCCAGAAGGAAAAGCCGGCCGGCGAACTCTCCGGCCATCAGGCGTTTCACGATAACCGCCGTGCCGTCAGGAGACCCGTCGTCGATGATCAGGATATGGAAGTGCTTTTCCAGTCCCAGCACGGCGCGCACGATGCTTTCGATGTTCTCTTTCTCGTTGTATGTCGGGATGATGACAATACTGTCGCTTGCTTGCATTTCTGTAGTTCTTAGAAGATTGAAAAGCAAAGGTAAAAAGAAAATGTGAGAAGTTATATTGTTATTTGTTAAAAGTAGGTCGCTGCTATCCTTTCCCGTCCCCCCCCTCGAAACGGGGCGGAGGGCGGGGCAGACGGACTTTTTCCGGAAAGCGGAGCCGTTTCAGGAGAATTTTCGCTATCTTTGCCTCGAGATAGCTTGCACTCGGCACTATCAAAGCAGAAGAACAATTAACTGTCAATCAGATTGTGACTATGAGAAAAATGATGATGGCCGTACTTTCGGTCGCTCTGTCCTTGCCCCTCGGCGCGCAGAGCTATAAGGTGACAGGCAAGGCTCCGGCGGGAGTCGGCCGGGTTTATATGCGTAACATGGAGTCGCGTACTTCCGACAGTGTGGATGTGGCGCGCGGAACTTTCGTCTTCGAGGGCGATGCCGGCGGAAAGATGCTGGCGCATGTCTATACCGAAGGCGGAAGTCTTGTCCCTGTTGTGCTGGACGGAACGGTGACGGTCGATCTGGAGGCTCTTACCGCTACGGGAACAGTGGAGAACGACAGCCTCACGGCCCGCAACAAAGACCTCGCTGTCCATGCGGATAACCTGACACGCATTTTGGCGCCTTACCACGAATTGCGGAAGGCCGGTCAGGAAGTGCCCGATAGCCTGATGCAAGAGATCGAAAGGAAGTATGAGGAGCAGATGACTCTCATTTCCGCTAAGGTGAAGGACTGCTGCACCCGTAACCCACAGGCATTGTTTCCCGCTTATTTCCTGATGAAGCAGGCCTCGCAGATGCAGAAAGGCGATGTGCTGGCCATAGTCGATGCGCAGCCGGCTTTCATGAAACTCTCGTACACAGCGCGGCTCAGGCAGGCGGCCGAGGGATGGCGCCGTCAGATGGAGGGCGCTCCCTTCACCGATGTCGAGATGGCCGATTCGACAGGCACGATGCGCCATTTGTCCGAGTTTGTAGGCAAGGGCAAGTATGTGCTGGTGGATTTCTGGGCTTCGTGGTGCGGACCCTGCCGTGCGGAGATGCCGGCAGTGAAGGCCGCATACGAGAAGTACCGTGAAAAAGGTTTCGACATTGTGGGACTTTCCCTCGATAACGACCGCAAGGCCTGGCTCGGAGCCATCCGTCGCATGGGACTTTCCTGGCATCATCTGAGCGATCTGAAGGGCTGGGACAGTGTCGGTGCAAGGACCTATGGCGTGAACTCCATACCGGAAACGCTTCTCATCGGTCCCGACGGACGCATCGTGGCCAGTGGTCTCCGTGGTGAGGAATTGGAGAAAAAACTGGCGGAGATATTCCGGTAATCAGGTTGCTGATCGTTTCAGAAAAAAGGGCCGCGGCGGGATGTAAGGAAATCCCGCCGCGGTTTTTCGTTCTTATAAGGATTTGTCCCCAAAAGGCCCTGCCTCGTTTCCTGTTTAGCGTCGATAAGCAAAACGGCCGTTTCCGACCGAATGTAAACGAAGGTTAAACCGCATTTGGATTTCGCCTCTTGATGTAGTATATTTGCACCAGCAAAGTAGAAGAACCCTGAAAAGCCGCCTAACGGGCGTTTTTTTCGTTGCTTAACGTGAAAAAAACTATGTTGTAAAAAAAAGTCTGTTTTTGTTCAAATTCCGAAAAGTCTCAAGGTTAAACTTTCCGGACAGACGTTAAAGTCTGTATACAATTTTTTCTGAAAAATATTTCCATAAAGGTTATCTGTATGGGTCTTGCTCTTCTTCCTTGTCTTCGTCCTGACGGCCTGCCTGCCGGGCGCGGCGCAGATAGTTTTCGATAAACGGGTTGCGCATGAAACTGCGGGGAGCTTTCCGTATGATCCGGTCTATCTGGTCGGTGATGACAGGCGAGGGGAACTGGCTGCACAGAAGGATGAACATTCCGGGACCGAGCACGTTGTTGTAGTTGTCCATCACGAACCTGGTCTCCAATTCCTCCTGTTTCCGGTTTAGTTCTTCCGCTTCTTTGAGGTACCGGTGTGCTTCCTTCTCGTTCCATTTTCCGCTGCGCATCAGACGGATGCAACAGTGTTCCAGCTCCCACATCTCGTTTTCCAACCGGTTCCGTTTCTGAAAGAACTTATAAAGTTTGTCGTTCAGCGGACTTCCCGTCACGCGCTGAGCCACCTTGTCCACCTGGACGGTAAGGTTTCCGTTTTCAATAACCAGCGGCATCATGTTTTCGTTGCCCATATAGAGGTGGGCCAGAACAATGGAATCTACATCGCCCATGAATTGGAAACGTCCGTGTATGACTTTGCAGGAATCCAGCGCGACCACAGAATTCTCGTTGTTGGAGACGCGCAAATAGAGCATTCTTCCGTCCAGACCGGCCACGGAGGAATTTCCCGCTATGTTGTATTGTTCGGCGCACGAGCACAGAAGTACCAAAACAGACAATATGCCTATTATCTTGTTCATTCTTTTCTACATCTTCATTCTGTCTGTTCGCAAATATACCATCTTCTGCGAAATAAAGGCTGTAATGAAACGTTAGAATAAATGAAATAAAACTTTTTTTTGATTTCAGGGACGAAGTGTAAAAAAAAGTAATTTTTCGGGATTATTCCTTTGCGGCGGGCAGCCGGAAAGCCGTATAGGCCTCAAATACAACGGCTATAGTCAGTGTGATTTTCCATTCGTCAGCCAGAGAAGGCCCGATGCGCAACTCTTTCATGAGCATCAGTGCGCCCGTCACGAGCAGCAGGATGGCTCCGAAAAGCTGTTGGCGGCGCAGGCGGCGGATGCGCCAGTCGTCGCCGTTGTAGCGGGCCAGCATCTGCATGGAGGCGAAAAGGACGGCTCCGGCGGAAAAGACGTAGGGTGCCGCTTCCCGGACGGAGGAGAGCAGAGGCAAAGCCGCTCCCGCCACGAGCAGGATGCCGCCGGCCATGTAAAGCAGGTTCTGTAAAGGGGAAAGTTTTTTCATGTTGTAGGTTTTCAGTCTTGTTTGGTCTCGTCAATGACATATACGTCCTCGTCCGCCGTCTTCATGAACAGGCGGACGCGGGCCACCTTCTCCACCGCTTCGGGGCAGGATTGCAATTCGGCAAGCTCCCGGCTGTCGCGGGCATATTTTTCGTCATATTTCTGAATCTCGGCTTTGAGTTTCTCATTGTTTTTGTGCAGTTTGTATCTGATCCAGAAACTGTTGGTGTCAAGGATTCCTGCGATGATGAGAAAGGCGGCGAGTGTCCACAGGTATTTGTGGTGCCACACGGCCCGGACCGCATGTTTCAGTTTAAGCCCCATAATTCTATTGCGATATGTTTGAACGTCCCGCAAATATAAGGATTTAAATTGATATGGCGGGAATATAGACCCAGCCATAATAATAATCAGTTCTTTTTTTATAAGGTGAAGATTTTTTTACGATATTTGCCATTGATAATAAATCTGAAAGGTAAGGAACTGAAATCAACCGTCTGAGAATAGTTTCGGCCGAAACTTAGATGTATTAATTAATGGTTATTGTGATGGATGACAGTGTAAGGGATAAGCTTGTTAAGATATTTGGCAAGCAAATACTGAGTGTTGGTCATGAGCGTCTTATGGTATTGAATATTGCATGTACTGATGGATTTGTTACTAATGAGAGGCTTCGTTCCGTGCTTAATATTCACAAGGCTGAGATAGCCGATTTACTTAAAGACATGTGCTGTTCTGATTTGCTGATTGCGGAGGGACGTGGTAGAGGAACAAAATACCGACTTCCCGATTTTGTCCCAAACATGGCAACCTCTGTCCCAAACATGGCAACCTCTGTCCCAAACATGGCAACCTCCAAGAAGAAAATGAACTCAGAAGAGTTCAAGGAACTCATAAAGAGCAAAGCAGCAGAATGGATTTCTTTGGAAGAATTGGCAGTATCAGTAAACAGAAGTCATAAGTATTTGCGAACTAACATCATTCCACGTCTGATGGAGGAGGGAGTTCTGGAAATGTTGTTTCCCGGTATTCCTAATCATCCGCGGCAAAAATACAAATCAATAGATGGAAAATAAAAAACTTGAAATAATGAATGTATTTAATCAGTTTACAGGATTGTACTCTTTGAGCAAGACTCTTCGGTTTGAACTTCGGCCGATAGGAAAGACATTAGAACACATAGAGAAAAAAAGACTTATTGCACAGGATGAGCAGAGGGCGCGCGAATATGAAAAGGTAAAGGATATTATAGATCGATATCATAGAAAATTTATACACATGTGTCTCAGTGGCCTTAAGCTGAAACTGAATTCAGATGGTGGCGATGATTCGTTGGAGGATTACGTGAAGATTATTTCTTTGGACAAACGGAAAGAAAAGGAAGAAAAGCAGTTTAGTAAAATCAAGAGTAATCTGCGAAAACAGATTGTAGAGGCTTTCAAGAGTGGGGCTACGTATGGAGATTTGTTTAAGAAAGAACTTATTAAGAACCACCTTATACATATAGCTGAATCAGAGGAAGAAAAGTTTATGATTGAAAACTTCAGTAAGTTTACCACTTACTTTACCGGTTTTCATGAGAATCGTAAAAACATGTATTTGGAAGAAGAAAAGTCGACAGCGATTGCCTACCGCCTGATAAACGAGAACTTGCCGATCTTTTACGACAATATGCAGTCTTTCAAGAAAATTGCAGGGAGTGAGGTGGCGGCCCATTTTGTTGAAATAGAAACTGTTTATCAAGAATATCTTAAATATCTTAATGTTGGGCATATAAGTGAGATATTCAGTTTGGATTATTTTACAAATGTGCTCACGCAAGAGCAAATAGAAGTTTATAATTGTATTATCGGAGGCCGTGTTGAAGATGGCGTAAAATTGAAGGGTATAAATGAGTATGTGAATCTTTATAATCAGCAACAGAGAGACCGGAAAGAACGCTTGCCATTGCTGAAACCGTTATACAAGATGATACTCAGTGATAAAGTTGATGTCTCTTGGCTACCGGAGAAGTTTGAGAGTGACGAGGAAATGATAGGGGCAATAAATGGATTAATTAATGATTTGCAGCCGGTATTATATAGTGATAACGATAAGTCGCTAAAATATTTGTTACAACATATCGGTGAATATGACTTGTCACGAATATACATATCTAACGATTTAGGGCTTACCGATATCTCTCAACAGATGTTTGGGCAGTATGATGTTTTCACGAAGGGCATAAAGGATGAAAAACGTCAGCATGCAACTCCTACAAAGAAAGAGAGAGATAATGCGGAATTATATGAGGAAAGGATAAACAAGTTGTTCAAGTTAGAAAAGAGTTTTTCTATTGCTTATCTGAATAGTATCAGTGGTAAGACACAAACGATAGAGGCGTATTTTGCAAGTCTTGGTGCTTATGACAGAAACGGAGAACAACGAAATATATTTACTCAGATCGAGAAGGCACGTGTTGCCGCCGCTGATATACTTGCGGGAAAGCATACGAACTTGAATCAGTCAAAAAGTGATATAAAATTTATCAAGGATTTGCTGGATGCTTTCAAGGCTTTACAGCATTTCGTAAAGCCTCTGCTTGGTAGCGGTGATGAAGCGGATAAGGATAACGCTTTTTACGCAAAACTGCGTGAGGTCTGGGAAGCATTGACTTTCATAACACCTTTATACAATAAAGTGCGAAATAGGCTAACTTGCAAACCGTATAGTGAAGAGAAATTCAAATTAAATTTTGAGAATAATGGAAATTTGCTTGGAGGATGGGTTGATAGTCAGACGAAGTCGGATAACGGTACTCAATACGGCGGATACATATTCAGAAAGAAAAATTCAATAGGTGAATACGATTTCTATTTAGGAATATCTGCCGATACCAAACTGTTCCGCAAAGATGATTCTGTTATAAACGATGGAACGCTATATGAGCGTCTCGACTATTACCAAGTTAAGAGTCATACTATTTTTGGAGCAAGTTACCATGGGAATTATGATGTCGATGCAAATAGCTTGTTTGAAGCATTCCATGATGAAATAATTAAACAGGAACTCGACACATCCTTTCTAAGGAAGGATAAGGAAACAATTATTGGCTATTTAAAGCGCATTAAAAAAACAGATTCTCAAACTTACAATATATTACTGAAATCAGAGATTATAGAAAATAAGTATTCTGAAATGAAGCAACATATTCTTGCCACTCTTGCTTCATTAAGCCGTGTGCCAGCTGCTGTTGAAATTTCAAAAAGAAAAGAGCTGAGCATTGAAGAGCTTTTTGATGAAATCAGTAAGATGCCGTCTAAGTCTTTTGGATTTTTTCCTGTAAAAATAGAGGATGTTACCCATGCTAATGGAAGAGAAGTAAAACCTCTGTTTCTCTTTAAAATTAGCAACAAGGATCTGGCATATGCAGAAAAACATTCAAAAGGATTAAGAAAAAGCCGTGGAACAGACAACTTACATACTATGTATTTTAAGGTATTACTATCAATGATACAAGGTACGTATGATATAGGGACAGGTGAGGTTTTCTATAGAAAACATACTCATGAACTTGCAGAGAATACCGCCAGACATAAGGCAAATCAACCCATAAAAAATAAGAATAAAGCTAATAGAACACAAGAAAGTGTTTTCCCATATGAGATTATAAAAGATAGAAGATATACTTGTGATAAATTTCAATTTCATTTGTCAATAATAACAAACTACAATAGTCCTAAAACGGCTGATGTAAATAAACTCGTCCATGATGCTATCCGTAATGGTGAAATAGAACATATCATCGGCATTGATCGTGGTGAACGTCATCTCCTTTATTTGTCGTTGATAGATTTGAAAGGAAATATCATCAAACAGTTCATGCTAAACGAAATTATCAATGAGTATAATGGTCATACACATTCCACCAATTATAAGGATTTGCTTGTCTCTCGTGAAGGTGACCGCAATGAGGCACGTCGTAACTGGCAGAAGATAGAGAATATAAAAGAGATAAAAGAAGGCTATCTTAGTCAGGTAGTTCACATTATAGCCAAGATGATGGTGGAGTATAAAGCTATCGTTGTATTGGAGGATTTGAATGGGGGCTTTATGCGTGGGCGTCAGAAAATAGAACGACAGGTATATGAGAAGTTTGAGAAAATGCTTATTGACAAATTGAATTTCTATGTCGACAAACAAAAAGATACAGATGATATAGGCGGTGTACTTCATCCCCTCCAGCTTACAAACAAGTTTGAAAGTTTCCGCAAATTAGGAAAACAAAGTGGCTGGCTGTTTTATATTCCCGCATGGAATACGAGTAAGATGGATCCGGTTACGGGGTTTGTCAATATGCATGATACACGCTATGAGAATGCAGACAAGGCACGCTGTTTCTTCTTAAAATTCGATGTCATACGCTATAATGTAGAGAAAAACTGGTTTGAGTTTACCTTTGATTACAATAATTTTCATAAAAAGGCTGAGGGGACGCAGACGAAATGGACATTGTGTACATACGGCACACGCATAAAAACATTCCGCAATCCAAAGAAGAATAATCAGTGGGATAGTGAAAAAGTTATACTTACGGATGAGTTTAAGGAGGTTTTTGCTGATGCCGGGATAGACATAACTGGCAATCTGAAGGAAGCAATCTGTTCTCTTACGGAAAAGAAATATCTCGAACCGTTAATGCACTTGATGAAATTGTTGCTGCAAATGCGTAACAGTGAGACAAGAACCGAGGTTGACTATATTCTTTCACCGGTAGCTGATGCAGACGGTAACTTCTATGACAGTCGTAAGAATATTGCTACTTTGCCAAAAGATGCAGACGCGAACGGCGCATACAATATTGCCCGGAAAGGATTGTGGGCGATACGTAAAATCCAGACAACGCCGATTGGAGAAAAGCTGAATCTTGCCATCTCAAATAAAGAATGGTTGCAGTTTGCCCAGCAAAAGCCTTATCTTGATGAGTGAGTATATATCCATATCAACGCTCAATGATTTCATCTTCTGTCCGTACTCCATATACCTCCATAATGTGTATATGGAGACGGACGAGACGATGTATCATGCCACACCTCAGACACGCGGGCGGTCAGCGCATGCGACTGTGGACAAAAAGACAGCCAGTAACCGCGCTGATGATATACTTTCATTGCCGGTATATTCTGAAGAGTATGGTCTTATGGGCAAAATAGACGTATATAAACGTAAGGATCGCAAACTCATTGAACGCAAGTATCGATTGAAACAAATATTCCAAGGACAGATATATCAGTTATGGGCACAGATGCTCTGTATGAAGGAAATGGGGTATGCAGTGGAAGAAATAGCTTTTTACGAGATGTCTACCAATAAGATGATTCCGATACCGATGCCCGGTGATGAAGAACTTCGGATGTTCAAGAACTTCATCGAAAGATTTCGCGAATACAATCCGGCGGAGACTTCAATCGCGATTAATCGGAACAAATGCCGTCATTGCATATATTGCAGTTTGTGTGACAAAACAACTGAAGACAATGTTTACCAATAAAGACATAGAATACCGGACCATCTTTGTTATAAACTGCATCCATGAACGGAGCATACGTGTAAGTAATGGTGAACTTCTGCTTGAAGAACAGAACGAAAGCAGTGACACGATGAAAACTCTTACTAAATTGCCGTTTCAAAAGATTCTGGCACTGTTCATCATCGGACACATACGTATTACCACCCCACTTATTGAAAAGTGCCGGAAGTTCGGTGTCTCACTTGTTGTAATGAAGCCTTCGTTGCGTCCGGTCTTCTTTTGGGCTGATTCTGCGGAAGCTAATTTTTTGTTGCGAAAACGGCAATATGAATATCAGAAGGAAGATCTCAGTATTGCAAGGGTAATTGTAAACAATAAGATAAGGAATCAGATGAAGGCTTTGTACGATACACGTCGTAAGGATGAGAGTACGGAGCAGGCTCGGATAGTGTTGCAAGGATGTATGGATGCAATAAATAATGTGAGTGACTATAACGCATTGATGGGGTTGGAAGGGGTTGCGGCCAAATCGTTTTTTGCGGCATTCTATCAGGATTTTAGTTGGCACCAACGGCGACCGCGTACAAAATGCGATTCATTGAACGCCACTCTTGATATAGGTTATACAATACTGTTTAATTATATGGAATGTTTTCTTAGAATGTTCGGCTTCGATCTCTATGTGGGTGTTTATCATCGTATGTGGTTTAAACGTAAATCACTTGTGTGTGACATCATGGAGCCTTTTCGTCCGATAATTGATAAAGCTGTGCGTACAGCATGGAATCGCAAACAGTTCTCAGAGAAGGATTTCCAAGTTCAGAAAGGTGAATACCGCCTGCGTCATGAGAATAATGCCACCTACTGCCGTGTGTTTTTTGATGCTCTTATACCGTACAAAAATGACGTTTTTAAGTATGTGCAGTCTTATTACCGGTGTTTTATGGGGAGAAGGTCAGTAAAGACTTATCCCGTATTTCTGCTATGACATGTTAGTTATAAGTTATGATATTAGTGATGACCGACTGCGCACAAAATTCTCAAAAATGTTGACAAAATATGGGGCAGTCAGACTTCAGTATTCTGTGTACGAAGTGAATAATACGGATCGAGTTATCAACAACCTCATTGTTATGATAGAGGAATCTTTTGCAAAGAAATTTGATGGTGGAGATAGTATTATTATCTTTGATGTGTCGAGTGTTAAACTGAAAAAGTATGGCAATGCCATACATCGGGATCAAGACATAGTGTATTTTTAAGTAAGAGCATAAAAATGTTGCAGACATTAGTCTCTACATATATGAAGTATCATGTTGTTTATTTTGATTATCAGATTTTTGGATATGAGTGTTTTTCTGGACAAATTATTACCCTCCCTAAATGAATCTTCAACCTTTTATTTTCAAATATTTGGTATTTAAAGAAATAATTGTACTTTTGCAAAAGTAAAGGCTATAAGCCTTAGATAATTTCTACTATTGTAGATACTGCCAAACCTTATACGGGGGTTCAAGGCTATAAGCCTTAGATAATTTCTACTATTGTAGATCATTCGGATCGGATCCTATCTTTCTGTGGCTATAAGCCTTAGATAATTTCTACTATTGTAGATCAAGTCTCACTACCGAGTTGTTTCGCATGGCTATAAGCCTTAGATAATTTCTACTATTGTAGATATTTGTGTATCTGTCAGAACCGCAACCAGGCTATAAGCCTTAGATAATTTCTACTATTGTAGATCGGTGTCAATTAGATTATATGTAAAAAGGCTATAAGCCTTAGATAATTTCTACTATTGTAGATCATCCTGAATGGACTAAAAGCAAAGGGTGGCTATAAGCCTTAGATAATTTCTACTATTGTAGATATGAAATGTTTTTGTATGATTGGTTGTTGGCTATAAGCCTTAGATAATTTCTACTATTGTAGATAGATTGAATCGATCTTGTGAATTAGTAGGGCTATAAGCCTTAGATAATTTCTACTATTGTAGATGGGGGTATCCTGTCCTCCGCGCACCCACCGGCTATAAGCCTTATTTAATTTCTACCATTATAGATTTTGCCTGTCGGCTGATTAATAGTAATTTTGCGCAATCAAGCAGGAAGCCTGCGGCAGGCATTGCCAGGGCGGTCCGGAAGAAAAGAAAACAGGATATGAAAAGAAATATAGCTGTGATATTGGCCGGAGGCGTGGGAAAACGCCTCGGCCTGTCCACTCCGAAACAGTTTTTCAAGGTGGCGGGGAAGATGGTGGTGGAACATACGGTGGATGTGTTTGAGCGCAACCCGCGTATTGACGAGATCGCCATCGTGTCGAATCCCTATTTTATAGATGAGTTTGAGAATATCACGTTGCGCAACGGATGGCGCAAGGTGAAGCGCATCCTCAAGGGCGGCAAGGAACGCTACGATTCGAGCTTGGCGGCCATCAGGTCCTACGGAGACGAGGAAGTGAACCTTATTTTTCACGATGCCGTGCGGCCGCTGCTGAGCCAGCGCGTGCTCGACGATGTGATTGATGCCCTCGCTACCCACGATGCCATAGACGTGGCCGTGCCTTCCGCCGATACTATTATTGAGGTGGAAGGAGATTTCATCAGTGCCATACCCGACCGCGCGCGGCTGCGACGCGGACAGACACCGCAGGCTTTCACCATCGCTGCCATACGGAGCGCCTACGAGAAGGCACTGACCGATCCCGCTTTCCGGGCCACGGACGACTGCGGAGTGGTGCGCCGCTACTTGCCCGACACGCCTGTGTATGTGGTGAGAGGAGAGGAAACGAACATGAAACTGACCTATAAGGAAGACACCTATATGCTCGATAAGTTCTTCCAGTTGCGCAACTGCACACCGGCAAACTGCGGACCGGAGGGGACCGGCCTGGCCGGACGTGTGGCCGTGGTGTTCGGCGGCAGCTACGGAATCGGGGCGGAGATCGTGTGCATGTTGCGCGAGCGTGGGGCGGCGGTCCACAGTTTCTCGCGGGGCGAAACGGGAACCGATGTGGGGCGGCGGTCCGATGTGGAGGACGTGCTGAGACAGGTGGCTGCCGGCGAGGGACGCATCGACCTTGTGGTGAACACGGCAGGCGTCCTGAACAAGGAGCCGCTGGCTGCCATGAGCGCGGAGACCATCGCCGCGGCGGTGAACACCAATTATATGGGTACGGTGAATGTGGCCGTGGCGGCATATCCGTATCTCCGGCAAAGCAAGGGCAAGCTGATTTTCTTTACTTCGAGTTCCTATACCCGCGGACGGGCCTTCTACAGCATCTATTCCTCTACGAAGGCGGCCATCGTGAATTTCGTGCAGGCCATAGCCCAGGAGTGGGAATGCGACGGGATAAAGGTCAACTGCATCAATCCCGAGCGTACGCGTACCCCCATGCGGGTGAAGAACTTCGGCAACGAGCCTGCCGACTCGTTGCTGACGGCGGAGAAAGTGGCGGAAGCCACGCTGGAGGCATTGGCCTCGGACTATACCGGGCTGGTGATAGACGTAAGAAGAAAAGGCATCGACGAGGACTGAGGAGGAGAGACACATGAAAAATACATATCTGGAAGAGTTCAGACGGCGGCAGCTGAGGAAATGCCAGCTCAAGCAGCTGGCCATTCTCGAAGTGATCGACGGCATCTGCCGGAAGCACGGCATTGACTATTGGCTCGACGGAGGCTCGCTGCTCGGGGCGGTGCGTCACGGAGGGTTCATCCCTTGGGACGACGACATCGACATCGCCATGCGGCGCGATGACCTCGAAAGGTTCTGCGCCGTGGCTCCGGCCGAACTCGACAGCGGCCTGATGCTGCAGACGCCGGAGACCGAGCCGGATTCCAAGGAGCCTATCGTCAAGGTGCGCGATCTCAATTCCTTCTTTGTGGAGGGCGGGGACAATTTTGCGGCAGAATACCAGAAGGGCCTTTATGTTGACATCTTCCCCTTTATTTCCTATCCCTCGTTGCCTCGGAAGACTGTGAAGTTTCTGATCCGCGGCATTTCGCGGAGCCGTGCCATACTGGTCAAGCCGCACCGCTATTCGGTGCGGGCGGTGGCGGAGTTCTTTTATTTCGGGGCCAAGTTCGCCTTCTGCCGTGCGGTGTGGGCGTTGCTCGGTCTGTTCGCTAAGCGCGGCGAGTATCTGTCGAACACGCTCAACAACAACGGCTATGGCATCATGCACCGCCGTGAGTGTATCTTCCCCTTAGGCGAGATAGAGTTTGAGGGAAAACGCTTCCGGGCACCGGCCGATCCGGATGCCTATCTGAGGGATCTGTACGGAAACTATATGGAGCTGCCTCCGGTGGAGAAGCGGGTGATTCATTCCGTCTTCATCCTGCCCGAGCTGATCGGGGAGCAACAGTAGTCCGTGGGCGCAATAAGCCTTTTTTTGGGGGGAGTTTGACGGATTTTTAGCAAGGCGTGTAAAAGTTTTTACGTGCCTTGTAAAACTTTTTACACGCCTTGTAAAAGTTTTTACATGCCGTGTGAAAATTCTATGGATCGATAGTGTTTTTTTCGCATCTTGCAGAAAAATCGTCGCCGTTGTTCCGCTTGTCTACAAGTCGTGTTGGCGCAGGCGGAACGCTGCCAGTTCCTCGTATTTGGTTCCCGGCCGTCCGTAGTTGGCGAACGGGTAGATGCTGATGCCGCCGCGCGGCGTGAAGAGGCCGGTCACCTCAATGTATTTCGGGTCCATCAGCCGCACAAGGTCTTTCAGGATCACGTTCACGCAGTCCTCGTGGAAGTCGCCGTGGTTGCGGAAGCTGAACAGATAGAGCTTGAGGCTCTTGCTCTCCACCATGCGCCGGCCGGGCAGATAGCTGATGCGGATTTCCGCAAAGTCCGGCTGGCCGGTGATGGGGCAGAGGCTGGTAAATTCCGGGCAGTTGAAGCGCACCCAGTAGTCGTTGTCGGGGTGTTTGTTCTCAAAGGTCTCCAGCACCTCGGGGGCGTAGTCGTCCCTGTATTCCGTCTTTCGGCCCAGTGCTTGCAGGTTTTCTTCTTCTCTCATATTCTTGGGTCTTTGTTTTTGCGTTCAAGGTATTTTTCCAGTCCTTCGCGGCGCAGCCGGCAGGCGGGGCAGTGTCCGCAGCCGTCGCCCTGGATGCCGTTGTAGCAGGTCAGGGTGTCCTTCCGCACCAGGTCGAGCACCCCGAGACGGTCGGCCAGGGCCCATGTCTCGCATTTGTCTATCCACATCAGCGGCGTATGGATGACGAACTGTTCCTCCATTGCCAGGTTCAGCGTGACGTTCAGGCTTTTCACAAAGGCGTCCCGGCAGTCGGGATAGCCCGAAAAGTCCGTTTGCGACACCCCTGTTACCAGATGTCTGATGCCATGCTCGCGGGCATAGACGGCAGCAATGCTCAGAAAGAAAAGGTTGCGTCCGGGCACGAACGTGTTGGGCGGTCCGGCGGCCGGTTTCTCTCGGTCCATCTCGATGGAGGTGTCGGTGAGCGAGTTGCTGCCCAGACGGCTTATGAACGAAACGTCCATGCAGTCGAAATCGACATGGGCCTTGCGGGCTATCTCGCGGGCCAGTTCCACCTCGCGTGCGTGTTTCTGTCCGTACACGAAACTCAGGGCCGACACTTCGGCAAAATGCTCACGCGCCCAGAATAGGCAGGTCGTGGAGTCCTGACCGCCGCTGAAGACGACGAGCGCTTTCTCTTCACTTATCATAAATCTTTGATCTTGAAAATATTGTATCGGATATTACTGTCGAAGGTATCGGTGCCCTCGGTGCGCTTCATGTATCTTACTACGCGCACCGTTACGGGGAGTGCCAGTATCTCGTAGAGGGTTTTCAGCATCACCTGTGTCAGCATGATGGCGGGCATCACGCTCCAGGGCACCACGCCGCCCAGTGCCAGGGGGAAGAAGATGACGGAGTCCGCCGTCTCGCCGGCAACGGTCGATGCGATGGCGCGTAGCGAGAAGCGCCGGCCGCCGTCGCGTATCTTCATGCGGCTCATCACGTAGGCATTCAGGAACGATCCTGCCAGAAAGGCCAGAAACGAGGCGGCGGCAATGCGTGGCGCCAGTCCGAAGAGGGCGTGAAATCCCTCTTCGCCTTTCCAGTACGGAGCGGCCGGCAGGGCGTCGGCCGCTACTCCGAACAGCACGAACAGGAAATTCATCAGAAAACCGGCCCAGATGACGAGGCGCGTCTTGCGGTAGCCCCACACCTCGACAAGGCAGTCATTGATAATATAGGAAACGGGAAAAACAATCAGTCCGGCCGTCAGTTCCAGCGGTCCGAGGGTCACCTGTTTCGTCTCTAACAGGTTGGCTGCTATCAGGCAGACACAGAAAAGCATTCCCAGCAGCATGAAGGGAAGGCTTACGCACGGTTCTTTCTTCATATCTCTTGTTTTTTACGAGGTTTGTCAAGCACTCGGGTTCTTAGCCGGCGCGAAGTTACGGTTTTCCCCGCGGGCGGACAAACATAACCCGAGAAATATGAGGGGAAAAAAGGAAGCGTGAGAATTTTATATGATGCGGCAAACGGATTATGCCGTAAAACTGTTATGTTTGCACGGCATAATCCGTTTGCCAAGAGCAATACTGTTGTCCCGGTTCTTTTTCTTAAAATGTTCCGAAGGAGGAGGTCGGGAATATGATGTTGCCCGATGATGTTGCGGTGTGGTGCTGGGGGAGATATAAGTATATGACGGACGTTTGTAAGTTCCTGAGCCGGCTCTTTTTTCGCGTTCCGTTCCATCCCTAATATTTATTGACTATATCCTAAATGCAGAATCTTTCAGTTTTAAAAGTCAACAAATATTAAAATTGCAAAAATTTACCCCCCCGTTTGGTTAATATATATAAACATTCTATATTTGCGGCACCCGTTTGTGTGGCAGTTGAAACATCCTGTGCGCAGGTATTTCAAAGCCTGAAACATGGTTGGCTACCATCGCAGGGCAATCTGAAATTCCATTTATCAACATTAATTATCAAAACCAACAAAAAAATGAAAACATTACGAAAGATCGGCATCGTGCTCATGTCTGTGTTTATGATTGCAGGGCTCGGCGCTTGCGGCGATGATGATGACAACGACAATAGTCAGGGAGACCATGACAGTGGTGGTCCTACAGTGTATGCAGAATGTCCGGACGGTAACCATCCCCACCTGATAGATTTGGGATTGCCCAGCGGCACGAAATGGGCCTGCTGCAATGTCGGCGCTTCCAAGCCCGAAGCAAGTGGCGGTTACTATGCCTGGGGCGAGACGGAGGAGAAAACTGTCTATAATGAGGGCACGTATCTGTACTGCAACAATGGCTGGATCCACATCGGTAACAATATCAGCGGTACGGAATATGATGTGGCTCGTGTGAAGTGGGGAGCTCCCTGGCGTATGCCGTCGCTTGACGAAATGAGTGAACTGCGCGACAAATGTACGCGCGAATGGACTCAGCAGAATGGAGTCAACGGCATTCGCGTGACAGGTCCGAATGGTAAATCCATTTTCCTGCCTGCGGCTGGTGACCGCTGGGGTGAGCATCTCGACGACTACGGCTCGCACGGTTACTACTGGTCGGGTACGCTCTATTCGGGCTACGAGTACAACGCTTGCAGCTTGTACTTCGGTTCGGGCTACTGGTATTGGAGCATCTTCAGCCGCGGCCCCGGTTTTAGCGTTCGCCCCGTTGCAGAATAGCATTGCGTCTCCAATCGCTCTTAATTTACAAAAATGTTCCGGATTAGCAGCAATAGTTATAGGTATCTAATTTGTTAATAATTTAAAAAGAACAAAAAATGAAAGCATTACGAAGAATCGGCATCGTTCTGATGTCAGTGTCTATGATTGTAGGACTCGGCGCTTGCGGCGATGATGATGACAATAATACGGGCACAGGTGGCAATCTCCCCGGCCAGGGAAGTAATGGTAGTGGTGGTCTTAAAGCGTATGCGGAATGTCCCGATGGCAATCATCCCCACCTGATAGATTTGGGATTGCCCAGCGGCACGAAATGGGCCTGCTGCAATGTCGGCGCTTCCAAGCCCGAAGCAAGTGGCGGCTACTATGCCTGGGGCGAGACGGAGGAGAGTGCCGCCTATAATGCGGACACCTACCTGTACTACAACAGCAAGAACGGCTGGATCCATATCGGTGACGATATCAGCGGTACGGAGTATGATGTGGCACGTGCGAAGTGGGGAGTTCCTTGGCGTATGCCGTCGCTTGACGAAATGAAGGAACTGCGCGACAAATGTACACGCGAATGGACCCGGCTGAACGGCGTAAATGGTATTCGTGTAACAGGTCCCAACGGTAATTCCATTTTCTTGCCTGCGGCTGGTTACCGCTGGAATGGTACTCTCGGCAACTACGGCTCGGGCGGTTACTACTGGTCGGGTACGCTCAATTCGGACCGCGTGCACTACGCTTACGGCTTGTACTTCTATTCGGGCTACTGGGGTTGGGACAGCAGCAACCGCAGCTGCGGTTTTAGCGTTCGCCCCGTTGCAGAATAAAGTGGTGGGCTTGTCCCACCACCATTTGATTATTTGATTATTTTTGCGAAGCAATAGGAAACCGGCGTAGCCGGTCGAAATTTTTTTGAAAATGGCAACCATAAAAAGTGTATTGGAAAAGGTAAGGGCTTCTCCGCCGGAGAAAATACTCCTTCATAAGGAAGGTGTTTTCTGGAAAGCATACGAGCAAAGTGCCATGAAAATTTACGAGTGCGTCCGTCATTGTATGTTGAAACGTAAAAATATAAAGATCGTAGGATATGATGTGGTAAGTGCCGGCTTCCCTTTGTCTTCGCTTGAGTCTTGGGCGGGAAAGAGACAATTTTGTGTTGTTGATGATTGGGCGGAAATAAGCTTGTCGGATGAAGAGATCGGGATGTTGCCTTGTTTCGAAGAATGGAAGAAGAGAATTTCAGATCTTGCGGATATAACCGTGCCAAAAGAAAAAGAAGATAAGGATGCCCGCTCTTTGAGCGTTACCGTGATAAGTCGTATAACGGAGTTTCCGGTAGAGAGCAAGACACCTGTAGAGTGCATGCTTTTCCTGTTGGACATAAAACGGATGATTCATGACAGATAAGGATTCTCAGGGAAAAAAAGAAGCGGGCTTTTATAAAATGGGAGCCGGTTTGAAACATGCGAATATTTACACCAAACTGCCTGTTTATCAGACTGCTTATTCTTTACTGACCCAGTTAATTCCATGTGTTATGCGAATGCAAAGGGATTATCGTTATTCATTGGGAAATGATGCCAAGCGTGCGGTTCTTGATGTGATGATTGCTATTTATCATGCGAATAAAGTGACAGACAAGATTTCCTATATAGAATTGGCGCGTGAAAGACTTGTTGAAGTCCGGATATTGACAAGATTATTTCATGATATGCGTCAATTTTCAGATGGACAATATGGTGTGATGTTGGAATCGATCGCTTCTATTTCCAAACAGCTTGTGGCATGGCAGCGCTCTGTTGCCGTAAAGTGTTAAAATAAAAAGAAGAGGACCGGATAAAAGGCAGTGCCGAGGCGGGAATACCGCAAATCACGGTTTGCGGTAGAGTGCTGATGGCAAATTCAGACAGTCTGTCTGCCAAAGTAAGTGATTCGCAAGAAAACATACAAAAACATTGCGCAATGGCAGAAAAAGAAGAAATAACAGATGACTGTCGAGATTTCTTGCCTGCGGCTGGTAACCGCTGGAATGATAATCTCAACAACTACGGCTCGAACGGTTACTACTGGTCGGGTACGCTCAATTCGGACAACGAGAACAACGCTTACAACTTGAACTTCAATTCGGGTAACTGGAATTGGAACAACAACAACCGCAACAACGGTTTTAGCGTTCGCCCCGTTGCAGCATTTGCAGGTACGCCGGATAACACGGAAATGTTTGAAGACCGGTCCTCTTCTTCTTTCAGACTGACTAAGGAACAATTGCTTGCAGACCTCATTCGTGCTTATAAGGATGCACGAAGGCACAAGCGAAAGCGGGGGTATCTGATCGCTTTTGATATGAATCTGGAAGAGAATCTTGTATCTCTGCGTGATGACTTGTGGAACAGGACATACGAAGCACTTCCCAGTACTTGTTTTATTATTCGCGATCCCAAAGTGCGCGAAGTGTTTGCTGCGGATTTCCGTGATCGTATAGTCCACCATCTTTATTATAATTATACTTGCGGACTTTTTGAACAGACTTTTATAGAGGATAGTTACAGTTGCCGGAAAGGAAAGGGTACACATTACGGTATTGAACGGCTGAGACGGCATATAGAAGATGTATCCGGGAAATATAAGCAGCAGACTTATGTGCTGAAAATGGATATAAAAGGCTATTTTATGAGTATTGACCGTCAGCGGTTGCTTGATATAGTATTGGGTTCTTTGCGAGAGGGATATTACAGGCCAAGCGATAAAGAAGGAATACTCTGGAGCGAAAAGATTGATTTTTCATTTGTTGAGTATTTGTCTCGGAGAATTATCATGCTGGATCCTACGGATGGTTGTATTCGCCGGGGAAATATGAAAGATTGGAATATTCTTCCGCCTTCTAAGAGTTTGTTCCTGGCCCCAAAAGGATGCGGATTGCCTATAGGAAATCTCACGAGCCAGTTGTTCAGTAATGTCTATATGAACGTTTTTGATAGATATGTTGAAGATTTTTTACGATCTGTCAGTGGAGAGGTGCATTATGGTCGTTATGTAGATGATGCTTTTGTCGTATTTCGAAGCAAACGGTTATTGCGGCAATTAATGAAGGAATCTTTTATTTTTCTGAAAGCCAGACTCGGTTTACAACTTCATCCTCATAAAGTAAAAATTATTCCTATGCGTCATGGAGTGGAGTTTTTGGGGGCTTTTGTCAAACCTTATCGGGTTTATGTCAGCCGGAAATCCTTACATCGGATGAAGTCAAAGATTGACAAGTTGGAATTTTCAGACAATCCGTATGCAATACGGGCATCTCTCAATTCTTTTTTAGGTCTGCTTTGCCATTACAAATCCTATAAGATTCGCCGGAATAGTGTATGGTTGAATCGTCGGTATATGCGCTATGGTTATTTTAATCGTCATATCCGTAAATTTGTGCTGAATCGGAATATTGGAAGTGTCTGAATATTAGATATCGTTTTCATATATCTCTTGGTCTTCACTTTTATTGCCGTCCGAAGGTTCTTTTACATGTGTCATAATGGGTAGGCTTTTTCCGTATTCTCTCAAAAAATAGTATCTTTGCCGCGTTATGAGCAAGCAGATTCCACTCCTTATTATATATATAGCTTTTCTCTGTCCTTTTGCCCGTTTGCGAGCGCAGATGCCGATCTCTCCTCTTGACGACGAGAACCGTTCCCACTGGGCCGAAGAGGACTCTGTGGAGAAGGTCGATGTGCCGGTAGGGTCCTACGTGTGGACCGTAGACCGCCGTTTCGGCATGGTGCGTCCCGCACTGCCCGACACGCTGCCCCATGCCTTCCAGAACACGGCTTTTACCGACGGCTTGCGCGGACACTATAATTTCACGGGCAACCTCGGCGCGCCCCGTCAGAGCCGTCTCTTCACCGAATGGCAGGACGGGATGCTTGGCAGCCAGTTCATCTTTCAGCGGCCTTACGACTTCTTCATCACCCAGCCCGACGAACTGCTGTTCTATAATACCAAATCCCCGCTGACGAACATCACCTATCACGAATGCGGCAACAAGCAGAACGGCGAAGACCGCATCCGGGCCGTCTATGCCGTGAACGTCAACCGCCGGTTGGGGATAGGCTTCAAGCTGGACTATCTTTACGGCCGCGGCTATTATGCGAACCAGTCTACCGCCCATTTTGACGGCACCCTTTTCGGCTCCTACATCGGAGAACGCTACCAGCTTCACTCCATGTACTATGCCAACCACCTGAAGAATGCCGAGAACGGAGGAGTGGAGGATGATGCCTACGTGACCAACCCCGAGAGCTTCCCTACGAAATACAGCCCCGCCGATATGCCCGTCAATTTGCAGAAGACGTGGAACAAGCTGAATGTGAACACCTTTTTTCTGACCCACAGATACAGCCTCGGCTTTACCCGCTGGCGCGATCCCGAAGGAAATGTCGTGCGCCGGAACTCCGGCGCGGGCGGGCGGCTGATGAACCGCATCGGCATCCGTCCCGACAGCTTGCTGCGCGATACGGCGCAGGTGGCGGAGGACTCGCTCATGCTCGTCTCCGAGTTCGTGCCCGTGGCCGGCATCATCCACACGCTGCGTCTGGACCACAACAACCGCCGCTTCCTTTCCAACTTCCGCTCCAATGCCGACAACCGCACCTATTTCGACCGTTACTATCTGCCCGGCGATTCGGCCAACGACTTTACGAAAAACGTGCGGGTGGAGAATCTGCTGGCCCTCGAACTGCGCGAGGGCTTCAACAAATGGGTGAAGTCCGGCCTGCGCCTCTACGTGCGGCACGAGTTGGAAAGTTTCACGCTTCCCGACGAACGGAAAAATGTCATGAAGTTCCACGAGAACTATCTCAGTCTCGGTGCCCAGCTGATGAAGGAGCAGGGCCGTCTTTTCCACTACAACCTGTTGGGCGAGATACGCACCACGGGCAGCGACTGGGGCGAGTTCAACGTGGAGGGAAATGCCGATCTCAATTTCCCCCTGTTGCGCGACACCCTGAGGCTGCGCCTGGACGGATATGTGCGTAACGAGCAGCCGTCCTTCTATTTCCGGCACTTCCATGCCCGCAACGCCTGGTGGGACAACTCCCTCGACCATGTGTTCCGCACCCGCGTGGGGGGCCTGCTGTCGTGGAACAAGACACAGTTGGCCGTACATGTGGAAACGATGCAGAACTATACCAGCTTTGCCGAGGGGCTGACCTCCGCAACGGATCCCGAGACCAACGAGCGGCGGTTCTTCCATTCCGTAGGGGTGCGCCAAAGTTCCAAAAACGTACAGCTCCTTTCCGCCACGCTGCGGCAGGATTTCCGCTGGGGCATTCTCAACTGGGAAAACGAGTTCACCTATCAGGCCACGTCCGACAAGGACATCTGCCCCTTGCCGGCCTTCACGGGATATACCAACCTCTATCTGCTGTTCCGCATCGCCAAAGTGCTGCGCACCGAGTTCGGCGCCGACCTGCGGTATTTCACGGAATATTATGCTCCCACATACTCGCCCGTTATCGGCCAGTACTGCCTGCAAGATCCCGCGGAGCGTGTCAAGGTGGGCAATTATCCCGTGGTCAACGTCTATGTCAATTTCCATCTGAAACACACCCGCTTCTACTTCATGGCATCCCATGTCAACCGTTCTTCGGGCGGGCGTCCTTTTCTGGTGCCCCATTATCCGCTGAACGAGATGGTGATTCGGCTGGGACTTTCCTGGAATTTCTTCAATTAGAAGTCCGCCTTTCAACGGAAAGTAGTAAATTTGTCACCGTTACTTAAAAAAGAAAGAAATGCCCAAGATTTCAGAACGTGCCGTTGAGATGCCGGCTTCGCCCATCCGCAAGCTGGCCCCGTTGGCGGCTGCCGCCAAAGAGCGGGGAGTGCATGTCTACCATCTCAATATCGGCCAGCCCGATTTGCCTACGCCCGAAGCCGGTCTTGACGTGTTGCGTCACATTGACCGTACCGTGTTGGAATATAGCCCCAGTCAGGGATTCAAGAGCTACCGCGAGAAACTGACCCGTTATTACGAGAAGTACAACATCCACCTGTCGGCGGACGACATCATCGTCACGGCCGGAGGTTCCGAGGCGGTGCTGTTCGCCTTTCTCTCCTGTCTGAATCCCGGCGACGAAATCATTGTGCCCGAGCCGGCCTATGCCAACTACATGGCGTTCGCCATCTCGGCGGGTGCGCGTATCCGTACCATAGCCACCACGATAGAGGAAGGCTTCTCGCTTCCGAAAGTGGAGAAGTTCGAGGAGCTGATCAACGAGCGCACCCGTGCCATCCTGATCTGCAATCCCAACAACCCCACGGGCTATCTCTATACCCGCAGGGAGATGAACCAGATCCGCGATCTCGTCAGGAAGTACGACCTTTATCTCTTTTCCGACGAGGTATACCGCGAATTTATCTATACAGGGTCGCCTTATATCTCGGCCTGCCATCTCGAAGGAATCGAGAACAACGTTGTCCTGATTGATTCCGTCTCCAAGCGGTACAGCGAGTGCGGCATCCGCATCGGCGCCCTCATCACGAAGAATGCCGAAGTGCGTCAGGCCGTGATGAAGTTCTGTCAGGCCCGTCTCAGTCCCCCCCTCATCGGCCAGCTGGTGGCCGAGGCCTCGTTAGACGAGCCGGAGGAGTACAGCCGTGAGGTCTACGATGAATACGTGGAGCGACGCAAATGCCTCATCGATGGCCTCAACCGCATCCCCGGAGTGTATTCGCCCATTCCGATGGGGGCTTTCTATACGGTGGCGAAACTTCCGGTGGACGATGCCGAGAAGTTCTGTGCCTGGTGTCTGACCGATTTTGAATATGAGGGACAGACGGTGATGATGGCTCCCGCTGCCGGATTCTATACCACGCCCGGTGCCGGCCGCGATCAGGTGCGCATCGCCTATGTGCTGAACAAGGACGACCTGACGCGGGCGCTGGAGGTGCTGCGCAAGGCTCTTGAAACTTATAATGCCCTGAACGCGGCAAACGACGCACCGGCGAGATGAATCTGTTTTTAGCCCGCCGCTTCTTTCGTAGCGGCAACAAGGAGAACAAGAGAAAGGCTTCCGCTCCCGCTATCCGCATCGCGACGGCGGGAGTTGCTTTGGGGCTGGTCGTGATGATCCTTTCTCTGTGTATGGTGAAAGGTTTCCAAAGTGAGGTGAGCCGCAAACTGACGGGTTTTGCCTCGCAGATGGAAATTCTGGACCTCAAGTCCTGTACTTCTCCCGAGAGCTATCCCATTGTGACGGATGCCGCCTTCATCGACAAGGTGAGACACATCCCCGGTGTGGCCCGTGTGCAGCGTGTGAGCGGCAAGATGGGCATTCTGAAAACCGAAGACAGTTTTCAGGGAGTGGCGCTCAAAGGAGTGGGACAGGACTACGACCTGAATTTCATCCGGGAGAATCTGGTGGAAGGCGAGATGCCGGTCTTCACCGACAGCGCTTCCACCAACAAGATACTGATCTCGCAGATGCAGGCGGACGCGCTGGGCCTGAAAGTAGGCGGAAGGGTTTATGCCTATTTCTTTGAGAACACGGTGAAGATGCGGCGTTTCGAGATTGCCGGCATCTACCGGACCAATCTTTCGCAGTATGACAAGCTGTTCGTCATCACGGACATTTATACTGTGGGGCGGCTCAACGGCTGGGAGCCGGACCAGAGTTCGGCCTTGGAACTCTCGTTCGATGATTTCGACCGTCTGGACGAAATGCAGGTGCGCGTGGCGCGTGTCGTCAACGGCACGACAGACCGTAACGGAGCCTCCTATTCGGCCCTCAGCATCAAGGAGAACCCGCGGGTGGCCTCTGTCTTTACGTGGCTGGAACTGCTGGATTTCAATGTGCTCATCATTCTGGTCCTGATGGTCTGCGTGGCCGGTTTCACGATGGTGAGCGGACTGCTGATTCTCATTCTGGAGCGTACGAATACGATCGGGGTGCTGAAGGCGATGGGAGCCACGAACACGCGCATCCGGCATATCTTCCTGTGGTTTGCCGCCATGATAGTGGGCCGCGGTCTGCTCATCGGCGATGCCGTCGGGCTGGCCGTTATCTGGGCGCAGAGCCGTTGGGGGCTGGTTCGTCTGGATCCCGCTACCTACTATGTGGATGCTGTTCCCGTGGAATTCAATGTATGGTGGATTCTGGGGCTGAACGCAGCTACCCTGTTCATTACGGTGCTGGCACTCATCGTTCCAAGTTTCATGATATCGCGCATCCAGCCCGCCCGGGTGATCCGTTTCGACTGATCCGTGCTCTGTATCTGTTGCGGAAGGAAAAACAAAATCCGGACCGAGGCTTTCCGTGTTGGAAAGTCCTGCAGTCCGGATTTCTTTTTTGGGAGAGGGTGGATGCGGCGGATTCCGTCTATTACTTGTTTTTGTGCCGGTTGGCCCGGCGGGTGCGGATTTCCGCCTTCTTCTTGGCGGCACCTGAGCCGTGTTGGCCGGTGACGTAAGTCTTCTTCTTGGCTTTTGTCCTGACCTTGTCCTCTTTGGGGGCGGCTTTGAGTTTCGCGCCCTTGAAGACGATTCCGCCGGTCATGGCCTGGGTGATTTCCCGGTCGTCTGCTTTTCTCATGGTGGGCGGCCGTTTTTTTAATGGTGGAACAGGCGTATGCCGGTGAAGGACATGGCGATGCCGTATTTGTCGCAGGTGGCGATGACATGGTCGTCGCGCACCGATCCGCCGGCCTGTGCCACGTAGGCCACGCCGCTTTTGTGGGCGCGCTCAATGTTGTCGCCGAAGGGGAAGAAGGCGTCCGAACCGAGGGAAACGCCCTTGTTCAGGGCAATCCATTCCTTCTTCTCTTCGCGCGTGAGCACCTCGGGGCGTTCGGTGAAGAACTGCTGCCATGCGCCTTCGGCCAGCACATCGTCGTGATCTTCGGAAATGTAGATGTCGATGGTGTTGTCGCGGTCGGCCCGGCGTATGCCCGGCACGAAAGGCAGGCCCATCACCTTCGGGTGCTGGCGCAGCCACCAGATGTCGGCCTTCTGTCCGGCCAGCCTGGTGCAGTGTATGCGGCTCTGCTGTCCGGCCCCGATGCCGATGGCCTGTCCGTCCTTCACGTAGCAGACGGAGTTGCTCTGCGTATATTTCAGGGTGATGAGGGCGATCATGAGGTCGCGGCGGGCGGCTTCGGGGAAGTCCTTGTTCCGTGTGGGGATGTTCTCGAAAAGGCTGTCGCCCGTCAGGTCTATCTCGTTGCGTCCCTGCTCGAAGGTCACTCCGAACACCTGTTTGTGCTCGATGGGAGCGGGGCGGTAGTCCGGATCAATCTGTATGATGTTGTACGTGCCCTTGCGTTTGGCCTTCAGTATTTCGAGAGCCTCGGGGGTGAAGCCGGGAGCGATGACGCCGTCCGACACCTCGCGCTTGATGAGCAGCGCCGTAGCCTTGTCGCAGGGGTCGCTCAGGGCGATGAAGTCTCCGTAGCTGGACATGCGGTCCGCGCCGCGGGCGCGGGCATAGGCCGAGGCGACGGGCGAGAGCGGTTCTTCCGTGTCGTCGACGAAATAGATTTTGCGCAGGGTCTCGTCGAGCGGCAGACCCACGGCGGTTCCGGCGGGCGAGACGTGCTTGAAGGAGG